>JANSYR010000025.1 GCA_024742285.1 bacterium | reverse complement strand
GTGCGTACAGCGGTACCGCTGGATCCGGCGCGGCCGTGCCTCTCGTTCGTAGAAGCCCTTCTTCTGAAATCGCCAACCGGCTGGATTTGCATGGAAATCACAGTCGGGGTTGGGGCAGTGGGGTGGGCGGCGCAGGAAGGGCGTAGACGACATGCAGACCGACATCGCACGATGCGTGCCGGGTGCAGACTACGGTCCACGTCTCATCCGATGCGCATCGGCCGACGACCCCGCGACGCTAGCCGCGTCGGGACTCGCGCTGGCGCAGCGCCTGGTACGTATCGCGATCGACGGGAATCGCCGGGGGGATCACGTCCTTCGGCGGCGGCGCATGGTCGTGGGCGCGGCCTCGCACGAGTGTGAACTGCCGCTTGTCCTCGTCGGGCGTCGCCCAGGTCCGCACGCACTCCGCCGACACGTAGTGCCCCGAGATCGCGCGACGGAATCCGTTGCTCCGATTGCGGCCCGATCCATGGAGGAGGACCGGATGGAAGAAGAGCGTGTCGCCCGGCTCGAGCTCGACGTGCACGCGGTCGGGATGGGCCCCCACGCCCTTGGCGCCCCAGTAGCCGGCGTTCGCGCCTTCCCACGGCATCGTCTCGTGGTCGATCAGTCCGCGATCGTGGGAGCCGGGGACGACGGAGAGGCACCCGTTCTCCCGGGTCATCGGCTCGAGGGCCGTCTGCGCCGCCACGATCTTGTCCGCCGGCCGGAACCCGAAGTAGACGAGGTCCTGATGGAGCGGGTGGCGACCGTCGACGTTCGGCGGCTTGTTGATCAGCATCGTGTGCAGGGTCTGGATGTCGGGGCCGATGATCTGCTCGACGACATCGAGGATCCGGTCGTCCTTCGCGTAGCCGAAGAAGACAGGGTCCTCCGCGAAGTCCTGGATCTTCGCGATCTCCTCTTCCGGCGTCGCCGCCTGGACCTTGCCCTTGGCGACGAGCACGTCGCGCATCACGAGCATGCCCTTGGCCGGCGGAATCGACCCGTGGGTCACGGCCTGGAAGCGGTCGCGCAGGGTCTGGACCTTGTCGGCGTCGATCAGCCCGCGCTTCAGGACGTAGCCATCGAGCCAATAGGACTGCAGCTCTTCCTTGGTCAGGATCGTGCTCGCCACGGGGTCTCCTCGTCCGACGCCTCGGCGACGGCCGGGCGGCATCATAGCGCCGCGGGAGACCACCGACGGGACGTGGAGTTCGCCGAAGGAGCCCTTTCGCGACTCAGCGCCGGATCGACTCGAACGGGTTGCGGGTCGACGCGTCGGCCCTCAGCAGGGCGCTCCTGGCGACGGCGGCCTCCCATGCGGGCTCACGGAGTATGCGCTTGTTCAGGCGATAGGCCTCGGGATCCACGTCCGCGAGCGCCTCCGCCCGAGCGAGCGACGCGCGCTCGAGATCGGCGGCGTCCGACACCAGCTCGTCGGTGATTCCCCGGTCGAAGGTCTCGCGGGGGCTCACGAGTCGGCCGTGCAGGATCAACTCGTTGTGGTGTTGAGGCGGGATGGACGTCGTGCAGAGCGCGGCGGTCCCCGCCGTGATCGGGATCCCCGTGACCGCTTCGTTGAGGCCCATGCGCACGTCGTCGCGGTCGACGGCGACGCGGACGTCGGCCGAGAGGTAGATCATCATCCCGCCGGCGATCGCGTGGCCGTCCGCCGCGGCGATGATCGGCTTCGGAAAGAGGAAGAGCCTGCGCATCGCCTCGACGAACGCACCGGCCGTTCGGCTCAGCTCGTCCGGAGGGAGCTCCGGAAGCTCCTTCAGGTCGAGCCCGGCCGAGTAGATCCCCGGGCGGCCGAAGACGACCAGCGCGTGGGCGGCCGAGCGCTCGATCTCGTCCAGCTTCTCGTTCAGCTCGGCCAGGAACGCGCGGCCGATCGCGTTCGCGCGACCGTCGTCGAGGGTCAGCGTGGCGACGCCGTCCCGCTCGCCGAGGGCCATCATCGGGCGATCGCCGGCGAGGCGAAGTCTTCGAGGGCGACGAGCGATCGGAATCGGCGGTCAGCGTGCATGGCTAGACCCTAATCGACGCCCCCGGTACGGTCTACCACTCGCCCGCGAAGGTCCCCCATGCACTACACCGATCGCATGCTGCTCCACACCCCCGACGCACTCCCCTTCGAGAGCGGCGTGGAGCGGCAGGACGACGGCGTCTATCACGTCGCCGCACTGACCCGCATGCCGGGCGTCCGCGCCGAGATGATCGCCTGGTGGTTCGGGACCTACATGCAGACGACCGAGCACTACAAACGCTGGCACCCCCGCGACCACGTCTGGATGGACTGGGCGAACAAGTCGCCCGGGACCCACATCGGCGCCTCTCATCTCGTCCACGAAACCATCGGGGGCAAGATGAACGAGCTGGCGATCACCTTCGTCGACCCGACCGAGAACATGGGCCCCGAGGCGAAGACGGCCGGCCGCCTCTTCGTCTGCGCGAAGGTGAGCCCCCTCGATCGGCGGGACGTCACGATCGCGCGCATGGTCCACGCCGCCTACGACACGGAATGGGGATGCCAGCTCCGCAGCCACTTCTGGATGGGGATCGTGGAGACCGACCTGCTGGGCGGACTCGCGCAGAAGCTCGCCAGTACGCGCTTCGCACGAGAACGGCTGGTCCCCCGTGCGGCGGCGCAGGCGCTCGAGGCGCACTGTTTCGAAGAGATGACGACGCTCGCGGGCTTCCTGCCGGCGCTCCATGCGAGCGAGACGGGAACCTGAGGCGTGGCCCCACGCGTCCGGATCGCGCGGACGCGGTCTCGATTTCCTCGCGATCGGCGTAGAGGCTGGCGAACCGCCGGCATGGAGGGCGCGCTCGCGCGCTTCAACGACAGCGTCGACGCGTTGATCGCGCGCTGAGGCGCGCGGCCTCCCGAGTCCGCCCCGCGCGCGCTTTCGAGCTCGAAGTCCGCTGACTCTCGTCCCTCGCGCAGCCCATCGATCTGGGCGACCGTGCGAGTCGCGCGTGCGGCGGTCGCGCTCGGTCGACCCGGAAGTGTGCGGTCGATCGGGCATGCGGCGCGCGACACGGGGGAAGCGACGTGGACCCGAAGGCGAGACGCATTCTCATCGTGGGCGGCGGGACCTCGGGCGCCGTCCTCGCTGCCCGTCTCAGCGAAGACCCGCGCTTCGCCGTGACCCTCCTCGAAGCCGGCCCCGACCACGCCGAATATGACGAGGGGATGCTCGACCCCGCCCTCGCGCCGGACCGCTGGCCGGGGGTCGGCGAGCACCTGATCGTCCAGCCCATGACGAGCGACACGGGGCCGGTCCCCATGATCCAGGGCCGCATCCTCGGCGGCACGTCGGCGGTGAACGGGCTCGCGACCCTGCGCGGTCAGCCCGCCGACTACGACGACTGGGCGAAGGCCGGGCTCGAAGGCTGGGGCTGGAAGGACGTCGAGAGCACGTTCGCGGCCGTCGAACGGGACCTCGACTTCGGGGACGCCCCGATCCACGGCTCGACCGGCCCCCTCCCCGTCCGTCGTTGGCGCCCGGACGAGATGAGCCGGAGCCAGCTGGCATTCCGCGAGGCGATGGTCGAGTGCGGTCAACCGGCGAGCGCCGACATCAACGACCCACGAACGCTTCCGGGGGTCGGGGTCTTCCCCGTCACGATCGACGAGAACACGCGGCGCGTGAGCACCAGTCTGGCTTTCCTGGACGACGAGGTCCGCGCGCGCCCGAACCTCGAGATCTGGACACGGGCCGAGGTCGCACGGATCGAGATCGCCGGCGGCGCCGCGCGCGGCGTCGTCCTCGCGAGCGGTGAGGAGATCGAGGCGGACCAAGTCGTCGTGACCGCAGGCGCGATCTGGACGGCGGCGATGCTGCTTCGATCCGGGGTCGGTCCGAAGGAACACCTCGGCGAATACGGCCTCGCCGTCCACGCCGATCTCCCGGTCGGATCGACGATGGCGGACCACCTCGGTCCCGGCATCCCCTACACCCACCCCGGTCCGCGCGGCGGGATCGCCGGTCCCGCACAGATCGTCTACGTCGGCGCGTCGGACGGCGCGCGCGTCGACCATCACCTGATGCCGATCTCGCTCCACGATCCCGCGCGACAGCCCCTCGACGCCGAGGTCGAGAAGACGATGTTCGTGCTCGCCGTCTTCCTGCTCTGTTCGAGCGGTCGTGGGAGCGTGCGGTTGGGGATCACGCCCGACGGCACCCCGGTCGTCGTCGCGCCGCCTCTGCCGGACCACGCGCCCCGGATCCTCCGGCACGCGCTCGATCGCGTCGCCGACTGGGAGCGCTCCGAAGCCTTCCGCACCCTGGGCGCCGAGCCGCTCATGCCCCACGACCTCGCGGACCCCGACGCCGGACAGGCCGCCCTCGAACGGAACACGATCAGCTACGGCCACATGGTCGGCACCTGCCCGATGGGCCCGGTCCTCGACGCGGAGGGTC
Source organism: bacterium (assembly GCA_024742285.1). Taxonomy (NCBI): domain Bacteria; species bacterium. Next base: position 50,672 of record JANSYR010000025.1, on the reverse strand, counting down.
GCGTGCGCGGGATCGCGAACCTCCGCGTCGCCGACGCCTCGGTCATGCCGATCATTCCGGCCGGCAACACCTACCTGGGCTGCGTGATGGTCGCGGAGCGCATCGGGCGGAAGATGCTGGCCTCCGACTAGGCGACCCGCTCCGTCTCCGAGCCGACCAGAATGCTCCGCCTCTCGGCCCGGCTCGGTTGGCGCGAATATTCAATCGCGACGGGTCGAGATACAGCACACTCTCCTCCGGAAGGTCGCACGCCCTCGGCCGGCCGGGAGGGCCGCAGTGAAGCTCGAGATCAACGGGAAATCGATCGAGATTCCGGAGGCCTGGCGAGAGGCACGGCTGCTCTGGTGGCTGCGCGACGGCCTCGGCCTGATCGGTACGCGGTTCGGGTGCGGCGTGGGGGCCTGCGGCGCCTGCACGGTCCACGTCGACGACGCGCCACAACGAAGCTGCCTGCTGCCCGTTTCGTCGCTCGAAGGGCGGCGTGTCCGGACGATCGAGGGACTCGCCGACCCGGACGGAACGCTCCATCCCGTCCAGCAGGCGTGGATCGACGAATCGGTGCCCCAATGCGGCTACTGCCAGGCCGGACAGATCATGAGCGCCGCCGCGCTCCTCGAATCGGAGCCTGCGCCTGACGACGAACGGATCGAGCGAGCCATGTCCGGAAACCTGTGCCGCTGCGGGACCTACGCACGGATCCGCAAGGCGATCCGTCGCGCGGCCGAGGCGCAATCGTGAGCGCTGCGGGGGCGACGCGCGTACGCCGGCGCGACGTCCTTCGCGCGCTCGGCTGGTCGGCGACGGGGATCACGGCGCTCATCGCATTCCCGGGTTGTTCCCGCCTCCTGCCGCCGCTCCCGACCTCCGGCGCACCGGACGCGGGCGCGGGCCACGCGTGGCTCCAACTCGACGCGCAGGGCCACTTTCGTCTGGTCTCGCCTCGACAGGAGATCGGACAGGGAATCAGCGCCAGCCTTCGCGCGATCGTGGCCGAGGAGATCGGGATCGCGCCAGAACGCGTCCTCCTCTCGCTGCTGCGCACCGATCGGATCGAACCGGTGGGCTCGACCGTTGGTAGCCAATCGATCCTCGACTACGCGCGTCCCCTCGCCATCGCAGCGGCGAACCTGCGCGAAGCCCTCGTGGATCGCGCCGCGACGCAGCTCGACGTGTCGGCCGCGGACGTCACGCACTCGGACGACGGCATGGCCGCCGGCGGGAAGCGCCTCGACTGGGCAACGCTCGCCGCCGGTGAGCCCATCCTGCTCGAAGGGATCGAATCGAAGGGCCTCTCCCTTCGTAGCTTCGCGCCGGAGGGGCGCCGCCACGTCGGCCAGCCCCACGCGACAGACCGGATTCGGGAGATCGTGACCGGCGGCGCGCTCTTCGCCGGGGACGTCCGACGAAAGGGCATGCTCTACGGCCGGTTCGCCCAACCCGCGAAACTCGGTGCCCGGCTGAGCGGATTCGAGGCACGAGCCGCCGAGGGCGAATCGGGCGTCGTCTCGGTCGTCGAGTTCCTGGGAAGCGTCGGCGTCGTCGCCGAGACGCCTATGGCACTCGAACGCGGGCTCGTCTCCCTCGCCTGTCGCTGGGAGGTCGACGGCGAGGTCGACCAGGGGGCGATCGACGCGGCCATGGACATCGACGCGAACGAGCACGCGCTCGAGCACGAGATCCGGGGCGATCGGGTCGAGACCGACAGGGGCTGGTCCGTCGACCTCCGCGTCGACGTCCCGATGGCGGCCCACCTCTGCATGGAGCCCAAATGCGCGGTCGCCGAGGTGCAGGACGATCGCGCCGAGATCTGGACGGGGACCCAGGATGCCTTCTTCGTGCGCGACGCCGTTCGCAAGCATCTGGGCCTCCCGACCGAGAACGTGGTGGTCCACAGCCAGCGTCTCGGAGGTGGCTTCGGTTCGGGAAGCCTCTACTGGCCAGCCGTCGAGGCGGCCCTCCTCTCGCGCGCAGTCGGGCGCCCGGTCAACGTCACCTGGACGCGCTCCGACTGTTTCCAACGAGGCTATCACCGACCTCCTTCGACGCACCGTCTCCGTGTTCGCGTCGGCGACGATGGACGAATCACGGACTGGCACCACCGTTTCAAGTCGGGGCACGTGATCTTCACGTCGGCCGCGATGCCGGCGTGGCTCCAGAAGGCGACCAGCCTGATCGGCGACTTTGGCGTCGCGCGCGGCGCGGACCCGCCCTACGCGGCGAACCGAACGCGCGTCGAGTTCTCGGACGTTCGCATCCCCGTCGACACCGGACCGTGGCGCGGACTAGGCGCCGCGCCGAACCACTTCGCGGTCGAGAGCGCCGTGGACGAAACGGCGCGGGCGACTGGGCAGGACCCCCTCGCCTTTCGCCTCGCGCACATCGACGACGAACGACTGCGCCGAGTCCTCTCCCGCGCCGCCGAGCTCGCGGGTTGGACCGAGGGCGACGAGCGACGCGGTCGCGGCCTCGCCTGCGGGATCTACAAGGAGATGAGCTACGCCGCCGTCGTCGCCGACGTCGAACTCGGCGAGACCACGGGCACGCCTCGCGTACGGCGCCTCGTCTGCGCGCACGATTGCGGGCTCGTCGTGAATCCCGACCAGGTCCGTGCACAGATCGAGGGCAACTTGATCTGGGGGCTCGGAATGGTCCTGAGCGAACGACTCGGCGTCGCGGGCGGGCGGATCGACGCGGATGCACCCGGCCCGTATCGCGTCCCTACCGTGGGCGACGTGCCGGAAATCGAGATCGAACTCGTCTCCGCGGACGCGACAATCCCGACCGGTGCCGGCGAGACCGCGATCGTGGGCGCGGCCGCCATCAGCAACGCCCTCGCCGGGCTCGTCGGCCAGCCGGCCACCCGGCTGCCCGTCCGACCCGAAGCGCTCCTCGCGAGGTTCCGTTGAGCGGCGCTCCCGACGAGACGAGCGCCGCCCTCTACAACGGCGTCCGACGCGTACTCGAGCGGATGGGGATCGCGCTCGAATTCGCGACGGCCGTCCGGGGCGAGTCCCGGGCGCCCCACACCGCGAAGCGCGCGCTCCTGGATGCGGCGCTCGGTCACGGCGGTCCGCACCTGATCCTCTCCCTCGGCGAGAAACTGATGCGCGCGCGCTCCGACCCATCGGTCACCGTGCTTCGCCGCGCGACCGATCCCGCCGACGCGCTTCTCCGCTGGCAGCGCCTCGAACGGTTCTTCCACTCCCGACACCGGACCGAGACCCTCGACGCCTCGGAGCATGGGTTCGGCGCTCGCCACGCCGCGACCCAGGGCGAGGCGCCAGCGCCCGTCGACGACCTGCTGATCGCCGGGATCGTCCTCGCCCTGATCCGAGCAGCCGGCGGGCGCGGAGTGCGCGCACGATTCGGGGACGGCGTTCCCTTCGTTTCGGGCGACGAGCCCTGCCTGGCAAGGCTCTCCGACACGACCGACAGCGCGACCTGGTGGCTCGAGTGGGATCGCCTCGAGCGGCCGGTCCCACCGACGGCCGACGAACCGCCGACGGATCCCGAAGCCCTCGAGGCCCGCCTGCGCGTCGAGTTCACGCGCGACCCCGCACGCGCCTGGACCGTCGCCGATCTCGCCAGCCGCTGCGGTATGAGCGCGCGCACCCTGCAGCGCCGCCTCGAAGCCGCCGGAACGAACGCAGGCACGCTCGTTCGCGAGCTTCGCGGTCGCCACGCCGCACGAATGCTGGCGGAGACGGAGGCCTCCCTCGCACAGATCGGCTTCGCTTCGGGGTACGCGGACCAGGCCCACTTCGGCCGCGAGTTCAAGCGCTGTATCGGCATGCCGCCCGGGCGATACCGGTCGATGCTCTGACCGACCGCGCGCGCTTCCTACATCTGCTGCATCAGCAGCAGGATCGACACGGTCAGCAGCACCAGAAGCGTCGACACCGTCCCGATGAAGCGGGCCGGCTTCGGGTCCGGGCTCGGCGACATGCCGAAGGGGTGGAGGATTCGGCCGACGAGCAGCGTGCCGCCGAGGCCGTGGATCCACGCATCCGAAGCTCCCCCGGCTTCGGCGAAGGCGATCAGCAAGAGGATCATCGGTACGTATTCGACGAAGTTCGCTTGGCTGCGGATGATGACGAGATTGTCCGCGTCGCCGCCGTCGCCGATTCCGACGCCCTTCGCGCGAACCGAGGCGATCACGCGTCCGCTCAGCACGAGCAGGACGAGGCCGAGGAGCGCGGCGTAGAGAGGGGTGATCGTGACGCTGTTCACGAGGCTGTTCATGGCATGCCCTTTCGTCGGGTCGATCGCGACCGATGAGCCGTCACGATCTTAGTCGAATCCCCCCGCCAGGAAACGGTGGCGGGATCACCGCGGCGCGGGGATCCCCTCCTGCGCGGCAGGGAGAGAGACGAAATCACGCGCAGCCCTTGCGCCGACATAAACAGAACGATTATTCTAGTTCTAATTCATGCCGCGCACGACGCAGAACAAGACCGGGGGGCCGGGGAAGGCCCGTGCGCCGAAGCAGGCGCGAAGCCGCCGCACCCTCGAATCGCTCTTCGACGCCTGCACGCGACTCCTCGACGAGCGGGCCTTCGTGGACGTCACCGTCAAGGACATCGTCGCCGAGGCAGGATCCTCGGCCGGCTCGTTCTACGCGCGCTTCGAGAGCAAGCACGAGCTCCTTCACGCCTTGCACGCGCGCATGCACGACAGTGCGCGCGAGGGTGTCGCCGACGCCGTCGAACGTCTCGATGGCGCCAAGCTACCGCCCGGACCGTTCGCGAAGCTGCTCGTCGGGAGCGCTGTCCGACTCCAGGCCGTCCACGCGGGCCTGCTTCGCGCCGTCCTGATCGAATCCCTGACGGATCGCGTCTTCGCCCAACGAGGGCAACAACTCGTTCGCGACACCGGCGACGCGCTCGCCTCCGCGCTGGACGCGAAGGGCTCGAGCCGAGCACGCAGGGCTCGAGCGATCGAGTCCGCCCTGCTGGCCGTCATGGCGATCCTCGATCAGGAGCTCTTCTACGGCGCCGCCCTGCTCGGCGAGCGACGCATTCGGCCGGCGGAGCGGATCGCCCGTCTCGAACGGATCGCGCTGGCGGCGATGAACCTGCCGAACCGATCGACCTGACTCTCTCTTCCCCGAGCCACCCCAAGGAGCCGCTCATGCCCAAGCCCCCCGAACCGAAGTCCGTCCGCCGAGCGTTGATCGTAGGCGGGGGAATCGCAGGACTCGCCACCGCCGCAGGCCTCCACCGTTCGGGCATCGAGTGCGAAGTGCTCGAACGGCGCGACGACTGGGCGCCCACCGGCGCAGGGATCGTCATGAGCGTGAACGCCATGGCCGTGCTCCGGAGGCTCGAGATCGCGGAGGAGGTCGAAGCCGCGGGCCACGTCCTCGGTGCCGGTGCGATCACGAACGAACGGGGCGAGCCGCTCAGCACGGGTGATTTCCGGAGCATCGCCGCCGATCACGGCCCCACCGTCGCGATCCATCGCGTGGCGCTCCACGAAGCGCTCCTCGGCGCCGCGAAGGACGTTCCGATCTCGTTCGGAACGACGATCGACGCGATGACCGAACGGCCGGACGGGATCGAGGTGACCCTGACCGATGGACGCACGCGAGAGGTCGACCTGGTGATCGGTGCCGACGGCATCCGGTCCGCCGTGCGCCAGCATTCGATCGGTCCCGTCGACATCCGCTACACCGGTCATACCTGCTGGCGAATGGCCGTTCCGATTCCCACGCGCTCGATCACTCAGGACATCATGTGGGGGCCGGGCATGGAGTTCGGAATCGTTCCGATCGGGAGCGATCACCTGTACTGCTTCGCCGTCGTCCACGCGCCCTACGGCCAGCCGGACCCGCTCGAAGGGCGACTGGAACGCTTTCGAGAAACCTTCGGCGTCTTCGGGGGACAGGTTCCGGAGATCCTCTCTTCCCTCCAGACGCCCGACCAGCTGATCCATGACGATCTCGAGTACCTGGCCCCCTGCGACCGGTATCGCGGCCGAACCGTCCTCGTCGGCGACGCAGCCCATGCCATGCCGCCCAACATGGGCCAGGGGGCTGCCATGGCGCTCGAGGACTCGGCCGTCCTCGTGGAAGAGTTGACGAGGGCCGGGGAGGCGCCGATCTCCGAGCGGCTCGGGAAATTCGCGGGGCGGCGTGCGCGCCGCGTGCGTTGGGTGCGTTCCCGCTCTCAGCGGATAGGCAAGATCGGGATGATCGCGAACCCGCTGCTACGGGGCCTCCGCAACGCGCTCGTCCGGCGGATGCCCGTGAACCCGGTCGAGCAGGCGCTCCGCAAGCTCGCCGAGGAACCGATCTAGGACGCGGGCCCGAACCGCGCGCTACTCGACGCCGTTGCCCTCGGAGACCTCCGCCCGGAGCGCGAGTCCTGCGGCTTCGGCCGCGTCCACGCCGAGGGCCACGAGCCCTCGCTCCACCGCCTCGCGCTCCGCGCCCTCTCGCGCCCGGCCGTCGACGAAGCGCCGCATCGTCATCACGACGAGCCCCGCGACCTGATCGAGCGCCGCATCCTCCGCGCCGACCGAAAACCGCCCCTGCGCGTACCCCTCGTTCAGGTCCTCGCTCAGATAGCGACTCAGATCGAGCCCCGACCCCGGACGACTCACCAGACGCAGCATCACGCGCGCCCAGGTCTCGTCCCTCCGCGCGCGGCGCAGCATGCCCATCGTGGCGAGAGCGAAGCGCTCGGCGGGATCCTCGATCGGCTGCTTCGCGGCGTCCGCCGCCAGAGAGAGCGCCGAGTGCTCGGTGACCGCGTCGATGAACACCTCGCGGTCGGGGAAGTAGTTGTAGAAGGTGCCGTTCGAGACCTCGGCCTCCGCGACGACGTCGCTCACGGTCAGCCCCTCGCCCTTCGCGGCGAGCGCGCGCACGCCGGCTTCGACCAGCTGGCGTCGCGTCCGTTCCTTCTTCTTGTAGCCCCGCGTACGGGCGGGCATCGGCGTCTCCGGCATGACGCCACGCTAGCAGAATTGCCATCTTTCCCAATATTGACAAATTCATCATTTTTGGATTCAATGCCCGTCGACCGCTGGGACGAGCCCACGAAGCGCCCCCGGTCGCCTCGAAGGAGAGGGCCGAAGCGATCCGGGCTGACCTCGGTCGGCAAGGCAATCTCGAAGGACGTCGCGAAAACGAACGCAAGATCCACGGCCTCCTCCCCGAACGGATCGACACGGCTCGCCAGCGCGGTCGGGCCGAGGTCCACGCGAAGCCCGCCGGCCTGCGCTGAGCAGAGAGAGAAGAACGCCATGCCCGAAGCCACCCTGGACGTTCCCTTCCTGATCGTCGGTGCCGGCCCGGTTGGCATGATCGGCGCCCTCCTGCTCGCGAAGCGAGGCCAACCGAGCCTCGTCCTCGAACGCCGCGACGGTCCCCAGACCGCGCCCGCCGCCCACGTCGTGAACGCGCGCACTTTCGAGATTTGTCGCCAGGCCGGACTCGACATGGCCGCGATCGACGCGGCCTGCAAGAAGCCCGAGGACGCCGGCCACGTCCGCTTCGTGACCCGGCTGGCCGGAGAGCTGATCGGCTCGCTGCCTTTCGAGAGACAGGGCGACGAATGCCTCCGCTTCACGCCGACGCCCCTTCGCAATCTCTCGCAGCACCGATTCGAGCCGGTCCTCGCGGACGAGGTGGGGAAGCGACCGGAGATCGATCTCCGCTACGGCTGGCAGTGGGAGAGCAGCCTCCAGGACGCGGACGGCGTGACGTCCGTCGTGCGCAACCTCTCCACCGACGAGACCGTCGAGGTCCGGAGCCGCTACGTGATCGGCGCGGACGGCGCCGGGAGCCGCGTCCGCCAGGCCCTGGGAATCGAGATGCAGGGGCCGCAGCGCATCCAGAGCTTCCTGATGATCCACGTAGGGGCCGACCTCCGCGAACGGGTCCGCGATCGTCCGGGCGTCCTGCACTTCGTGATGGATCCCGAAGCCGGCGGGGCCTTCATCGCCCACGACATCGATCGCGAGTGGGTCTACATGCACGATTTCGACCCGGACAGCGAGAGCGAAGCGGACTACGACGACGCGCGCTGCAAGGCCCTGGTCCATCGTGCGATCGGCGGGGACGTGCCCCTCGAGCTCCTTCACAAGGGCACGTGGCACATGAGCTCCCAGGTCGCCGACGGGATGCGACGCGATCGCATCTTCCTGGCGGGGGATGCCGCCCATCGCTTCCCGCCGACCGGCGGCCTCGGCCTGAACAGCGGCTTCCAGGACGCCCACAACCTCGTCTGGAAGCTCTGTAGCGTCGAGGAGGGACGCGCCTCGGCGGACCTCCTCGACACCTACGCCGAGGAACGCCTGGCGGTCGCGCGGGAGAACACGAACCAGAGCCTCAAGAACGCGCTCAAGATGGTCCTGATTCCGCAGGCGCTCGGGACCGACACGGAACCCACCACGGCTCGCATGGCGTCGAGCCTCTCCGACCCGCAGAAGCGAGACCGGGTCGTGGCGGCCTGCGAGGCCCAGGCCGAGCACTTCGACATGCTGGGGCTCCAGCTCGGCTACGTCTACGAGACCGGCGCGCTCGTGCCCGAAGGCAGCCCCCCGCCCCTCGAGTCGCCGCGCGAATACGTCCCCACGGCGCACCCGGGCGCGCGGCTGCCCCACGGCTGGCTCGACGTCGACGGAGCGCGGCGCTCGACCCTCGACCTCGTCGACTACGGGACGATGACGCTCGTCAGCTTCGATGCGCACGAGCGCTGGGCGGACGCGATCGCGGACGCCGGTCGCCCCGGAATCGTCCACGTCAGGATCGGCGTCGATGCCCAGCCGGAAGACGCCGCCTGGGCCGCGACCTGCGGAATGGAACGCGGCGGCGCGCTGCTCGTTCGCCCGGACCAACACGTCGGCTGGCGCGCCTCGTCGCTCCCAGACAGGCCGGCGGACGACCTGCGCTCGGCAGTCGATCAGATCCTCGGAGGTGTCTCGTGACCGAACCGCTCGTCAAGGTGAAGCGACTCGCCTACGTCCGCGTGGCCGCGCCGGACCGGCCCGAGGCCGAGGCGTTCCTGCTCGATTTCGGGCTTCAGATCGCCGCTCGAACCGATCGCGCGACCTACCTTCGCGGAACCGACGCGGAGAGCCACTGTTATGTCCTGACCGAAGGCCCCTCGGACGTCCTCGCGATCGCGTTCGAAGTCGACAGCGAGGCGGACCTCGAGTCGATCGCCCGCGTGAACGGCGCCTCGGCGATCGAGAAGCTGGACGAGCCCGCCGGCGGCCACGTCGTCCGCCTGACGGACCCGAACGGCCAGCGGATCGAGATCGTGCACGGCCAGGCCACCCTCGAGCCGATCCCGGCGGCGCCGGCGCACGAGTACAACATGAACGGCGAACGCCGACGTCAGGGCCCCCTCCCCGGCATTCGCCCCGGCGCCTCCCACGTCCGCCGGATCGGCCACCTCGTCCTCGAGAGCCCCGATCCTGCCGGACTCCACGACTGGTACGAGGCGCACTTCGGCCTCCGAAAGTCGGACGAAGTCCACCTGCCCGACGGCAGCACCCAGATGCGCTTCGCCCACGTCGACCGGGGCGAAGAGTACGTGGACCACCACGCCGTCGGATTCCAGTACGCCCTCGACGAAGGCGTGCGCGTGCAGCACATCGCCTTCGAGGTCGGCAACTTCGACGACCTCATGGCGGGGCACCAGCACCTGAAGGCCGAGCGGCGCAAGCCCATCTGGGGCGTCGGCCGCCATCGCTACGGCGGACAGATCTACGACTACTGGGCGAATCCGTGGGGCGTGATCCACGAGCACTGGACCGATACCGACCTCGTCAACACCAGCAGTGTCGCGACGGACAGCGAGTTCGAGCACCTCGAGGAGTACTGGGGGCCGCCACCGCGACCGGCCTTCGTCGTGGCGCGGTGGAACGGAAAGGCCGTTCGCAATCTCGCGAGCCTGCTCTTCGCCCGCTTCCGAGCCGCCCGCAAGGCCGCCCCCTGACGCCCCGCCCGCCGCCGTGCGGCGCCGCTACCGCTCCAGGGGGCGCGGCGAGCGCTCCAGGAGGCGCCGCGAGCGCTCAAGGAAATGGCGGCTCGCTTCACGAATGACGGCCAGCGCTTCTTCCGCATCTCCGAATCCGTCGGAAACCATCTTGCCCGGACCCTTGTAGTTCGTGAACCAGGTCTCGACGATGGTTCGCGCGCCCGCGTACTTCGCGTCGAGCGTCGCGAGGTCCCGCACGTCCGAGAGCGGGCCGTCCTCCCGAACCGCGAGGATCTTGTCGTCCCGTTCTCCGCCGTCGAGGAGGCGGAGAACGCCGATCGGGCGCGCGACGACCACGCTTCCGCGTTCGAGGGCCGGCCCGAGGAGGAGCACGTCGAGCGGATCGCCATCGCCTCCGATCGCCTCCGGCAGGGTCGTGCTCGGGATCATCCCGTAGTTGCCGGGATAGGCGAGGTACTGGACGACGCGGGGGCGCCCATCCTTCTCTTCCCAATGCAGGCCGCCGGTCTGCTTGTCGACCTCCCACTTGTCGTTCGTGCCGGCGGGAATCTCGACGACGAAATGGAAGAGCGCCAAGGTCGGATCGGCGTCCGGGAAGGCGGGATAACCGTCGACGAAGCTCGGGCGGTCTGTGCCAGCCGGGAGCTGACAGGCGCAGAGGAGCGCAGCCGCCAGAAAGAGCAGGGAATGCCCGAGCCGCACCCGCCTTCGCTCGGCGTCCGGTCGACCCTCTCCTGAGCGTCCGGTCCGGATGGAAGCGATTCTTGCGCGAATCGGAAGCGGTTCTGAACGGTTCAACGGCGCAGGCTCCCCCTTCGCCGTCGCGTTCGATCGACGCCCGGCGCGCCCGGAATCTATCACGATCCTCGTCCGAAGCGTGCGTCGCCGGTGTCGCGCGCGAGTCGAGCGAGGCCCCATCGAGCGGATTCGGTACTTTCCCGCTCCGGGGATGCGTCGCATCCGTCAAGCCTCGAGGCAAATCGGCTCCGCCCATGATTCCGCGCCTGGTCCAGAGAGCGAAGCCCCACTGCATCCTGCAACCTGCCCCTACGAGCATGGGATGAGATGGCCGGCTCTTTGTTCGATCGAGTCCTGAAGGGAGGCGGTCTCCGGGCACAGCTCGCGCGCGGCGCGGGCGCCTCGTTCACGTTCCGGATCGGCGCGGTCCTGATCGGATTCGCCCTGCACCTCGTGCTCGCGAGAACGCTCAGCCTGGAGGCGTACGGGACCTACACCTACGCCTTCTCGTGGGCCACGGTCCTCTCGTTCATCGCTCGACTCGGATACACGAACTCGATCGTCCGATTCACGGCGGACTACGTACGCCGCGAGGCCTTCGGCCGACTTCGAGGCCTGCTTCGCCAGGCCCGGACGCGCGTCCTCCTGACGTCGGTGGTCTTCGCCTTGGTGGCCGGTACGGTCGCCTCGCGAACCGGGGACGGTGCAGACGAGGCCTTCTTCCTCTCGCTCCTGCTGATCCCCCTGCTCTCCCTCGCCTCGCTCCAGGACGGAGTACTCCGGGGCCTCAAGCGTCCAGGGCTCGCGATCGCCGTCGACGGCGTGATCAGACCCGGCACGACGATCGTCCTCCTGCTCGGAGCGGCCGCCCTCGGCGTCGCCGGATCGACCGAGGGGGCGATGCTGGCGATGGTCTGCGGTGCCGTCACGGCGCTCGCCCTGTCACGCGTGTGGGAGCGGCGATTCCTCCCGACGCGCGCACGAACCGAGGCCCCCGACTTCGCCGGATCCCGGGAATGGACCTCGGTCTCGCTCGCACTCTTGATGATGGGCAGCATGAGCCTGATCCACAATCGAGCGGACATCATCATGCTCGGGTGGCTGCAGGGGCCGGAGGAAGTCGCGCTCTACGCGGCCGCGAGCCGCTTCGCCGTCATCCTGCTCCTCCCGCTCCAGGCCGTCGCCGCGATCGCTGCGCCCATGATCGCCGAGTCGTACGGCAGCGATGATCCGCCCGCGCTCGAGCGGATCGCCGGCACCTCCGGCCTGCTGATCACGGCACTCACGCTGCCCGCCGCGATCGCATTCATCCTCCTCGGCGAGTACGCCCTCGCGATCTTCGGTCCCGAGTTCCGGCAAGGCCATTCGGCCCTCGTCTGGCTGGTCGTCGGACAGACCGTCAGCGCGCTCTGCGGATGCGTCGCGGCCCTCATGACCATGACGAGCCAGCAGAACCTGGCCGCTCTCTTCAACGGCGGGACCGCGGCCCTCAACCTGGTCCTCAACTGGTTCCTGATCCCGCGCTACGGATCGATGGGCGCGGCGATCGCGACGGGGACCTCGCTCGGCATCCAGCATCTCCTGATGCTGTCGTTCGTCGTCCGCCGGATGCACGTCGATCCGACGGCGGTCACTGCGGGTTGGAGGTGGATTCGCAGGCGTTCGGGGTGAGGCAGGGCGTGATTTCAGGCGCCGGAAAAGCCCCTTCGACTGAAGAACGCCCCCACGCTCACGACCGCGAGGCACAGCAGGAGGAGTCCGCCGCTCGAAAAGGAAGGGACCTGCGCCTCGATCGAGTACTCGGTCGGCGAGTTCGGACCGGTACACCCAGGGTCGTCGAGGTCGATGAGGCTATCGCCGTCGTTGTCGACGCCGTCCTGGCAGTCGGAGACCTCGGTCTCGAAGAGGCGACGCAGGCACCCTGCGTCGGCGGGGATCTCGGGAACGCCGTCGAAATCCAGATCGATTCCGTCGGCGTCCGCGAATCCGTCCCCGTCGTTGTCCAGCCGATCGATGCAAGGCCTCGTCGCCAGGTAATCCGCCCAGGCGAGTTCGTTGCCGACGTGAAGTGCATTGACCCCCAACGGCACCTGCTGCTCCCAGGTGTCCTGGCCGGTCGGCGTCGGAACCGAGTACGTGATCAGCCCGTAGGACTGAACGCGCTCGACCATGTTCCTCGTCAGACCGACGGCGTGGAAGGCGATTCCATAGTCGCCAGCGGCCGCGCGCTGCGCGAGCAGAGCATGAGTGACCGACCCGAGGTCGAAGATGCCGGTGATCTGGCGAATCCCGGGCAGATGAGTGTGGAATTCCTGGTAGGCGAAAGGCGCCCGCGCCCAGATGATCAGGTTGTCGAACGACATGCCCGTCCGGTCGAGGATCTCCTCGATGATCACCGCCTGACCGACCGTCTTTACCTCGACAACGAGATGGGTGCCCGTCCCGTCGACCAGGGTGAGCGCTTCCTCGAGCGTGGGCATCTCGGCGCCGGCGAACGCCGGGGAGAACCACGAGCCGGCGTCAAGCGTCTTGAGTTCCGCCGCCGTGAAGTCCGCGACCCGCGGAAAACGTCCCAGTGGATTGTTCTCCTCCACCACGCAGTCGTATCCCGGCCATGTCTCGATGTCCGTAGTACGACAGAGATCCCGGTCGTGGTGGAGCATCAGAACACCGTCGCTGCTCTCCCAGGAGTCGGTCTCCAGCCACGGGGTCACGCCGAGATTCATCGAGAGCTGGAAGACCTCGAGCGTGTTCTCCGGCCCCAGCATCCGACCGCCCCGATGCGCGACGCCGATCACGCCCTCTCCGTAGGCGGGAACGGAGAGATAGAGCAGAAACAGCACCAGAAACGCGAACGAGCTCAACCGGCTGGGAGGAGGCTCTGCGAATCGGAGGTGCGCCAGGATCGACGAAGGCGCTCTTGTACGAGTCTGACCGTGCGGCATCCGGTCGATCAACCCCGTTCGTCGAGCGCGATCGAATCGCCGCGTCGCGATCTCGCCAGACTACCCGCTGCCGTCGCCAGCGCGACTACGAGCGCAGCCAGTCCGAATGGGCCGAACGCGGGCACGGCGGCCGATTGCCCGGCCTCGGTGGCGTCGGAAGCGTCCGAGCAGCCGAAGTCTTCGGTATCGATCCAGCCATCTCCATCGTCGTCGAGCCCGTTCGCGCACTCGACGCGCTCGGTCAGATCCGCGCCAGAGAGACAGTCCGGGTCCAGGAGGTCGGAGAGTCCATCGAAGTCGTTGTCGAGTCCGTCGCTGCATTCGGCGACTTCGGAGTCGTCGTTGTACCCGAGACACTCGGGATCGTCGGGGAAGTCGATGAAGCCGTCCCCGTCGTTGTCGATCGCATCGTTGCAGGAAGGCTGGATCCCCGACTCCTCGGAAATATCACTTGCGCTGTCACAACCGGGATCACTCGGGTAGTCGATCAGGCCGTCGCCATCGTCGTCGAGCCCGTCCTGGCATTCCGGACGCTCCGTGACGGCAGACGCAGTCGAACATCCCGTGTCGTCCGGATAGTCGACCAGCCCGTCGCCATCGTTGTCCCTGCCGTCGGAACACGCCGGGAGCTCACCCTGGTCGTACGCGGCAAAGCAGCCCAGATCGTCCGGGAAATCGATGCTCCCGTCGCGGTTGTTGTCGACACCGTCGCTGCACTGCGGATCTTCGATCGGATAGAACGGCGCGTAGCAGCCGGGATCGTCGGGATAGTCGACGAGGCCGTCACCATCGTTGTCGACGCCGTCGCTACAAGCGGCGAGCTCGGCGTCGTCTTCGGGTCCCCAACAACTCGGGTCGTCCGGATAGTCGAACAAGCCGTCTCCATCGTTGTCGACGCCGTCCGCACACTGCGGATCGGGCTGCGGGAGGTACTGGCTCGCGAAAAGAGTGGGGTGGCTCGCGACGATGATGTCGACCCCCATGTCGATCTGTTCCTGCCATCGAGGCGAAACGACCGTATTGGAGAGCACCAGCATGCCGTAGCTGTGAGCCAGATCGACGTACGCCTTGTCCAGCCGGGTATACGTCACAGCGACCCCGTCCTCTCCGAGGAGGGCTCGCTGATGGATTCGCGCTTCTCGTTCGAGCAGAGGCGTCGTCACGGTAAGGACGTGGGCACCGGGCATCAGCGCCTTGAACGGCGGCCCCGTCCCGAAGCGGTTCCATACCCAGACGTCGTCCGCAGGAAACTCGTCGGCCTCGAGGTAGTCAACGACGGTGGGCACGTAGGAAACGTCCTTGATGTCGAGAAACAGCTTGCCCGACCCGTCGACGACATCCAGCGCCTCCTCGAAACGCGGCATCGGCGTCCCCGTGTATTGACCGCTGCCGAACCAGAACCCCGCATCGAGCGTCAGAAGCTGGGCCAGCGTCTGATCTGTGATCGGCCCGGTCCCGTTGGTCGTACGGTCGAGGGTCTCGTCGTGATGACAGACAGGGAAGCCGTCGGAACTCAGCCAGACGTCGATCTCGACGCCGGTCACGTCGTTCTCCAGGCTCTCTTCGTAGGTGAGCAGCGTGTTCTCGGGCCGAAGGACCCGTCCGCCGCGGTGTCCGACGATCCAGGGATGGGGATAGGACTGGGCTTCGACGGTCTGGGCGATGAACAGTGTCAGCCCGACGATCAGTGCGAGCCGGAACCCGATCGACGCAGTGACCGAGAGCTTGTCTTCCCGAGCGGGTTTCATGATCTGTTGCAAGCCTTGGAAAGTCCGATTGAGAGACGTGCGGTGAGGCCGGAAGCGAATGAGGACCGAGAACCTGCTAATCAACTGGGGCCTTCACTCCCCCTCGGCTCATGAGCGACCGAGACTCGCACGAAGGGTTTTTACCACTATCTCGCGAATCCCGGCTCGGCACAAGAAATTGTCGGAGCCCGTTTCGAATCGGCCCGCTCAACGGCACTCATCCGAGAACGTCAGCAACGTCTCGGATCTACGGGCCCCACCGATTGAACATTCGGGTTCAGCCAAATACGATTTCACCGAAAAGTGCCAGAGAAGCGCACGCGACCGGCAAATGAACCGAGCGCGACTCCCCGGAGGAAACAGCGTCCATGGACAGTTTGGGACTGGGCCTGGCTCAAGCCGCGCCCTTGTCGATCTCGTCGCTCCTGATCAGCCTGGTCGTCGGCGTCGTACTGGCGTTCGTGTTGCGCTGGCATTTCGAGCGGTTCGGCTCGACGCTCTCGAACCGCACCGAGTTCGCGCAGGTCTTTCCGCTGCTGGTCCTCACGACCGTCCTCATCATCACCGTCGTAAAGTCCTCCCTCGCGCTCTCTCTCGGCCTCGTCGGCGCCCTGTCGATCGTCCGCTTCCGGACCCCGATCAAGGAGCCCGAGGAGCTCGCCTACCTCTTCATCGCGATCGCCACGGGCCTCGGCCTCGGCGCCGATCAGATCATCCCGACGGTCCTCGCCGTCTCCTTCATTCTCTTGATCGTCGGCATCCAGCGTTGGTCGCGCGAGGGAGAGACCCAGCGCAACCTCTATCTCTCGGTCAACTTCAGCCCGGCCGAGGGCAGCGAGCGACCGATGGACGCGCTCGGCGAGGTCGTCGCGCGTCACTCGGAGAACGGCGATCTCCGACGCCTGGACGCCAACGACGACACGATGGAAGTGACCTTCTTCCTCGACGTCGCGACCCCCGAGCAGATCTCGGCGCTCGTCGAGGATCTCCGTTCCTCCTTCCCGGGAATCGGCGTCACCTTCATCGACCAGAACCAGCTCCCAAGCGTCTGATCATTCGCCTGCGGGCGCTCGGCGAGAGAAGCACTCGCCTGCGAGCGCTCGGCGGGCTCGAACGTGGCGACGCAAGGAACGCCGGCCCTCCATGAAGTTCAGAACCGGAAAGCAGGTCGCCTCTTCCACGCCCTCTCCCGGCGAGGGACGGTCTCGCCGCCGCCTCCTGGTCTTCGGGGCCGTGGTTGCCCTCGTCGCGTGGACCGCGCTCTCCTTCCTGGGCGGTGTCGCGTTCCTCGACTTCCTCCGCCCGTCGATCCAGAACCTGACGGGCACCACCTCCGCGAACGACGCGATCAGCGCCGTCACGGGCGCTCCGGTTCGATGGGCTCGCGCCGTGCTGTCGGGCGAAGAGGTGCCGCGCCTCCACATCGACATCAAATACAAGCATCTCCACAAGCTCCACGAGAAGCGCGACCAGGCGTTGGCCCAGGGCCTTCTGCAGTCGAGCGGTGACGACTTCGTGCCCGCGACGATCCGGATCGGGGAGCGCGAGGTCCGCGTGAAGCTCCGGCTGAAGGGCGACTACACCGACCACCTCGAAGGCGAGAAGTGGTCGATGCGCATCCACACGAGGAAGAAGGACCAGATCTTCGGGATGCGCCGCTTCTCGATCCAGGCGCCCCGCACCCGGGCTTTCCAGGCGGAGCCCGTCGTCCTCGACCACTACCGCCGCGAAGGCGTTCTCGCCCCGCGCTACTCGTTCGTCGACGTGTCCATCAACGGCGACGACATCGGCTTGATGGCGGTCGAGGAGAGCTTCTCCAAGGAGATCCTCGAATCCCAGAAGCGGAAGGAGGGCGTGATCATCCGGTTCAACGAGGACGCGTTCTTCGCGAACCAGATGCGAAACGGCATCCACGGCCCCTTCGAGAACTTCTACGTCGCGCCGATCAAGCCCTTCGGAAGCTCGACGATCCGGAAGTCGAGAGACCTGACCACCCAGCTCGAGATCGCCACCGGTCTCATGCGAAGCTTCCTCGAAGACCGGCTGCCAGCCTCGGAAGTCTTCGACGTCGAGCAGATGACCCGCTTCATGGCGGTCTCGGAGGTCTGGAGCATCCGACACGCGCTTCGCTGGCACAACATGCGGTTCTTCCTGAACCCCATCACGCTTCGCCTCGAGCCGATCGCCTTCGACGTCAACATGCAGGCGATCTACACCGGAACGGGCATGAGCACGCTGGCGGAGTCCTTTCCCGAGCGCCTGCTGCGAGACCCGGTCATGCGCGGGGCCTTCGTCCGGAATCTGGCGCGCATCGCGGGCGAGACCCGCGACGGCGTCACGACCGAACGCGTCGAGGAGATCGAAGCCCCGATGCTCGCGATCCTCAATCGGGAGTTCCCGATGCGCACCGGCCTGAAGATGAAGCGCGTCGAAAGGCGCGCGGCGATCCTCGCGGACGTCACCGAAGAGAACCTCGACCTCTTCCGACCGGAGATGGTCCAGCCGCAAGCGCGCTATCCCGACGCCGTCCGCACGTACCTGCAGCAGGACGAAGCGGGCCACTACCTCGAGTTCGTGAACGTCCTGTCCGTGCCCGTCGTCGTGGACGCGCTCTTCCACCCCGCCAAGGGCGACCTGGAGCGGGATCCCCTGATCCTGACGGAGCCGGACGCGCTCCCCATCACGCTGCCGCCCACGCCCCTGGAAGAGCCCCCCTCCCCCGTCCGGGTCCGCTTCGAGCCCGCGCTCGTCAAGGCAGAGGCCGAGGCGGAGAGCGACTGGGAAGTCGAGACGATGCGGCCGGTCGAAGGCCGGTACCGCGTCGAGGGGCAGCGCCACCATCACCCGCTCGAGGCTACGGCCTACTTCCCGTCACTCGATCGTCATCCCCTGGAGCCCCCGGCTCTGGAAGACACGCTGGCTCGACACCCCTTCCTCGAGCGAACCGACGCACCCGACGAATTGCGCGTCGCTCCCGGCGACTGGCGGGTCGACGGCAGCGTGATCCTCCCCGATGGCATCGGGCTCGCGATCGGCCCGGGGACGACCCTGCGTTTCGACGAGAAGCAGGTCCTGGTCGCCAACGGCCCCCTGACCTTCCGCGGCAGCGCCGAATCACCGATCGTCCTCCGGAGCTTCGACGACGATTCGCTGTGGGGCGGCCTGGCTTCGCTCCATTCCGACGCGCCCCACCACTGGGAGCACGTGGTCGTCCTCAACACGAACGGCATCGACCGGAACGGCTGGAAGCTGACCGGCGGCGTCACGCTCCACGACGCGCCCGTCCGGATCGAGAGTTGTCGATTCGAATCGAACCAGAGCGAGGATGCCCTCAACCTCGTGCGTTCCGAGTTCGAGCTGATCGACACCGCCTTCGTGAACACGCCGTCGGACGCCTTCGACGGAGACTTCGTGACCGGTCGCGTCGTCGGCGGATCGTACGAGACGATCGGCGGCGACGGCATCGACGTGAGCGGCTCCGACATCACGGTCGAGGGCCCGACCCTCAGCCGGGTCCACGACAAGGCGCTGTCCATCGGCGAAGGCAGCCGAGCGAAGATCTCCGGCGCCTACGTCGACGATGCCGGCACGGCCCTCGCCAGCAAGGACGCGTCCGAAACGGAGATCTCCGACTCCCAGTTCGAGCGGATCCGACACGTCGCGATCATGGCCTACGTCAAAAAGCCGGAGTATGGCCCCTCCCGGATCGTGGCAGACGGGATCGAGCTTCGAGACGTCGGCCGAGACGGGCTCGCCCAGCTCGGGAGCCGGGTCGTGCTCAACGGCACCGAGCTCGAGCCGGAGGATGCGGACATCGACGAGCTCTACAAGCAGGGGTACATGAAGAAATGAGTGCGCCTGCCGTGCCCGACGAGCTCCGCTACGAGGTCAAGTTCGTCGCTCGTGCGACGGAGCTACCCCGACTGCTCGGATGGGTCCGCGCGAACAAGGCGGGCTTCCACGAGCCCTTTCCGATGCGCCAGGTCAACAACGTCTACTTCGACACCTTCGATCTCTACGCCTACCAGGAGAACATCTCCGGGGCGAGTGCTCGCTCGAAGGTGCGCTACCGCTGGTACGGCGACACGGACGACCCCGACAAGGGAACGCTCGAGGTCAAACGCCGCCGAAGCAGCGTCGGCTGGAAGCTCTCGTTTCCCGTCGGAGCTACGCCGTTGGTCGGCGTCTCGTGGTCGGAGTTCCGGTGCTCTCTGCGCGCGCAGCTGTCGGACCCGGCACGGATCTGGCTCGACGCGAACCCGCAGCCTGTCCTGGTCAATCGGTACGAGCGTCGCTATTTCGTCTCGCGCGACGGGCGGGTCCGGCTGACTGTCGACTGGAACCAACGGGTCTACGACCAACGCCACTGCGCGAAGCCGAACCTGAAGCACCCCGCCAACCTTCCCGACACCCTCGTCGTCGAGATCAAGTTCGACCGTTCGGACCGGAAGCTCGCGAACCGGTATGCCCAGGGCATCCCGATCCGGCTCAGCCGAAATTCGAAGTACGTGATCGGGGTCGACTCGATCACGTACGACTGATCGAACGCGGCTCTTCGACCCGCTCCCGGGCGACGTCCCTCGCTAGTTCGACCAGTAGATGTACTCGTCGTCGGATGCCTCGGGGACCGTGAGGTCCTTGTCGAGCGTGACCGCGGTCGAGATCTGTGCCGACCAGGTCGGCGGCGCCTGCTCGGCGTTGTGCGCCGCGAGCGCCGCCTGGAGCTCGGCGAGCTTGTCGGGGCGCGCAAGGGACAGGTCTCGCTGCTCGGTCGGGTCCACGCTCATGTCGAAGAGCCAGGTCCGACCCGGGGGATCACTCACGTTGAGCTTCCAGCCGTCGACCAGTGCGCTCTGGGACGAGCCGCTCCGCCAGAAGAGCGAGCGATGGGGAACGCCGTCCGCCTCGCCCGTCACGAAGGGCAGGAGGTCGACGCCATCGACCTTGCGATCCGTCGGGAGGGGCGCCCCTGCCGCCGCCGCCGCGGTCGAGTACATGTCGAAGTGGTGAACGGGATCCGCCAGCTCGCTTCCCGCTTCGATCCGCGCGGGCCACTTCGCGAAGAAGGGCACGTGGATCCCTCCTTCGAAGAGCGTGATCTTCCAGCCGCGGAAGGGGCGGTTCACTTCCGGCAGGCCGATGTAGTTGGCGCCGCCATTGTCCGAGGTGAAGAGGACGAGGGTGTTCTCCTCGAGACCGTTCCGCTCGAGGGCGTCGAGCACCTGGCCGACCCCCCGGTCGAGCGCACGGATCATCGCGGCGTAGACCCGCAACCGATGATTCTCGATGTGCGCCAGGGCTTCGTAGTCCGCCTTCGAAGCCTGTAGCGGCGTATGCGGCGCCCAGTGGGCCAGATAGAGGAAGAACGGGCGATCCTTGTTGGCCTCGATGACCTCGACCGCCTGCTCCGTGTAGTAGTCGGTCAGGTAGCCCTCGGGCTCGAAGTAGGGGCTTCCGTTGAACGACGCGGCGTAGCTCATCCGCGCCCACAGGAAGCGGTCGATCGGATCGAAGTCCTGCTTCGAGTTGACGACGCCGGGATCGTCTTCGGGCAGGTAGAGACCGCTCGCCATGAGCAGACTCTCGGCGAAGCCCTGATCGTGGGGAGCCATCCCGTTCGCCCGGCCGAGGTGCCATTTCCCGATGTGGGCCGTGTGGTACCCCTGCTCCGCCAGCAGCTCGGCGAGGGAGATCTCCGACGCGGGCATCCCCATCTCCTCGTACGGAACGGACGCCGCATCGTCGTAGAGGATCGTGGGCCGGAGGCGCGCACCCGGTCCGACGAGCCGCGGAACGATCTGCATCATGCCCGGCGGCGTCGGCGTGAATTCGAAGCCGAAGCGCGTTCCGTAGCGCCCGCTCATGAGCGCCGCGCGCGAGGGCGCGCAGGTCCCGTTGGCCGCGTAGCCGTTCGTGAAGTTCGCGCCTTCCGCGGCGATCGAGTCGATGTTCGGTGTCGGCACCGTCCCCCCCGCGACGCCCCCGCCGCCGAAGGTGAGATCGTTCCATCCGAGATCGTCGGCCAGGATCAGGACGACGTTCGGAGGCCGCTCCGCCGAGGCCCTTCCCTCCGGATCCTGCCCCGTCGACCACACGACGTCCCGGGTCGGCTCGACCGCGTCGCCCCGGTCCGTCGTGAACCGAATGAGACCGAGGACGATCTCCATCCGGTTCACGTACGCGAGCGATCCGACGACCAGCAGAGCGAGGCCGATCCCCACGCCCCATCGAACGATCCCGCTCATCGCCGCACCTCCCACGCCGTACTCGAAACGGGCCGAACCGCGTTGCGGCTTCGACTCGAGCTGGTATTGTCACCTGGCGTGACAATACAGGTTTCCGAGTTGCCGATACAGGTTTCCGAGTTGCCGACAGCCGATGGAAGACATGCGCGATCGCAGCGGACGCGCGTCGCAGTCGCCGAGGCGATGCTCGACTGTTTCGAGGACGGGCTCCTCCGGCCCGGCGCGAGCGAGGTCGCCGAACGTGCCGGCGTCTCGACGCGGGCCGTCTTCCGGCATTTCGACAACATGGAAGCCCTGATCGAGCAGGCGGCCGAGCTCCAGTACGAACGCGTGATGGGGCAACTGCCTCCGCTCACCCTCGAAGGGTCCCGCGAGAAGCGCGTCGAGTCGCTCGTCGCGCGGGTGACACGAGGCTTCGAGCTGACGGCCCCCGTCCGACGGGCGGCGATGCTCCGCGAGCCCTTCTCGGACACGATCCAGGAACGCTACGCGTGGCTGCGCTCGGAGATCCGTCGCAACCTCCGGCGGGCCTTCGAAGAAGAGCTCGCGACGCTTTCCGAGCCGGATCGGCGCGATCGGATCGCGGCGCTCCGCACCCTGCTCTCCTTCGCCGCCTGGGAGGAGCTCCGCCGCCACGAGAGACTCTCGGTCGCCGCGGCGACGCGAACCCTGACGGCGACGGTCCACCGGCTTCTCGACGTCTGAAGTCCCATCACACAGGAAGAACGACCATGCGAAGATCCACCCTCGGAGCGACCCTGATCGCCCTCCTGCTCTCCACCCTCGGTCTCGTCGGCTGCTCGTCGATCGAGGACACGCTCTTCGGACGTGCGATCCGCGCGAACTTTTCGGCGAAGCCGGAGCCGATCGACGGCCTGCGCGTCGTCGTCTGCGGAAGCGCTTCTCCGCTGGGCAATCTCCCCGAACGCGCCCAGGCCTGCATCGCCGTCCTGACCGCGGAGCACTTCCTGCTCTTCGACACCGGGGCGCGGTCCCCGCTGCGCATGGCCCAGGCCCGACTCCCCATGTTCCGACTCGACGGCATCTTCCTCACCCACTTCCATTCCGACCACATCTCCGCGATCCCGGACGTCAACCTGGTCAGTTGGGTGCAGGGCCGCCGCGAGAGCCTTCCGATCTTCGGCGCCGAGGGGGTCGACGAGATCGTCGACGGGTTCAACGCCGCCTATCGCCTCGATCGTTCCTACCGCGTCGAGCACCACGGCTCGGAACTGCTTCCCGCTTCGGCGGGGCCGATGACCGCGAAGACCTTCACCCCGGGCGACGTCGTCTTCCAGGACGATCTGCTGACCGTCACGAGCTTTCCCGTGGAGCATCCGCCGATCGAGCCCGCCGTGGGCTATCGCGTCGACTACCGCGGACGGTCCGTCGTGATCAGCGGCGACACCAACGCGAGCGAGCGTCTGTTCGCTGCGGCGAAGGATGCCGATCTCGTCCTTCACGACGCCCTCGCCCGGCACATGCTCGACGCCATGATCGAGGCGACCACCGAGGTCGGCGTTCCGGTCCTGCCCCGGATCATGACCGACGTGATCGACTATCACGCCGATTCGCTCACCCTCGAAGAGGCGGCGACGGAGGCCGGCGTCCGTCAGCTCGCGCTCTACCATCTCGTTCCGGCGCCGCCGGAGGGAATCGGCGAGCGGATCTTCCGGCGGGGCCTCTCGGACGACACGATCCTCGTCCGCGACCTCCACACGTTCGACCTGCCCGCGGACTCGACGGAGATCCGGATCGGAATCACGGAACCCTAGGGCGCCGGCTCCGCTAGGCCATCGTCATCAGGTCGGGAAAGCCGGAGGGGTCGTGACGACCGATGCAGAGGTGTTCGAAGATCCCGTAGCCGGCCTGGCCCTCCAGCGTGGCACGCGCGGCATGGTCGATCATGCTCCAGGCGACCCGCTGCTTCGTCGCCTCGGCATCCAGATCGTGGTCGACGCGTTCGAGCCACTTCTCGCCCATCCATCGGCCGTGGTTCCATCCATCGTCGTCCGGCCCGTACCCGAGCCCCACGCTGAGGGGCATCGGGCCGAGGGGCTCGATGTCGAGCTCGAGCGCCTTCCCGCCCCGCTCCTTCAGCGCGAGGCGTGCGCGAACCGGATAGCGGGTTCCCGGCGCGTATTCGATGTCGACCTCGGGCCAACCGAGCTGATCGACGCGGCCGTCAGGACGAACCCGGATGGCGTGGTTGATCGTGCGGTAGCCGTCCGGCTGCTCCTCGAGCACGAACATGAGTGAGAAATCGTCGAAGCGAAGCGGAATCCAGCACCACCACATCGCGTGATCACCGAAGGGTCGTTGCGGGCTCGTCGCGTCACCGACGGGACGCACGCCCCAGGAGCGGTCGCGCGCGCCGACCCAGTCCATGGCCGTCGTCGTCCGGTCGTCCACGCGCACCCGGCCCGTGACGTCGGCCTGCTGAACGAAGCGGAACGCGTCGAGGATCGTCGTCTCGCCCTGGCGCATGATGTGACGCGGCTCGTCCGTCGCGGGCACGGCCGCCTGCCAGGTCAGATCGACCTCGATGCCGTTCCCCGCGTCGTCGCATCGGAACGACACGGTCTCGAGGGCCTTCTCCACGTCGATCACCATCGGTCCGACCCGCTGCGTCATCCGGTCGTCGGAGAGCGACCCCGAAGTCCGGAGCGACGTGAGTCTTCGCCCCTCACGAATCGCCACGTAGCAGTCGATGACCCCCACGCCGGGATAGACGCCGAGGCCCGCGGCGACCTGGACCTCCCCGGTGCGGTCGAGGGCGTGCATGATGCAGCGATCGTACACGTTGCGATCGCTCGTCAGGAAGTGCTTCATCGACTCCGGACCCTGATGGATCGGAAACTCGTCGAGGGCGATCGGCATCTCGATTCTCTCTTTTCTCGTTCGTCGGCCGTAGCGGCGGTTCAGATCAGATCGGCCACGCGGTCGACTTCGTCCGGGTCGATCGACGTCGGGATCAACAGGAGCTCGTTCGCCCCCGTGTCGGCGATGGCGGATACGAGGTCGCGAAAATCCTGCGCCGAGCCTCGGAACCCCGCGGAAGCCACCATCGCCTCGCGCGCCGCCGGATCGACCCAGTTGAAGTAGCGCGCGAGGTGCGTGGCCGCCTGCTCGTCGGCGCCGTCGCCGATCGCGAACCAGAGCGCCGTGTTGAGCTCGGGGGGCTCCGTTCGGCCGGCATCGCGCCACGCCTTTCGAGCCATCTCGAAGCTCGCCTCGACGTCGCGCGGGTCGGCCATGATCGTCATACCGCTCAGCCCGTCCGCCCAGCGTGCGGCACTCGCCATCGCCTTCGGCCCCATCGCCCCCGACAGCAATCGGGGTCCGCCGGCCTGGACCGGGAAGGGTTCGACGGGACGGAGCGTGTCCTCCACCACCTTCTCCCCTCGCCAGACCCGTCGCAGGATCTCGACGTGCTCCTCGAGCACGTGAATCCGCTTCTGGTCGCTCGAGACGCCGATCGCGCGGTAGTCCTCGTCCCGCCCGCCGGTCCCGACACCGACCTTCAGTCGGCCCCCGGACATCATGTCGACGGTGGCCAGCTGCTTCGCCGTGAGGACCGGGTCGTGGGCCGAGAGGATCAGCACCGTCGTGACGAGATCCACGCGCTCCGTGAGGACCGCGCACGCCCCGAGCGTCGTCATCAGCTCGGGGTTCGGAAAACAGATCCGTTCGCCGAGGGCGAGACTGCTGTAGGGCCCGGCGTCGATCCGCTTCGCCCACTCGAGCAGGATCTCCCGCGACCATCCCGGCTCCGTCACCGGCAGCGTCATTCCAATCTTCACGTCATCTCTCCGTCTGCCGCGCCGGTCCCGGAGCGTTCGCCATCGCGCCTACTCCGGCGCGAGCGCGATCAGCGCATTGCCGGGCCGCTCGGCCTGGCCGTAGCCCGAGCTCACGAAGAGACGTCCGTTGGCGTACATCGGCCCGACCGTTCCGTAGAGCGCACCGCCCCGTGTCGTCGTCCCACGCAGCGTCTCGAACTCGCGCGCGGTCTCCATCCGCCAGAGAACGGCGCCGGTCTCGCGGTCGAGGGCATAGAGCACGCCGTCGACCGCGCCGACGAAGAGCACCTCGTCCATCGCGAGCGGAGGCGCCCCGATCGCATCGTCGCAGCCCCCCGATCCCGCACAGAGCGTCTCGCGATCCACCGTCCAGATCGGCTTCGCTTCGTCGAGCGTGACCGCGTAGAGCCCGGGCCGCGCGGTCGCGCCGTGAGACGGATCGTCGCGGGCGTCGGTGCTGGGGACGTAGAGCACGCCGTCGCGCGTCGCCATGCCGTAGCGGATCCCGTCTTCCGCCCCGCCCTGCGAGATGCGCCGCCGCCACACCAGCGAGCCGGTCTCGGCGTCGAAGGCGTGCAGCACGCCGGACTTCGCTCCCGCGACCAACACCTCCCGGCCGCCCCGCTCGACGAGCATCGTGGTCGCACCGAAGTCGACGTCGGGTCCGACGGGCGTCGGGCAGCCGACCTGATCCGAGACGCTCCAGAGGCAGGCGGCATTCCAGGCGTCGCCGGTCTGGGCCTGGTGACTCCAGACGACCCGCCCGGTCTCGACGTCCATCGCCAGGATCGAGTCGCTTCTGGGCGACGCCGGCCGGCTGTGATTGTTGCCCGAACCGACGAAGAGCAGGCCGTGGCGGCGCGAGACTGTCGGCGTGTTCCAGACGCTCGCGCCCGACGGACCGCGGATCTCCGTGCCCGCATCGGTATGCCCCGTGACCCGCGGCGCCTCTTCGACCGTCGCGGTCCGCCAGAGGATCTCGCCCGTCCCCGCGTCGACGGCGACGACGGCCCCCGAGTGCGTGCAGCAGGGATAGGTCTTGTCGAGCGGACCGACGTCCTCGTTCGACGAGATGGGCGCCTCTTCGTGCCCATCGAAAGCACTCACGGAGCCCGTGACCGCCGCCGAGGGATGCGGGTCGACGGAGGTCTTCCAGACGAGCGATCCCGTCTCGGCGTCGACGGCATAGGTGTTGGCGGCGCGGTCCGCGAAGACCGCGAGCATGTCGTCCGACCCCGTCGCACCGGGCTTCTGCGTGAGCGTGATCGCGCTGCGCACCTCCGCCCCGGCCTTGAAGTGCCAGCGCGTACAGCCCGTCTCCTGATCGAGGGCGTAGACGGATCCGTTGTGGCTGCCGACGAAGAGCGCCCCGCCGCCCGCGGTCGGGTGGGATCGCAGCTGCGTCGCCTCCGGAAACGCGACCACCCATTGGACGGCGAGCGCTTCGACCTCCGCGCGGGAGTAGCCTTCGCCCGACGCGACGTTCCGATGGTTGCGCAGACTCCCGCCCCAGTTCGGATGGGCCCGGTCGCTCCAGTCGAAGGCGAGCCGGTCGCCCTCGCACGCCGGCGAGACGACGTAGTCGCGTTCGCTCTCGGGGGTCCCGAAGTCCACGCCCGTGAAGAACTCCGCCGCGGCGCGACGGCTCGCCTCGTCGAGGTTCCGACCGATCCGACGCATCGGCCCCGTCGTCAGGGCGTCGTAGACGAAGCCCGGCGGCCGCCCCCTCATCTGGGGGAACTGATAGGCCATGAGCGGCAGCGTGTGACACACGGCGCAGTTGTCAGCGAAGACCTGCGCACCCGACGGATCGGGAGGCGCTTCGATCGCGTCGCGGGTCGAGTCGGCGCAGGCGAGGCCGACGAGGAGGAGGAAGGGAAGGACGATCGGGGCGCGCAGCAGACTTCGGATCATGAACCGAGTATGCGCGGACCGGTCCGTCCGCGCACACTCCCGATCAACCCGGCTGCTCGACCAATCGGAGCGTCACGCCGGCCCAGGATTCGAAATCGACCTCGCGCCCGGCGTGGGTCTCGACCTCGCGGAGAACCTTCAGACCGGCGCGGCGCGCGACCTCGACGGCATCCGGCAGGGCGCGGCAATGGAAACCGATCGTGGACAGACCGGGCTGCCAGACCGCTGGCAGCAGCGCATCGTTCGCGTCGCGCGGGACCGTCAGACGAAGACCGAGACGGCGGTGGAGCCGCGAACGCAGCCCCCGCTCGAGGTCGTGGCGCTCGGGCTCGAATTCGTCGCCGAGGATCGGCGTGAGCGCCTCCGCCGCCGCCTCGAGATCCGACACCCCGAGCTCGATGTGGTGGACGGCGGTCTCCGTCAGCGGCACGTATTCGCCGGGGAGCTGATGTTCGACGAGCTCGAAGGGAAGCTTCGAGACCGGCTCCGGCTCGAGCTGCGCCTGCACGACGTTCTTCCCGAGCCCGATGTCCTCGCTGCCCACCCGGCTTCGCACGACGAGCCCGGCCGACTGGGCCTCCTCGATCCCGTCGTCGATGTCGGCGACCCGGTACGACACGGCGAGGAGCCCGTGTCGCGGCATGGGCGGTCCGCCGAAGACCGACTTCTCGAGCTCGATCGGCTGGATGAAGTCGCCGCCGCTCGAGTTCCAACCGCCCCAGGCGTTCATCTCGGGCCCGCCGTAGTCGGGCACGAACTCGCCGCGCAGGAAGGGCCCGTAGATCTCCTTCGCCCGCTGGAGATCCGGAACGACGAAATGGACGTGATCGAGAGCCTGCAGCTGCATCGTGACCGGAGAGTCTACAGAGCCCCGTGGCCGTCGTCGCATCGAAGTGTCGTCCGGAGCGATCTCCCGTCTGGTTGACACGGGAAGGCGGCGGGATCTAGCGTGATCGGGCGCCCCGGGGAATCGGGACGGGAAGGATCGGGACGAGCGTCATGCAGGCATTCATGGACGACAACGCCGTGACCGAGCGGGTCCTCTCGCACGTGCGCGCCGGCACGACCGACGAGGGCGACGAGGTCTGGCACGAGCCGGTCGAGAACTACCGGAGCGAGGCCCGCCTTCGTCAGGAGGTCGAGCTGCTGCGCCGGATCCCCGTCCCCTTCTGCCCGTCCGCCGCGCTCCGGAATCCAGGCGACTACGTCGCCCGCCAGGCCGCCGGCGTGCCGATTCTCGCCGTTCGTGGAAAGGACGGGCAGGTCCGCGCCTTCCGCAACGCCTGCCGCCATCGCGGCGCGGAGGTGGCGAGTGGAACGGGCTGCGCGAACACTTTCGTCTGTCCCTTCCACGGCTGGACCTACGGACTCGACGGAGAGCTCCTGCGCGTCCAGCACGAGCACGGTTTTCCCGACCTCGACAAGAGCACGCACGGCCTGATTCCCGTCGTCGCCGAGGAGCATTCGGGGATCGTCTTCGTCACCCAGAACGGCAACGCGAGCGGGTACCGGGCCGGCGAAGGGTTGCCCGAGCTGCTCTCCGACGACGACGACCTGATCGACGCGCACGACAACGTGGCCGAAGTGAACTGGAAGGTGTCACTCGAAGGCGCCCTCGAGGGCTACCACATCCGTTTCGGCCATCCGGAGACGTTCTACCCCTACGGCTACGACAACCTGAACGTGATCGAGCACGTCGGGCGAAACAGCCGCGTGACCTTCCCCTTCCGGCGGATCGAGAAGCTGGCCGACGTGCCTGCCGACGAGCGGCGTCTCGAAGGCCGCGTGACCCAGGTCTACCACCTCTTCCCGAATGCGCTGGTCACCGTCCTCTCCCACCATACGATCCTGGTCATCCTCGAACCCGTCTCCCCCGGTCGAACGCGGAGCCTCGCCTACTCGCTGGCGCATACGGCCGGAGATCCGGCCGCCATCGAGACGGCCAGGCGCGACGCCCGCTTCGTGACCCAGACCGGCGCCCCGGAAGACCGCGCCCTCGCCGAGAGCATCCAGCGGACCATGGAGAGCGGCGCGAACGAGCACTTCACCTTCGGCCACTTCGAGAGCGCGCTCATCCACTTCCATCGCAATCTCCGCGAGGCCCTGGCGACGCCGTAGATCGGCGCGGGCAGGCACCGGTCCGCCCCTCGCTCGCGTCGCGCCCCGCGGGACACGTGCGCGCTCTGTCCGCACGCCCGGAATCCGCGCCTGCCGATCAGGGCGACCTCGCGACCCGTTTTTTGACTCGCTGCTCATTTTTGGGTAACAACTCAAAAACGCTGCGAGGGCCCCCGTGTCGACCGACCCCGAACCCCGCCTCTCCAAGGCCGAGCGCACCCGCCGCCAGATCCTGTCGGCGGCCGAGCTGCGCTTCGCTGCGAGCGGATTCGACAAGACGCGGCTCGACGACGTGGCGGACGACATCGGGATGGTCGGCTCGGCGATCCTCTACCACTACCCCGACAAGCGGGAGCTCTACCGCGCCGTCCTCGAGACCCTGACCGCGGACCTCGTCGGCGCGATCGAGGCGGCGATCGACACGCCGGCGCCGCCCCGCGAACGACTCGTCGCGCTGGTTCGCGCGGCGGCGCGCAAGATCGCGGCGCGACCGACGATCGCGATGATCGCGCTTCGTGAAGCGACCTCCGAAGACCAGGAGCTCGCGGAACGAACGGGACTGATCCTCGACCGCATCATCGCGCTCTTCGAAGAAGGGACGCGCTCCGGCGAGATCCGTCCCGTCCACGCCGAGCCCTACCTCTTCTTCACCTCGCTGGCGGGCGCGATCCTCTACACCGTCGCCGCCATCCCCACGATGATCGAAGAGCATCCCGACGCGCCGAGCGCAGACGACGCGGCCCACCGACTCGAACGCGACGCGGTCGCGATGGCGAGTCGGCTGCTCGGCCTGCACGAGCCCCAGCCCGTATAGCCCGCGCGTGCGAATCGCGCGCCGCCGAAACGAACCGAAAGGAACGACATGAGCGAAGCCACCGACCTCGAGACGATGTTCCCCGCCAAGGGTCAGGCCGGCGCCGATCCGTACTCGATCCCGCTCGAGAAGATCGACGTGAGCGACAACGAGCTGTGGACCACCGATTCCCACTGGGGCTACTTCGAACGCCTGCGCAACGAATCCCCGGTCCACTACTGCGCCGAGAGCGAGTTCGGCGCGTACTGGTCCGTCACGAAATTCGACGACATCGTGACGGTCGAGAAAGACCCGGAGACCTTCTCCTCCGAGCCCAACATCGTGATCGCCGACATTCCCGAGGACTCGGTCACCCAGAACGCGGGCTTCATCACGATGGACGGCGAGCGTCACGCCGCCCACCGCAAGGTCGCCCAGCCGGTCTCCTCGCCCCGCAACATCAAGGCCCTCGAGCCGATCGTGCGCGAACGGGCGATCGCGATCCTCGACTCGCTGCCGGTCGGCGAGACCTTCGACTGGGTCGACAAGGTCTCGATCGAGCTGACGACGGCGATGCTCGCCACGATGTTCGACTTCGACTGGGAGACGCGGCGCAAGCTCACCTACTGGTCGGACATGGCCACGATCACCGACGAGGAGCTCGCCGACCAGAATCTGACGACGCAGGATCGCGAGAACGCGATGCTCGAGTGTCTCCAGGCCTTCACCCGGCTGTGGAACGAGCGGAAGGGCAAGGAGTCCGACACCCTCGATTTCGTGAGCGCCCTCGCGAACGCGGACGCCACGAGCGACATCGATCCGGCCGTCGACCCCATCACCTACATCGGGACGCTCATGCTCCTGATCGTGGGCGGCAACGACACGACGCGGAACACGATCTCGGGCGGCGTCCTCGCGCTCAACGAGAATCCGGAGCAGTACGAGAAGCTCCGCAACGACCCGTCCCTGATTCCCAGCTTCGTCGACGAAGTGATCCGCTGGCAGACGCCGCTCGCGCACATGCGGCGAACCGCGACCCGCGACACGGTCCTGGGTGGAAAGCAGATCAAGGAAGGCGAGAAGGTCGTCATGTGGTACGTCTCCGCGAACCGGGACGAGACCGCGATCGAGCGCGCGAACGAGTTCCTGATCGACCGCAAGGAATCGAAGAAGCACCTCTCGTTCGGCTGGGGCCCCCACTTCTGCATGGGCAGCCGGATCGCCGAGATGCAGGTGCGCGTGCTCTGGGAGGAGATCCTGAAGCGCTTCCGCACGATCGAGGTCGTCGGCGAGCCCCAGCGTGTCCGCTCCTGCTTCGTGAAGGGCTACAAGACGCTGCCGGTTCGCGTGCATCCCTGGTAGGGGACGCGGCGAGCGGTCGCTGCTCCGGATCCTGGCACGGGACGACGGACGTCCCGTCCAGAGCGGCGACGGCGAATCGTGGCGCTGCGACGCCCTGCTAGAAGCGGATGACTCCGCGCGTCACGCGTCCGGCGTGGAGATCCGAGAAGGCCGATTCGATCTCGTCGAGGGCGTAGGTCGTGTCCATGAGGGCGTCGAGATCGAGCTGCCCGCGCAGGTAGAGGTCGACGAACTCGGGGATGTGCCGCTGGGGATGGATCGAACCGCCGAACGTCCCCGTCACCCATTTGTGTCGCATGATCTGCGGCGTCGGAATCTCGAAGTGCTCGGCGCCGACGAGGCCGATCGCGACGGTCTTGCCCCCGGGCCGGATCGACTCGATGGCCTGCCGAAGGGCGCCGGGCGCGCCGACCGCATCGAAGGAGTAGTCGGCCCCTCGACCGCCGGTGATCCGTCGAACGGCCGCCGGAACGTCCTCCCCGCTCGCATCGATCACGTCTGTCGCGAGACCGAGTTCCTGCGCCTTCACGAGCTTCGACGGAAGAACGTCGACCGCGATCAACCGCGATGCGCCGCGCAGGCGCGCCCCCATCAGCGCCGAGAGCCCGACACCGCCCGCGCCGATCACGACGACCGAGCTGCCTGATTCCACTTCGGCACGCACGATCGCGGCGCCGAGACCGGTGCTCACGCCACACGCGAGGCCACAGATCTTCTCGAGAGGCGCTTCCCGGGGAACGCGAACCGCGCAGGCGGCCGGCACGACGGCGGACTCCGCGAAGGACGCTTGATACGAGAGGCTGTACACCTCCTCTTCGCCCCGACGGAGTCGCGTCGTGTCGTCCTGCATCTTCCCCGTGTAGAAGACGATGCGCTCGCACATCGGCGCGTCGCCGCGCAGGCACTGCCAGCAGGTGCCGCAGGGCGCGATGATCGAGCAGACGACCTTGTCGCCGATCTCGAATCCCTCGACGCCCTGCCCCACCGCCGTCACGACGCCCGCGCCTTCGTGCCCCAGGACCATCGGCCGCGGGATCGGCGACTTCCCCTCGAGCGCGCTCAGGTCCGTGTGGCAGACCCCCGTCGCTTCGACCCGGATCGCCAGCTCGCCCGCCGACGGCGGCAGGATCTCGAGCTCCTCGAGCGCGATCTGTCCGACTTCACGGGTGACGGCGGCTTTCATCTTTTCCTCTTTCTGCGGCTCGACGGCCGGATGGGCTGGCGAGACGCCGCGGATCCGGCGTCGAGGCTCGCGCCTCGCCGAGTCTACCGGCCCTCCGGCCGCCGACTCCAGATCCGTGCGCTCTGCCCCGGGACATCTTGCCTGAACGCCGGCGGACCGCGGGTGACCGATCTCGCGTCCGCGCGCGCCCGACGGACGCGGCCAGGGTTGCGGCCCGGCTCTGATCGGTGATATTGTGAAATACGTTCACTAATTTGGAGACTCGCTCCCATGGACCGCGAAAAGCTGCAATCCCTCTTCGACATGACGGGTCGCGTCGTGATCGTGACGGGCGGGACCCGCGGCATCGGCCGAGCGCTCGCCGAGGGGTACGCGGCCGCGGGCGCCCGTGTCGTTGCAGCCAGTCGCAAGCCCGACGCCTGCAAGGAGACCGAAGAGCACCTCCGGGCCATGGGCGCCGAAGCGATCGGCATCCCCGCGCGCATGGATGACCTGGACGACCTTCGCGGGCTCGTCGAGAAGACCGTCGATGCCTTCGGAGGCGTGGACGTGGTCGTGAACAACGCCGCGAACGCGCTGGCTCAGCCGATGGGTGAGTACACGCCGGAGGCCTGGTCGAAGTCACTCGACGTGAACTTGAGAGGTCCGGTCTTCCTGACCCAGGAAGCGCTGCCGCACCTGCAGAAGAGCGAGCACGCGGCGGTGCTGAACGTGCTCAGCGGCGCAGCGTTCCTGTTCTCGTCGACGGTGTCGCTCTACGGCATCGGGAAGGCGGGACTGATGGCGGCGACGCGCTCTGCAGCCGCCGAGTTCGCGCCCCGCGGCATCCGCGTGAACGCGCTCTCACCGGGCACGGTCGACACGGACATGGTGCGCAAGAACCCGCCCGAGGCGCAGGCCGAGATGACCAGGATCCAGCTCATGGATCGAATGGCCCACCCGGACGAGATGATCGGCCCGGCGCTGATGCTGACCTCCGACGCCGGAAGCTTCATCACCGGTCACGTCGTCTTCGCGGACGGCGGGATGGTGCCGCGCTGAGCAGCGAGGGTCTCCGATGTCTGCAGAACCGACCGCGACCTACACGTTCACGAAGCTCGTCGTCGATGACCTCGACGTGATGTGTGACTACTACTGCTCGGTCTTCGGGCTCCACCCCGGGACCCGTGAGCGCTTCGACGACGGCGTCGGAGGCGAGCCCATCGAGGAGGTCGCGCTCGTCGCGCAACCTGGTGATCCCTTCGGTGCGGTCAGCCTCTTGACCTTCGAGCAACGCGAGCCCGCCTCGACTCCGCGCGACGAAGTCATCCTCGGGTTCACCACGCCCGACCTGGCTGCCCTGGCGGATCGGGTCACGAAGGCCGGCGGGAAGCTCCTCGGCCCGATCAAGGCGATGCCGTCGCACGGGATTCGCGTGGCATTCGCTCGTGACCCCGAAGGCCACCTCTGCGAGCTCGTCGAGGTCACGGGATGAGTGCTGCGGCGCGCAGGAAGAAGGCGCGGGACACACGGACCGACGTCGAAGCAGTCCCCGCGCGTCGAAGGGGACGTCCGCCGCGACTCTCGCGCGAAAGCGTCGTCGAATCCGTCCTGGGCTTGATCGACCGGGAACCCGGAGAGACCGTCACGATCGCTCGGGTCGCAGCCGAGGTCGGCGCATCCCCCGCTGCGCTCTATCGACACTTCGAGAATCTCGACGATCTGCTGGACTCCGTCGTCGCGGCCGTGCTCGCCGACGTCGACGCGGAACTCGATCTCGATGCGCCCTGGGAGCAGCAACTCGAGGATTGGATGCACGCGCTACGCGCTCAGCTCTTGCGAGTGCCCGCCGTGCTCACGCTCATCGGACGGACTGGCCGCACTTCGCCGGCGTGGCTGAACGCATCCTCGGTCCTGCTCGAGATCCTGGAGCGGGCCGGACTCGCCGGCGACTCGCTCGCGTTCACCTATCTATGGCTCCTGGAGACGACCACGGGCCTCGTTCTCCAGGAGGCCGCCCTTCCCGTCGCGGACCAGCTGGCGAACGCCCGCGCCTCGATGGATCAGCTCCATGACACGGCCGCGGCGCGGTTCAGGGCCGTCTCCCCCGACCTCGAATCGATCGACGGAGATCGGTTCTTCTCCTTCGCCGTCCGGCGGGCGATTTCTGCCGTGGCGCTACGCGAGAGCTAGCCGCCCTCGACCTGGAGTCCTCATGAACAAGACCACCGCACCGATCGCAACCGAGATTCGACCGGTTTCGCCGCCTCGTCTCCTGGAGAACGTCTACTCGGACGATCAGCTCGACCGCATGTTCAAAGTCGTTCGCGACAACGGCCCGTGGCAGCTGATTCTCGCACAGCACTTCGATTCGCCGGAGGAAGTCGTCGCGACGCTGAGCGGCGTCGAGGTCGAAGAAGGAGCAGACGTCGACTACGACATGTTCCTGACCGCGAACTTCCGGGGATACCTCGCGACCAACGGCGTGTGTCTCTATCCGGACGAGATCGAGGATTGCTTTCTGAACTCGACCTTCCTGGACCATGCGCGAGCGTACTGGAAGGCGGACTTCGCAAAGCCAGAGCACGTCCTGTTCAACATCAACGGCCCCTGCGAGAGCTACGACCCGGCCCACCTCGACGCGACGCAGTACCGCGGCATCGACATGAAGAACTCGCCCATCTGGCTGATGAACACGATGAGCAAGTCGGGCCTGTTCAACGCCTGGCTGATGAAGAAGGCGCAGGTCATCACCTGGAACTATCACGGCTCCGTCGGCGGCGGATTCACCTACTGGCCGGACGGCATCAGCAACCCTCCGAGTCGGATCCCCGCTCCGATGTGGAACGTGGGCGCGGTCGTCCAGAACGAACAGATGTACCACCGCGGCGAGGCGAACGGACCGAAGGAGAGACGGAGGCCCGCGGGCCTGGCCTTCGACTCGCTGTTCGAGGCCGACCCCGATGACCCGACGGGCTGGCGAATCACGACGAATGGCCAGCCGATCCAACACGTCGCTGCAGAAGAGACGCGTTTCCTGGTGCACTGGACTGCCGAGGTCTTTCAGGACCGGGAGGAACTGAACAAGGTCCTCGACCACACGGACGACCTGACCCACGACAGGGTCATCGGCATGTTGATCGAAGATCTGCGCGGTCGGGGATTCGAAGTGGAAGAGCCGTCCGATCCACTGCGGGATCGGGAGTTCATCGGGTTGCTGACCCAGGCCTACGATCCGGGGGCCCCGCGCATCTATCCACCCGAGGCTCCGGGACCCGCGCAGCAGGCCGCCTAGAGGGTGCTTTCGATCCGCGCGCCGGAAGCAGGCGCGCATCGCGCCGAATCCCCTGGTTCCGGAGCCGGCGGAGACGGAGACCACGCTACGAGCGATTGGCTGAACCGAGAACTCACTCCCCTCGGATTCGCCGTTGCGTCGCACACTCGGACGGAATGCCCGAGAGCGAGAACCGAGCGAATCCGAGGGCGGCGCATCGAGAACGCCGAGTCCGGATCGCGGCCCGAGAGCCGGCTCGTCTGCAGCCGGTCTCAGCCAGAAGCGAAAGCCGCATGCGTCGCCTGGTAGGCCGGTCGACTCCTGAGCCGCTCCAGATAGGCGCGAACGCGTGGAGACGCTTCGAGCCCGGCCAGCATCACGAGCGAGTCGAGCGTGCCTCCGAACACGACGTCGGCTGCGGTGAACGGAGCGCCAAGCGCCCATCCCGATTCGGGGGTCATCGATTCGATCGTGGCGAGTGCCCGCGCCACGTCACCCCAACCGGCACTTTGCGGCGCCGGGTGCTCGATGCCGAGCGCAGCGAGCGAGAACGCGGGCTCGAGCGTGTTTCCCGGAACGAAGAGGTATCGGTAGTACGCACCGCGTTCACTCGAGAGCGGATCGGGTGCGAGGCCACGGTCGGGGAATCGGTCGGCCAGGTAGGCACAGATCGCCGCCGCCTCGGTGACGACGACGTCGCCGTCGACGAGCGCGGGAACCTTTCCCATCGGGTTGACGGAGCGGTACTCGAGCCTTTCTCGTTCGCTCGCTTGCAGATCGACCACGATGGCTTCGTGCTCGACGTCGAGCTCGGCGAGCATCCAAGCAGTGGTCGCACCGCGACTGATCGGATTGAAATAGTGCTTCATGACGGTCTCCTCTCGGGTGAATCGCCCACTCGATCTCTCGCCGAGTGAGGCGTGCGGGACGACCGATCGCGGACGATGCGATTGGAGACCAGGGCGCCGAAGGCGAGATTACAGGAACCCTGGGTCCGCGACGAGCGCGTCGAGACGGCGCCCCGATCCGAACCGAGGGCGGCGCCCGGGACTCATTGCTTCCGGCGTGTCATCCCTCCGTTCGCGCGAGGAGCCTGGCCCGGAGGTGCGAGCGCGATCTCCCACGCGGCCAACGCCAGGAGTTCGTGAGGGTTCTCGAATTCGGCGGTGGAAATCGAACGGATCGCCAGGTGGCCCGCAGAAGCGTCATTCCATTGCAGAATGGTGGAGGCGGCGGGAATCGAACCCGCGCGCCAATCGAAGAAAGCGACGAAAAATCGGATACTTTGGACTTCGGATGGAAGTGCGAGGGCGGCGCGGCGGCGGCGCGGGGCCCCGGCGATCACACGCGGACCGAGGCCGCTCGGGCCCCGTCGACATAGCGGAGGTCGTCTCTCCGCGACGGAGAACCCCGCGCGACGCGACATCGTACGTCGATTGCATACGCTCTATCGATGTCGGTATTCGGTGATCTGGAGAAGGCAGTGAGCACACCCAACGAAATCGAAGACCAGATCGTCGCGTCGATCCGGCGCATCATCCGCGCGATCGATCTGCAATCGCGGCGCCTACAGGACCGTCACAAGCTGACCGGCCCGCAGCTCGCGACCCTTCGCGAGGCCGAGCGCGTCGGACAGCCGTCGATCAGCGCGCTCGCCCGCGCCGTGCACCTGAGCCAGCCCACGGTGTCGGGGATCGTCACTCGCCTGGAACGTCGCGGCCTGGTCGCCCGGAAGCGATCGGAAGGCGATCGACGGAGCGTGGGCATCGAGGTCACGCAGGAGGGGCTCGACGTTCTGGACGAGGCGCCGTCGCTCCTGCAGGAAGATTTCCGCGCGGAGTTGGCGCGGCTCGAAGATTGGGAGCGGCACTGGATGCTGTCCGCGCTCGAACGCATCGCGTCGATGATGGATGCCGAGCACCTCGATGCCGCCCCGATCCTCGAGACGGGCCCCGTTGCACAGCCCGCCGAGGAGTCGCCCACGCCGGGCGGCATCGAACCCCGAGGGGATTGATTGCGGCGAACACAATTGATTCTATTCATTGTGCTCTCAACGAAATACCCGTCCAAACGCGAAATTGCGACTCTAGAGACGCTTTTCCGGCTCTCAATTCCATAGCCCTCACTCATTCAATACATTGCATCGAATGGGTTTGGCGCCTACTGTGCGGGTCCTTCGCGGGCCGGCGCTCGGTCCCGAAGTCTTCGCCAGAAGAGGGGCCCATGTCGTCGAACCCGACCGAGATCCTCCGCGAGCAGGCCGAACGATCACTGCGCGCGATCAGCCAGGACTTCGGTGACGCGCCCACGGCCATTCGCGAAACCGACCACTACCAGGCCGAGTACGTCCAGACCTTCGTCGAGAAATGGGACGAGCTGATCGACTGGGGATCCCGCGCCGAGAGCGAGGGCCGGTTCTTCATCGAGCAGCTCAAGGCGCGCGGAAAGACGAAGGTGCTCGACGTCGCGACGGGAACGGGCTTCCACTCGATCCAGCTCGCGGATGCGGGATTCGAGGTGACGAGCGTCGACGGCAACGCCGCGATGCTCTCGAAGGCGTTCCAGAACGCGACCGACCGACACCTGATTCTCAAGACGATTCACGCCGATTGGCGGTGGCTGAATCGCGAGGTGCACGGAAAATTCGACGCGATCATCTGCCTCGGCAACTCGTTCACCCATCTCTTCGACGAGCAAGACCGCCGACGCGCCCTCGCCGAGTTCTATGCCGCGCTGAAGCACGACGGCATCCTGATCCTCGATCAGCGCAACTACGACTCGATCCTGGATCACGGCTTCTCGTCGAAGCACAGGTACTACTACTGCGGAGACGACGTCAGTGCCGAACCCGAGCACGTCGACGAGGGCCTCGCCCGGTTCCTCTATTCGTTTCCGGACGGCTCCGAGTTCCGACTCAACATGTTCCCGCTTCGCAAGAACTACACGCGGAAGCTGATCCGCGAAGCAGGCTTCGCATCCGTCAAGACCTACGGCGATTTCCAGGAGACGTACCAGGAAGCTGACCCCGACTTCTTCGTCCACGTCGCTGAGAAACACATGGATCATCCCGATGCCTGACGAAGCCGGCGCCGCCTCAGTCACCGCCACGACCGAGGCCTACTACGACAGCGACCAAGCCGACTCGTTCTACGCAGAGATCTGGGGCGGCGAAGACATCCACATCGGCGTCTATCAGCATCCCGACGAGGACGTCGCCACGGCGAGTGCGCGCACGGTCGAGACCGTGGCGGGACGCGTCGACTTCTTGAATCCAGCGCATCGCGTGCTCGATCTCGGCGCAGGCTACGGCGGCGCCGGGCGGTACGTGGCGACGAAGTTCGGCTGCCAGGTCGACTGTCTGAACCTGAGCGACGTCCAGAACGAGCGCAACCGCATCATCACGGCCAAGGCCGGGCTGTCCGACCTCGTTCACGTGGTGCACGCGAACTTCGAGTCGATCCCGGGGTCGGATGCCCGATATGACGTCGTGTGGTCACAGGACGCGATCCTCCACAGCGGGGCCCGTGAGCGAGTCCTCGCCGAAGTCGCGCGTGTCCTCAAGCCGGGCGGCCACTTCGTCTTCACGGACCCGATGCAGACGGACGACTGTCCACCCGATGTACTGCAGCCGGTGCTCGACCGCATTCACCTCGACTCCCTGGCTTCACCCGCCTTCTACCGAAAGAATCTGGCCGGTCTGGGCTTCGCGGAAGTCGAGTTCGGCGAAATGACGAGCCAGCTGCGCAACCACTATGACCGGGTACGGCAGGTGCTCGGAGCGCGGCGTGACGAGATGATCGAGCGCTGCGGCGACGAGTACGTGACCCGGATGCTCGAGGGGTTGGGGCACTGGGTGAACGGGGCCGACCGCGGACACCTGACGTGGGGCATCTTCCACTTCCGGAAGAGCGGCTGAGCTCCGACGTGAAGACGGACGGGTCCCGAATCGAGCCGGCTGTCTTCCTCTCCTCGGCCGCGGTGGTGCTGGCCGTGCTCGCGTTCGGCGTCGCCGATCCGGAGCGGGCGAGGGATCTCTTCGTCGGGCTCCAGGACTGGATCGTCGGAACCTGGGGATGGCTTTTCGTCGGCTCAACCGCGTTCTTCCTGCTCTTCTCGGTCTGGTGCGCACTGGGCAAGCGGGGCACCGTGCGACTCGGCCCCGAAGGCGAGCCCCCGGCCTTCGGTCGTCCCTCCTGGTTCGCGATGCTGTTCAGCGCCGGCATGGGCATCGGCATCAGGTTCTACGGCGTCGCCGAGCCGGTCACGCACTATGCGAGTCCTCCCGCCCTCGCCGGCGGCACGCCCGAAGCAGCACGACAGGCGATGACGATCACGTTCTTCCACTGGGGCCTGCATGCCTGGGGCATCTACGCCGTCATGGGGCTCGCGATCGCTTACTTCGGACACAGGCAGGGGCTGCCACTCGCGATCCGTTCGACCCTGCATCCGCTTCTCGGCGATCGGATCCATGGATGGATCGGACACGGCGTCGACGTGTTCGCGGTATTCGGAACGATCTTCGGCCTCGCAACCTCGCTTGGGCTCGGCGCCATGCAGATCAATGCTGGCCTGGCGCGGCTCTTCGACGTTCCGGTGTCGTCCAGCGTGCAGGTGATGGTAATCGCCGTCATCACGGCAGGCGCGACCTCTTCGGTGGCCCTCGGCCTCGATCGCGGGATCCGGCGGCTGTCCGAACTCAACGTCGCACTCGCGACCCTGCTCCTGCTCTTCGTCGCGTTCGCCGGACCGACGGGGGCGCTACTCGAAGCCTTCCCCGCTCGCCTCGTCGACTACGCCGCCGCGCTCGTTCCGCTGGGAAGCGGCTACGAGGCACCCGGTCCCATCGAATGGCAGAAGGGATGGACCCTCTTCTACTGGGCCTGGTGGATCGCCTGGTCTCCCTTCGTAGGGATGTTCATCGCGCGCATCTCGCGGGGCCGGACGATTCGCGAGTTCGTCCTTGGCGTCCTGATCGTCCCGACGCTGATCAGCTGCCTTTGGTTCACCGTATTCGGCTGGTCCGCTCTCACACTCGACGCGCAGAGCCCCGGAATCGTGGCCGCGGTCGAGGGCGACATCTCGATCGGGATCTACGCGCTGCTCGAAAGGCTTCCCGCCGCCGAAGCGACTTCGCTTCTCGCGGCGCTCGTCGTGGCGATCTTCTTCGTCACGTCTTCGGACTCGGGCTCGTTCGTGATCGACATGCTGACGTCCGGTGGCCATCCGGACCCGCCGGTCTGGCAACGCGTCTTCTGGGCAGTGAGCGAAGGCATCGTGGCTGCGGTCCTGCTCGTGGCCGGGGGGTTGGCCGCGCTTCAATCCGCCGCCATCAATACGGGACTGCCTTTCTGCGTGATCCTGCTGGCGGTGTGTGCGGGCCTGGGGCGCGCGCTTTGGCGCGAAGGTGTGCAGGATCGATAGGCTTCTCGGCCTCAGGAACGAGTCGCCATCATCGTCCCGCTGCGTTTCGTCCCGAAGAAGGCTCGATGCGCGGCTTCAGCTCCAAGGCCTCGAAATCGCCAACGGCGTGTCAGACTTCGGACCGATACGGAGGTGCGAACGGGCCGGCGACGGCTGCCGAGCCCCAAGATTTGCTGGAACGTTCGAATTCGGCGGCGGGAACGTTCATGTCGGGCCAACTGTCCGAATCCTCTTGAGATTCCGAAAGCCGATCTTCGGGAGTACCCCTATCTATACCCCCCAACGCGAGAAACCGAATCGGTCCCGTGCTTTTGGATCGCCAAGCCGCGCCCTCCGTACACCTCGCCTCGCTCTTGGCGGGTGACAGGTCGCGGGAGCGAGCCTCGGACCCTTGAGCCGATTCATCGAGCGCCCGGCCGGCAGCCGAATCCAAGGCAACAGATTCACCACTCTCAGGAACGATCGTTACGACCTCCGGTGGCTCTTGGATATCCGGCGTCGCGGGACTCTATGGGATCTGCTGGGAAGGCTTAGTGGTGGAGGCGGCGGGAATCGAACCCGCGTCCGCATGGCGTCTTCCGGACGCGTCTA
The DNA here is from genome assembly GCA_024742285.1 of bacterium. Taxonomy (NCBI): domain Bacteria; species bacterium. The sequence continues at coordinate 8,605 of JANSYR010000025.1, read as the reverse complement.
CGTGCGTAGTCTCCCCTTGGCTTCGGGGTTCGGCCGGCGTGGAGACGGGCCAACCGATCCCTAGCTCGACGTGGTTCTCGTCCCCGGATACGGCCGAGCAGCGCTCGGGGACCAGCCTGCATATCGCTACCGCGACCCGCTAGTAGGCATCACGGACGGTAGTCGCTAGTTCCTAAGGGTTAGTTAGGCAGCGAGAGCGTAGTTGTCATCGGCAGTTATGAGCTACCAGACTGCAGCTGTTTAACGAGGTGGCTACGACCTCGACACGCAACGCCCGGCCTCGACCACCCGTCGAAGCCAGATCGCCCCCACCGGGGCCGGCGCAGGACTGCGCCGAATCGTGAAGGTACATCTATGCACGCAGCGCAGCCAATCAAGCGGAGACTCGCAGCTCCGACGATTCTCCGACCGTCCTTGCGCCTCGCTTATACGACCGCATAATCTCTCCTGTTCGATTGAACAGGAGCGGCTTCGCCCCGCTCGCTCGGCCCCGGAGTCCGATCATGCGCGTCCCTCCCGAGCAGATCACGACCGAGGAGGTGAAGTCCTGGCAGGGACTCCACCTCCTCCACTTCCAGAGCTCGACCTGCTCCCAGAAGGTCCGGATCCTGCTCCGGGAGAAGGGCCTCGAGTGGACGTCCCACCCGATCGACCTGCCGCGCAACGAACACGTGAGCGCGTGGTTCCTCGGGATCAATGCGCGCGGCGTCGTCCCCGTCCTCGTGCACGACGGCGAGGTCCACGTCGAGAGCAACGACATTCTCGCCCACCTCGACGCGCTGCCGTCGAGCGCCCCGCCCTTCTTCCCGAAGGACCCGGCCGCCCTCGCGGACGTGAACGCGGAGCTCGCGCGGGAGGACGCCATGCACATGGATCTGCGGAACCTCACGATGGGATTCCTCATGCCCCACGTCCTCGCCAGGAAGCCCGAGAAGACGCTCGAGCGCTGGGAGCGGGAAGGCCGACAGGATCCGAAACGCGCGAAGGAGGTCGCGTGGTGGCGGGACTACGCGCGCCAGGGGATCCCCGACGAGGTTGCCCAGGCCTCCGTCGATCGCCACCGCGAGGTCTTCGACGACCTGGACGCCCGCCTCGCGACCGGGCGATTTCTCGGCGGCGAGTCGCCCTCGGTGATCGATCTCTCCTGGTTCATCACGGTCCTGCGCGTCTCGAAGTCGGGCTATCCGCTCGGGCGTCACCCCCGGCTCGCCGAGTGGTTCGCGCGTCTCGCGGCGCGCCCGGCCTTCGCCGAAGAGACGCGAGATCCCTTGCCCCTGCGACTCGCGCTCCCGATCTACGGCTTCTACCGGAAGCTCACGGGAACGACGCTCACCGACCGGACGCGCTAGTCCGGCTCCGTCGGCTGCTTCGAGACGAGTACCGAGAGCTCGTGGCCGGGTGACCCGCCCGCCGAGCGCCCGCCGCCAGCAGAGCCAGCGATCCGACTGCGAGGAGAGCCGCCGTCGCCGGTTCCGGCAGGACGCGGATCGCGCGGTTGCCACGGAACGAGAGCCCCGGGGTCCACGGATCGGCGTCGGTGCCGAAGCGGTCCGCGATCAAGACCGGAAGTTCGTCCGCGGAGACCCAGAGCCAATCACCGGGTGTCGGGGACACCTGCACGATCGACAACCACTGATCCCCCCCGAAGAGGAGAAGCGGCGGGTCGATCGCGGCCGAGTAGGCGTAGATCGCGTCTCCGTTCCCCGTTGCGAAGCCCGTGGGCGTCGCCTCGAAGTCCAGGGAAACCACCTCCGTCGCCGCAGTCTCGGGAAGACCGAGATCGTCCGCGAAGAGCCGAAGTTCGAGCGTGACGGCGGTGGGATCGGTGGCCGGCGAATCGTGCGCGCCCCACCACTCGATCGCGACCGCTTGCGATCCGTCGGGTACGGAGAATCCCGCAGCGATCTGCTGCCCGGAGGCGCCACCGGTTGCAGAGACGCTCACCAGACCTCCCCGTGCGCCGGGATCGCTCGTGAGGGGCTGGTCGACCAGCACCTCCTGGGCCGAGGCAGCCCCAGCAAGGAGGAGAAGAGCGATCAGAGAGCGAAGAACTCGATCCGGGCCGAGCATGCGAAGAACCCCCTTGGGTTGGCTGGGTGTCGTGAGACCACTGCCGGCCTCGCAGGCAGACCCGATCGCGAATCGGCCCTTGCTCGCGGGCAACACGATCTGGCGTCTCATGGCACCGCACGGGTCCACGAGGAGGGGTGCCCGTCGTCTCGCGTTGGGTTCCTCGAGTACGGCCGAGCCGAGCGCGGAGCGCACGGCCGTGTTCCCGGTCTCCGTCCCCATCCCACGGTGGGCCAGCTGCGATCCGATCGCGAGCACGTGCACGCTCGAAGCAGAGGCGAACACTTCGCGCGCGCGTGTCCGGATCGGAGACGGCCGTATGATACCGTCGCCCTTCGCCCGCGGCGAAGCCCGGGCTGGAGGGTTTCCATGTCGCGCATTCTCGTCCTCGTCGTCGTCGCCCTGCTCGCAGTGCTCTTCTTCTGGTTCGACTACGTCGGCGAAGGCGGCCTGGGCGAGCACGAAGTCCCCGGTCAGGTGACGGATCAGGCTCGCCCCGCCGACGCCGTCGCGGCGACCACTGCCGCCGTCGTGTCCGCCGCCGACGAGATGCTCGTCTCTCGCCCGAAACAGATCCTCTTCGGCGATCTCCACGTCCACACGACCTTCTCCTTCGACGCGTTCATGATGAGCCTGCCGCTCCAGGGCGGTGAAGGGGCCCACCCGCCGGCGGACGCCTGTGACTTCGCGCGCTTCTGCTCGGCCCTCGACTTCTGGTCGATCAACGACCACGCCGAGAGCATCTCGCCGACCCACTGGGGGGAGACGATCGACACGATCCGCGCCTGCAACGACGTCGCCGGCGATCCCGCCAACCCGGACACCGTCGCCTTCCTCGGCTGGGAGTGGACCCAGGTCGGTCAGACCCCCGAGACCCACTACGGCCACAAGAACGTCGTGGTCCGCGGACTCGCCGACGACGAGATCCCCACCCGGCCGATCGGTTCGGTCGGCACACGCGCCATGATGACGGACGCGAACCCCTTCGGCGGCGCGGTCGCCGGGGCCTTCCTCCACGGCATGGGCGATGAACGCCTCCACGATCTCGCGAGCTTCTTCATGGAGCGCGACCCGCTCGAGGTCTGCCCCCTCGGCGTGCCCGTCCGCCGCCTGCCCGAAGACTGCGTCGAGATGGTCGAGACACCGGACCTGCTCTTCGAGAAGCTGGACGACTGGGGCTTCGACTCGATGGTGATCCCGCACGGGACGACCTGGGGCTTCTATACGCCGCCGGGCTCGGACTGGGCGAAGCAGCTCGAAGGGCCGATGCACGACGAGGACCGCCAGATTCTGATCGAGGTCTACTCGGGCCACGGCAACAGCGAGGAGTGGAGCGACTTCGACGACATGCTCTTCGCCGAGGACGGTACGGCGATCTGCCCGGAGCCGCGAAACGGCTACACGCCGACGTGCTGGCGGGCCGGCGAGATCATCGAGGAGCGCTGCCTCGCCGAAGGCAGCGCCGCCGACGCGTGCGCCGAGCGCGCCGCGAAGGCACGCGCGTGGTCCGCCGAGGCCGGCCCGCAGGGCCACCTCGCGATCCAGGGCGCCGAGCCGGAAGAGTGGCTCGACGCCGGGCAGTGCCCCGACTGTGCGCAGCCGGCCTTCAACTACCGCAACAAGGGCTCGGCCCAGTACATCACGGCCCTCGGCAACTTCGACGACGACCCGAACGACCCGCGGCGCTTCCGCTTCGGATTCATGGCCTCGAGCGACAATCACTTCGCTCGTCCCGGCACGGGCTACAAGGAGTCCCTTCGTGTCGGCTTCACCGAATCGCGCAACGCCCTCGCCAACGCGGAGGGCGTCATGGCCTCGGTCCTCGCGCCGCCGGCAGAAGCGCCCTCCTCCGAGCCCCGCGAGTTCGACCGCGAGAACACGGACCTCGTCGGTTTCGCGCTCATGGAGATGGAGCGCCAGGCCTCCTTCTTCCAGACCGGCGGCCTCGTCGCGACTCACGCGAAGGGACGCGACCGCGATGCGATCTGGGAGGCGTTCCAGCGCCGCGAGGTCTACGGCACGAGCGGTCCGCGCATGCTGCTCTGGTTCGATCTGCTGAACGCGCCCAACTCGCGCGGCCGGCCGGTCCCGATGGGCGGCGAGACCTCGATGAACGAGAGCCCGATCTTCCAGGCGCGCGCGGTCGGGTCCTTCGAGCAGGTCCCGGGCTGCCCCGACTACGCAGCGAACGCCCTGGGCGCCGATCGTCTCGAGAACGTCTGCCGGGGCGAGTGCTACAACCCGGGCGCCGAGCGACGTCCGATCACCCGGATCGACGTGATCCGGATCCGCCCGCAGAACGCGCCCGACGAGCCGGTGGACGCGCTGATCGAGGACCCCTGGCGGAGCTTCGCGTGCGACGGCGACCCGGCGGGCTGCGCGGTCACCTTCACCGATCCCGAGTACGCCCGTTTCGGCCGCGATACGGTCTACTACGTCCGCGCCCACGAGGCGCCCGCCCCGGCCGTCAACGGCGACAATCTCCGCTGCGAGCGCGACGCCGAGGGCCGATGCACGAGCGTGGATCTGTGCGACGGCGGCGCCGAGGACCTGTGCCTTGGCGAGCACGAGCCGCAGGCGTGGAGCTCCCCGATCTTCATCGACTTTCTACCGCCTGGGCGGGGCTGAGTCGGGGAGGCGGAGCGCCGGATGGGGAGCGCTGCGGGTCGGGTGAAAACCTGGACGCGGTGTGGTGCCGCGCTTCGTTGTGCCAGGGGTGGGGCGCTGCGGGCCCTTCGTTCTTCGTACAACTCCTCTTTCGAAGAGAGCGAAACCGATTCGGGGTGATGGCGTAGTAGGGGGTGACCTGCCTGCCGCCCTGGAGGACACGCTTTGCTCGATCGCATCGGAATCGGATTCGCGCTCGTGATCGCCGGACTGCTCTTCGTCGCGACCCGCGTCGACGCCGAGCGGTCCGCAACGCCGGCAGAGCTCGGAGAGGTCGCCTGGCTCCGAAACTACGACGAAGCCGCCCGATCGAGCGCCGACTCCGGCAAGCCTGTCTTCCTCCTCTTCCAGGAGGTCCCGGGCTGTGCGACCTGCGTGAACTTCGGCGGCGAAGTGCTCTCGCACCCGCGCCTCGTCGAGGCGATCGAAGACGAGTTCGTTCCGCTCGCGATCCTGAACAACGTGGGCGGACACGATCGCGAGGTGCTCCGCCGCTTCGGGGAGCCCGCCTGGAACAACCCGGTCGTGCGCTTCGTCGACGCTCGGGGAAACGACCTCCTTCCCCGCCGCGATCGCGTCTGGACCGACGAAGCCGTGGCGACACGCATGATCGACGCGCTCGAAGCGTCTGGGCGGGCCGTTCCCCGCTACGTCGCTTCCTTGCGCGACGAGCTCGCCCCCGCGCGCATCGAGCGCGCCACCCTCTCGATGGCCTGCTATTGGGTCGGCGAAGCCTGCCTCGGCGGGATCGACGGCCTGCTCTCGAGTCGCGCCGGCCATCTCGGCGGCCGCGAAGTCGTCGAGGTCCGCTTCGACCCGACCCGCGTGAGCTACGCGCAGCTCCTCCGAAAGGCCTTCCGGAACGGCTGCGCCGACGGCGTCTTCGCCCACGACGACGCGCAGCTCGCGATCGCGAAGGCGATCTACCCCGGAACCGCCCGGCGGGCACCCGGCATCGCCCGCGACGCGAGCGACCGCGACCAGCTCTTCCACCTGAAGCGCTTCCCGGCCCTCGCCGCCCTCGAAGCCACCCCCGCCGAACGCCTCCGCCTCAACCACGCCGCCTGGAAAAAACAGGACCCCACTCCCCTCCTCTCCCCGAGACAACGCGAAGCCCTGAACTGATTCGCGACCGCGACGCCGGGCCCTGAACGAAGGAGACCCCACTCACCAGCTGGCGAGCGGGGCCTTCAAGAACGAACGGTGAGCAGCGAGTCGACCGGCAGCCCCAGGCTGCCCGACGACGTCACTCCCAAACGGTCAAAAGTCGATGACGCTCCGGATCACCTCTCCCGCTTCCATCGCGCGGAAGGCGTCGTTCACCTCGTCGAGCTTGATGCGTCGGGAGATCATGCTCTCGAGATCGAGCTTGCCGTTCGTCCAGAGCGAGAGCAGCTCTGGCATGAAGGTCCGGACGTTGGCCGAGCCGTACATCGAGCCCTTGAGCGTCTTGTTCGCGTAGAAGAGCTCGAAGGCCGAGAACTGCACCATCTGCTCCATGCGACCGACGCCGACGATGACCGCCGTACCGCCATTGCGGGCCGCGTCGTAGGTCGCGCGGATCGTGTTCGGGTTGCCGATGCACTCGAGGGCGAAGTCGAAGCCCTCGCCGCCCGTGAGCTTCATCTTGGCGTCGTCGAAGCCGTCCGGCGTCGTGACCGAGGTCGCGCCGAAATGCTTCGCCTGCTCGAGCTTCCCTTCCATCATGTCGACGGCCAGGATCTCCGCGGCGCCGGCGATCCGCGCGCCCTGGATGGCGGAGATGCCCACACCGCCGCAACCGAAGACGACGACCGACGAGCCCGGCGTGATCTGCGCCGTGTTGATCGAGGCGCCGACGCCGGTCGTGACGCCGCAGCCGATCAGGGCCGCGACGTCCAGCGGGACGTCGTTGTCGATCTTGACGCAGGCGGCCTCTCCGATGATCAACTCTTCCGCGAAGGTTCCGAGGCCGGTCATGCCGCCGATCGGATTCCCGTCCATGCGGAAGTTCTGGCTCATCGCCTGCGGTCCCGCCTGCTGGCAGAGGTAGGACTGCTGGCGCAGGCAGGGGTTGCAGTGGGAGCAGGCCGGAACGAACGACAGGATCACGTGGTCGCCGACCGCGAGGCTGGTCACGCCCTCACCGACTTCCTCGACGACGCCGGCGCCCTCGTGACCGAGGACCGACGGCGGCGGCATCGGGATCGTGCCGTTGACCGCGGACAGGTCCGAGTGGCAGACGCCGCTCGAACCGATCTTCACGCGAACGTCCTTGGGTCCGACGTCACCGAGCGTGACGTCGTCGCGGATCACGAGGTCCGCGTTGTTCTCCATCATGATGGCAGCCTTCATGGCGGCTCCTTTTCGTTGCTGTGTTCCGGTGTTGGCTGACGGTGTCGTCTTCCGGTCACGCGTCACGCACACGGACGGACCGGGTGATTCCCCGGGACGGGTGGGGAATGCGACGCGTACGATAGCGCTGCGTGCGGGCGACGCCGGCGCCCGCGCGAGGGGGCTCAGGCGAGGGAGTCCAGCTTTCCCCCCTCGAAGAAGCGGCGCGGATTCTCGACGACGAGGCGATCGATCTGCTCGTCGGTGACCCCGCGTTCCCTCAGCTGGGGGACGATCTTGCGGTCGAAATGGGTCGGGTCGAAGGCGTCCGGGACGCTCTCGAGCATGCCCGGCGGGAAGGGCTGTCCCTTCCAACACCAGACCGAGTCGTGGGACACGACGCAGCGATCCCCTGCGCCCGCGTCGATCATCGCGGCCAGCGAAGCGACCCGCTTCGCGTCGGGGAAGACGATGTCGAGCCCGAAGCGGTCGAAGCCGAGATAGGAACCGCCCCGGGCGATTTTCATGTGGTAGTCGTGATCGTCGGTCCCGCACGAGTGCCCGATGATGATGCGGTGGGCGGGGACGCCGTTCTCCGTCAGGATCCGTTGCTGCTCGTCGCCGACGGTGCCCTGATCGGTATGCGTGTTGATCGGCGCGCCGGTCTCGACCGACGCCTTCGCGGCAGCGACCAGGACCTGCTTCTCGTAGTCCGTGATCTTCCCCGGGCCGCTCGCGACCTTGATGATGCCGGCCTTGATCCCGGTCTCGCCGATGCCTTCGGTCAGCTCGTGGACGAACTGCTCGGCCATCACCTCGGTCACGTCGCCGAAGTTCGAACGGAAATGCCAGTACGGAACGCCGCCCTCTTCCTGCTTGTAGAGGCCGGTCGCGAGGACGATCTGGAAGCCCGTCTGCTGGGCCACCTTCGCGGCGAGCTCCACGTCGCGACCGAGATCCGACGGACACGGGTCGAGCATCGACGAATATCCGAGGTCCTGGATCTGCTGGATCTTGTCGACACAGATCGCGAGCTCGTCTTCGGGCGACGGGCTCTTCACCTTCGTGTGCGATTCCCAGCCGGGATAGCCGATCACGAGGTGTTCGTGCATCAGCGTTCGACCGAGCTGGTCGGTCGTCGTCTCGCCGCTCGCGGTCGCGATCGTCGTCTGGCTCATGGGACCTCCCGGGCGCGGCGTGGATTCACCGCGAGGAAGGCCATTGTAACGCCCGGAGGAGGCTCGGGACCCGACCTGCCTCAGTCGACGAGACGTGGAACTGGAATTGCGCCTCTTCCAACCGCAACCGCCCGGAAGACGACGTCTGCCAGCCGATTTCCCTAGATCGCGAACCTCGCCCGATGCTGGACGTTGTTCTCGATCGCCCGCGTCCGGATCCGGCCGAAGTAGCACTTCGCTAGCCACCCTCGTATCGACGGGATCCGCCCCGCGAACTGTCGCTCACACAGCACGTCCCCAAGGTCGAGCGCCCGCTCCGTGATCCCAAGCGCCTGCGCCGGCGTCCCTCTCTTCCGGTTCTCCGACCGATCCTTCAG
>JANSYR010000024.1 GCA_024742285.1 bacterium | reverse complement strand
ACCTCGCCGTCCTCGGGACGCGCCGCCGCCAACAGCTCCTCGGCCTGGGCCTCCACCGTCGCCGCGTCGCCGAGCCCGACGCGAACCAGCCCCCGCTCGGTCTTGTGGGCAATCCCGTCGCCGGCCAGCTTGAGCACGACCGGGAATCCGATCTCCGCCGCCGCGGCCGCGGCGGCCGCCGGGTCTTCGACCAGCCGCTCCTGGGGCAGCACGACGCCGTAGGCGCCGACGATCTCCTTCGAAGCGTGTTCGGAGAGGGTCTGGGAATCGGGCTGCGAAGAGATGTCGGGTTCACGCATGGCGGGCAGAGACTACTCGACCCCCGAACGGGCCACAAAACCTCCAGGGACTCGCAACAAGCTACGCATCTGCCCGGAATCGCGTATGATTCCAGCCATGCCGAACGACGCAGCGCCCGCCTCCGAGAGCCTTTTCTCCCTCGCCGAGACGGTCTTCAAGGAATGGGTCGTCGACCCGATCAGCGCGACGATCTTCTTCGACCTCGCCTTCTGGGACAACGCCGCCGGAGACTCGATCCAGATCCCGGCGGTCGTCGCTTGGCTGATCGCCGGCGCCCTCTTCTTCACGGTTCGCTTCCACTTCGTGAACCTCCGCGGGTTCCGCCACGGGGTCGACTGCGTACGCGGCGTCTACTCGAACCCCGGCGAGTCGGGGGAGATCAGCCATTTCCAGGCGCTCTCCGCCGCCCTCTCCGCGACCGTGGGGCTCGGCAACATCGCAGGGGTCGCCTTCGCCGTCGGGATCGGGGGCCCCGGCGCCGTCCTGTGGATGATCGTGGGCGGCTTCCTCGGCATGAGCTCGAAGTTCGCCGAGTGCACCCTCGGCCAGAAGTACCGGACGATCGACGCGCAGGGGCACGTGACGGGCGGACCGATGATCTACCTGCGCGACGGGCTGGCCGAGCGCGGTCTCGCCGGACTCGGACGCGTGCTCTCGGTCGTGTTCGCCGTGATGTGCATCGGCGCGAGCTTCGGCGGCGGCAACATGTTCCAGGCGAATCAGGCCTACGCGCTCGTCCATCAGGAGATCCCGATCCTGTCGTCGTCGATCGGCATGGTCGTGTTCGGCCTCGTGCTCGTCGCCTTCGTCGCCCTCGTGATCATCGGCGGCATCCGGCGCATCGGCGAGGTCGCCGCCGTGCTCGTTCCGGGCATGTGTGCGCTCTACATGGTCTGCGGACTACTGATCCTGCTGACCCACGCCTCGTCGATTCCGCACGCGATCGGCGTGATCGTCGGCGATGCGTTCAGCTTCGAGGCCGGGCTCGGGGGCTTCGTCGGCACGCTGATCCAGGGCTTCCGACGCGCCGGGTTCTCGAATGAGGCGGGCGTCGGCTCCGCCGCGATCGCCCACTCGGCCGCGCGAACCGAAGAGCCGATCCGCGAGGGCATGGTCGCGCTGCTCGAGCCCTTCATCGACACGATGCTCGTGTGTACGACGACCGCGCTCGTGATCGTCGTGACCGGGACCTGGAACGATCCGAATGCCGGCGCAGGAATCGAGATGACCGCCACCGCCTTCGAGACCGTCTTTCCCTGGTTCCCGAAGATCCTGACCGTCGTCGCCGTGCTCTTCGCCTTCAGCACGATGATCTCATGGAGCTACTACGGCGAGCGATCCTGGAAGTTCCTCTTCGGAAGCGACTCGATCCTCGCCTACCAGGTGCTCTTCCTCGCGTTCACGTTCGGAGGCGTGGTCTTCCGGAACGCGACCGTCGTGCTCGATTTCGGCGACCTGATGATCCTCGGCATGGCCTTCCCGAACATCGCCGGGGTCGTCCTGCTCGCCCCGATCGTGAAGGCCGAGCTCGACCGCTATCTCGCGAAGCTCGCCGCCGGCGAGTTCCCGCGACACTGACGCGGGGCGGCGCCACCACTTTGAACGGAGGCACCGGGTCCCGAACGACGAAGCGCCGCGTCCGACGAGGTCGGAACGCGGCGCTTCGGTCTTCCGGGGGCGCGCCCACTCGCTCGTGGAGCGCGACCGGAGGACTGCGGATTCAGGGCGCGATGTCGGCGACCGGCGCCGGCGCGGCGACCTCGGTCTTCACCGTGATCACGGCCTCCTTCGAGAACTTCACGCGACCGGACTTGCCGAGCGCCCCACCCATCGGCTGCGGGCCGTATTCGGGGTGCATCCGCGTGGACATCGCCGTTCCGGTCTCGGTCCCGTAGAAGTAGGCCCCGACGAGCGGGTAGTCGCCTTCGGTGACCGGCGCGCGCAGCGTGAAGATCACCTTCGCTCGCGACCACTTGTCCTGGTCCGCGCTCGACTGGACGCCGTCGACGTTCACGAACGTGACGTCCCGTCCCTCGCGCTCCGGGCGGCGCTCGATCCACTGCGTCTGCGGGCCCTTGGGTCCGAGGATCGTGGGTGCGCCGACGACCTCCCAACCGAGGGCCGAGGCGGGCTTCGCGAAGAAGCGGTGCGGGCGGTCGACGAGTCCGATGCCGACCGACGGGCCCGCGCCCCCCGTCACCTTCACGGTGACCTGGAACGTCTCCCCGGGCGCGACCGAGGGCGGGAACTCGAGGGCGATCGTCGAGTTGCGATCGACGGCAGAGAGGAGCTCGACGAGCTTGGCGCGCTCGGCCTCGGGAATCTCGGCGTAGTTGCCTGCGCCCGACAGGATCGCGGCGTAGTGCTTCGTCTCCGGGAGCTCGACCTTGGCCCGGTCCCCGAGCCCCGAGAGATCCGTCTCGGCGGTCGAGGCGTGGCAGGCCGCGCAGTAGGGTCCCACGTCGGTCTGGAAGTCCGGCGTCCCGCCCGGGTAGGCCTGGGCGGACGCCGCGAAGGCGAGGCTCGCCAGGGCCGAGAGGGTCGCACCCAGGATCGGGCGCGCGGTGGATCGATTGCGTCGTGCGGTCATGAGCATCCTCGTCGTCGTCACGATGTCGACGGCCGGGGATCGCACTGGCGGGTGCACCGGCCGAAAGGAGTGCCTCCTCATCGACAGAACGCCCCGGGGATTTGAGCCCCGGATCCCGCTCCGACGCAGGATCGGGCTCCGAACCCGCGCTAGGGTTCGCCCGCCCGGCGCGGATCTGGCCGGAGCGTGCATATTTTCTCGGAGGATCGGAAACGATGGAGCTCGGCAAGATCGGTGTCTGGGGCTGGCTGGACCACTGGACCGCTCAGGAAGCGGCAGATTTCGCGCAGCGCGCGGAGGACTGGGGCTACAGCGCACTCTGGATCCCCGAGGCCGTCGGCCGCGATCCCTTCTCGCTGATCGGCTACCTGGTGGCGAAGACCGAGCGGATGATCTTCGCGACGGGGATCGCGAACATCTACGCGCGCGACCCCATGGGCATGAAGGCGATCTGGAAGACGATCTCCGAGATGGCGCCCAACCGGTTCATCCTGGGCCTCGGCGTCTCGCACGCCCACCTCGTCTCCGGGCAGCGCGGACACGAGTACAAGAAGCCCGTGTCGACGATGCGCGCGTACCTCGAGGCGATGGACGGCGCGCTCTACATGGGCAAGCAGCCCGAGGTCGACGCCCCGATCGTGATCGGTGCGCTGCGCGACAAGATGCTCGGCCTCTCGGCGACCCTGGCCCAGGGCGCCCACCCCTACAACGTGGTCCCCGCGCACACGAAGCGCGCTCGGGAGGTCATGGGACCGGACGCCCTGCTCTGCCCCGAGCACATGGTGCTCCACGAGACGGATGCGACGAAGGCGCGCGAGATCGCCCGCAACAACCTCAAGATGTACATCGGGCTGCCCAACTACCAGAACAATCTGAAGCAGTTCGGCTTCACGGATGCCGACTTCGCCGCCGGCGGCTCCGATGCCCTCGTCGATGCGCTCGTCTGCTGGGGCGAGCCCGACGAGATCGCGGCCCACATGCAGGCGCATCTCGACGCCGGCGCGAACCAGGTCTGCATCCAGGCTTTCCGCGCCGATGGCGGACTCGGGCCCGACGAAGCGCTCCTCCAGGAACTCGCCCGGCTGCTGGGCTAGCACGATGGCGGATCTCTTCTCGCCGACGAAGCTCGGGCGTCTCGAGCTGGCCAATCGCGTCGTGATGGCCCCGATGACCCGCTCGCGGGCCACGAACGACGGGACGCCTACGGACGCGATGGCCGAATACTACCGCCAGCGCGCGAGCGCCGGCCTGATCGTCTCGGAGGGCATCTACCCGTCCGAAGACGGCAAGGGCTACTGCCGGACACCCGGGCTCGTCTCGGCCGCCCACGTCGCCGGATGGAAGCAGGTCACGGATGCCGTCCACGAGGCCGGCGGCACGATCGTCGCCCAGATCATGCATTGCGGCCGGGTCGGTCACCTCGACAACAAGCAGCCGGGTACCGAGCTGGTCTCGCCGTCCGGCATCCGCGCCCGCGGCGACATGTTCACGGACACCGCCGGCATGCAGCCGATCTCCGAGACCCGCGCCCTCACCCTCGACGAGATCCCCGGCGTCGTCGCCGAGTTCGCGCGCGCCACCGAGCTCGCCTACGAGGCGGGCTTCGACGGCGTCGAAGCCCACTGCGCGAGCGGCTACCTCCCGGCACAGTTCCTGTCGACGGGCCCGAACCAGCGTGACGACGCGTACGGCGGGGCGGTCGAGAACCGGATCCGCTTCGCCGTCGAGGCGATCGAAGCGATGGCGAGCATCGACGGCGCCGATCGCGTCGGCTTCCGCATCTGCCCGGGCAATCCCTTCAACGACCTCGTCGACGAGGATCCGGTCGAGACGTTCCGGGCCTTCCTCGGGGCGCTCCGCGGCAAGGGGCTCGCCTACTGCCACGTGATCCGACTGAACTCGATCCCGAACGCCCCGGACATCGACAACGCTGCCCTCGCCGGCGACGCCTTCGGCGAGGCGCTGATCGCGAACGACAGCTACGACCTCTCCGAAGCGAGACAGGCCGTCGAGGACGGCTCGGCGGACGCGATCAGCTTCGCCCGGGCGTACATCGGCAATCCGGATCTCGTCGAGCGTTTCAAGACGGGCGCCGAGCTCTCCCGCTTCAACCCGAAGCAGCTCTACAGCGAGGGGCCCGAGGGCTACACGGACTACCCGACGCTCGGCTGAGGCGACCGGCGCGTCGGGCGCCGCCGCGGATCAGGGCGCGGGGATCCGACAGCCTTCCGGGGGCGTGCTTCGCGTCCATGCGATCGCCTGCTCCAGCAGCCGGACGTGGAGCGGCTCGCGATACGCCTCGGCCTGGTGACCGAGGGCGGAGTAGACCGCGCGTCCGCGACCGATGCAGTGGCTCCAGACGATCGGATGGTCTTCGCCCATCCGCAGGTCGCGATCGATGAACGCGATCTTCATGCGCGGCGCGTAGGTCGATTCGTCGAGGGTCGCGAGGACCTCGACTCCGGGCCCGCGCGGACTCTTCTCGAAGGAGTACCACTCCTCGACGCGGGACCACGCCGGATCGATCCCCGCCATCACGGGATGGTCCCTCGCTTCGACCCGGATCGTGCCCTGCTGGAATTGTGGGCCCATCGGGTGCCCCATGAACTGGGCGCGGACGAGCGTCCCGGGATGCTCGGGCCATTCGTAGCTCGGGTCGCCGCCGGTGCCGTGGATGCCGAAGAATCCAGTGCCCGCCTCGATCGCGGCGAGCAGCGCCCCCCGCTGATCCTCGGACAGCACGTCTCCGCTCACGTTGAACCAGACGATCACGTCGAAGCGCGCGAGCAGTTCGGGCGTGTGGATCGCCCCGTTCTCCGTCGCGAACACGTCGAGCCCCTGCGCCCTCGCGATCTCCTCGAGGACGGGCAGGCCCGCGTCGATCGCCTCCGTGTGTCGGAATCCGTTCGTCTTGCTGAACACGAGCATCGCCGGGTGCCCGAGATCCTCCGGGAGCGCCGGCGGCAGCTCGTCGTGGTCCGACGAGGGAAAGAAGACGCGCAGGGAGTCGCAGCCCGAAGCGACCACCATCGCGGCGGCGAGCAGGAGCGTCAGGAGGGAAACGCGGACGCGCATCAGATCTTCTCCCACCGGCGGTTCGCGCTCGATCGCTCGATCGCGTCCAGGACGCGCTGGTTCGTCACGCCGTCCCGGAAGTTCGGCGAAGGAAGCGTATCCGCATCGATCGCGCGGAGCAGATCGAGCACCGTGTGCGTGAAGGTATGCTCGTACCCCAGGATATGCCCGGGCGGCCACCAGGCATCGACGTAGGGGTGCGACTCGTCGGTCGCCAGGACCGTCCGGAAGCCCGAGTCCGGACCGTCTTCCGTGTAGACCTCGAGCTCGTTCATGCGTTCGAGATCGAAGACCAGGCTGCCCCGGCTGCCGTTGATCTCGAAGCGGTTGTGGTTCTTCCGACCGGGACAGAAGCGCGACCCCTCGACCGAGCCGATCGCGCCGCCCGCGAAGCGCAGGAGGGTGAGCGCGGCGTCGTCCACGTCGACGACGCCGCGGCCGCTTCCGTCTTCGAGGGGCCGCTCGTCGACGAAGGTCTCGAGCAGCCCCGAAACCTCCTCGATCTCGCCGACCAGGTAGCGCGCGAGATCGAGGGAATGACTCGCGATGTCGCCGAGGGCGCCGCTGCCCGCTCGCGCCTTCTCGAGGCGCCAGACGCGGGGAAACTCGGGATCGACGATCCAGTCCTGGAGATAGACGCCCCGGAATTGGCGGATCTCCCCGATCTCTCCCGCCTCGATCATCCGCTTCGCGAGGGCGACCGCCGGCGCACGCCGGTAGTTGTGGCAGAGCATGTGGAGTACGCCGGCGTGCTCCACCGCAGCGACCATGGACTCGGCCTCGGCGACCGTATTGGCGAGGGGCTTTTCGCAGAACACGACCTTGCCCGCCTCCGCCGCGGCGATCGCCATCTCCGCGTGGGCGTCGCCGGGCGTGCAGATGTCGACGACGTCGATGTCCGGCCGCGCGACGATCTCACGCCAATCCGTCGCGCTCTCGGCGAAACCGAAGCGGTCCGCGGCGATCGCCGTCGCCTCGGCATCCCGCCCGCAGACGACCTTCATCACCGGGTCCACCGGCGGTGAGCAGAAGGCCCGGACTTGCCGCCAGGCGTTGGCGTGCGCTCGGCCCATGAACCGGGTTCCGATCATCGCCACGTTGACGCTCGAGGGGGCGCTCGACATGGATCAGCTCCGGTAGGCCTGCCGCCCGACGCCCTGGACCGGAATCCCCTGAGCGGGCAGCACTTCGTGCTGGAGGGCGAACATCGCCGCAGCAGCCTGGTCGATCCGCCGGGTGAACTCGATCGAGCCCTTCAGGATCGGCGCGAGGGCCTCGCGGTCCTGGACGCGCGCGGGCCCGTACTCGTGCTCGACGATCAGTGGCGCCTTCTCGAAGTCGAGCTCGAGGAGCTCGCGGGCCGCGAGCTGATGGTCGAGCCAGTCGACGCTTCGATTCGTCAGGTACGCGAGCGGGTCGTGGCGCGCGGTCCCGGGCAGCTCGTGCTCGCAGATCGCCGTCTGCTTCTTCCACGCGTTGACCTGGTCGGCCGGATCTTCCGAGGGCTCGCCGCCCGCGTGATCCCCTCGGCCGAAGGTCTGCCCGCCGTAGCCCCAACCGGCGAGGCCCTTCGGATCGACGACCTGCCCCTTCACGTGGAAGCCGTCGATCAGGAACGCATAGCCCTCGTCCTTCAGGTACTGGAAGATCGCGCGGGTGTCCTGCCCCATCAGGATCGCATGGGACGGGTCGTAGTGGATGCGCAGCGGGTCGCCGACGCCGTGACGTTCGCAGATCCGGTGGAGCTCGATCCAGGCCGCCGGCGTGTACGCGATGTTGTTGTGGAACGAATCGTCGAGGGTCCACCCGGGCATCGGACACTGCTCGATCCGGTAGACGAGTCCGCGTGCCTTCGCTTCCTGGAGGAGCGGGACGAAGCTCTCCTCGAAGTCGATCAGGTTCTGCTCGATCGTCCGGCCGGGATGCCTGCCGACGAAGCCGCAGACCGCGGGCGTTTCGAGGAGGACCGCCGCGTCGAAGACGCGCAGCATGAAGTCCATCTTCTTCCGGCGGGTCGCCGGATCCCCGTGGAGCATGTTGTCGAAGAACGCGACGTCTGCGATCTCGACGCCCGTCTGCCTCACGGCGGACAGGATCCGGTCCGCCCGTGAGCGGTCGAGGGGCGCACGCAGGTCGAGCGTATTCGCGACCGGGTCGAGCATCGCCTCCGGCGGGACGTCCGCCTCGTCCGGGTGGAGCGCCGAAGAGAGCTGGATCGAATCCGCAGCGACCTCGGCGGCGAAGGCGAGCCACTCCTCGACGGCGAGATCCGGATCGGCGTCGCGCTTCTCCCGCGGCGTGAGCTCCTGGAGCGCCGCCGTGAGCACGCCCACCTGCATCGCCCGAGGCGCAAATCCTCCCCTCGCCGTCTCGCCTGCCACGCACGTCCTCCCGATTGCGATGCGTCCCCGCACGGGTCGCGCGATCTTCGTCCATCCGGCCGGTCTTGGCGACCCGACGCAGCACGCCCGTCGGTCCCGCGCAGGAATCCCGACCGCTCGGGCGGCATCGCTCCGGGGCGTGAAGTAGCGTCCCGGGCGTTCGCCCGACGAGGCGACCGAAGCGGCTCCGCGCAGGGCGCGGCGCCGTCCGACTTCCTCGCTCGCCAGAGAGGTCCTGCATGCGCCGTGTCGCGCTCCTCCTCGGTGTCGCCCTCGGCGCCGCGCTCCTGATCGTCTTTGCCCTCGGTCTCTTCGCCCTCTCCTTCGTCGGAGACGAGACGGATCGCGCGAGCATGCTCGCGATCCTCGCGGACCCGGGCGACTCCGCGCCGCCCTCCTTCGTCCCCGCGGAGTCGGGCGAGCGGCCCTACGCGATCACCGAAGCCCGGGAGCCCTGCGACGACTACCGACCCGAGCGCCGCCCGCTCTTCGGCGATCTCCACGTGCACACCGCACGCTCCCAGGACGCTTCGACCCAGGACACCCGGACCTCCCCGGCCGACGCCTATCGCTTCGCGCGCGGCGAGGCGATCGGAATCCAGCCCTATACGGACGACGGGCGCCCGATGCGGCGCGTCCAGCTCGAGCGCCCCCTCGACTTCGCCGGCGTCACCGACCACGCCGAACAGATCGGCGAGGTCCACATCTGCAATACGCCCGGCTTCGAGGGCTACGACTCGATTCCGTGCCGCGTCTACCGCGCCGCGCCCCGGGTCGCCTTCTTCTGGTTCAACGGCACCTACTCGATGGGCGGCACGCGCTGGGCCTTCTGCGGCGAGGACAACGTCGACTGTCTGGCCGCCGCCGAGGTCGTCTGGTCGGAGCATCGCGCGGCCGCCGAGCAGGCCTACGACCGCTCCTCGTCCTGTGCCTTCACGAGCCTCGTCGCCTACGAGTGGACCGCGGCACCGAAGGCGGCCCACCTCCACCGCAACGTGATCTTCCGCAACGAGTTCGTCCCGCGCGTCCCCGTGAGCACGATCGAAACCGGCCCCTTCGCGATCGAGCTGTGGCGTTGGCTCGACGAGGCCTGCCGCGACGGGATCCCCGGCTGCCAGGCGATCACGATTCCCCACAACACGAACTGGAGCGGCGGCACGGCCTTCCGCTCGGGGATCGAGATCGAACGCGAGATCACCGCCGAAGAGGCGCCGATCCGCGCGCGCTACGAGCGGCTCGTCGAGATGATGCAGCACAAGGGCGAGTCCGAGTGCGCGCTCTTCCCCGGCGTGACCGACGAAGGCTGCGGCTTCGAGAAGGCCGCGAACCACATGGGCGCGATCGCGCCGATCCCGATGGACTACACGCGGACCGCCCTCGCCCACGGCCTCGAGCTCGAGGCGGAGCTCGGCGTGAACCCACTCGCCTTCGGCCAGATCGGCAGCACGGATACCCACCTCGGGACCCCCGGCCTCGTCGCCGAACGCGGCCATCCGGGGCACGGGGGCGCCGGCCTCCCGGGCAACGAGGTCTTCGACACGCCGGGGCCGCCGGACGTCCTCGCGCTCAACCCGGGCGGGCTCGCGGTCGCCTGGGCCGAGGAGAACACGCGCGATGCGGTGTTCTCCGCTTTCGACCGGCGCGAGACCTACGCCACGAGCGGCACCCGGCCCACGCTTCGCCTCTTCGGCGGATGGGACTTCCAAGCCGACCTGTGCGAGGCCCCGAACCTGGCCGCGAAAGGCTACGCCCGCGGCGTGCCGATGGGCAGCGACCTTCCGACGCCGCCGCCGGGCGCCGACGCGCCGCGCTTCCTCGTCGCGGCCGACCGCGACGCGCACGAGAGCGGCGCGGACCTGGACCGGATCGAGATCGTGAAGGGATGGGTCGCCGACGGCGCGACCTTTGAAACCGTGCTCACCGTCGTCGGCGGCGACGGCGACGCCTCCGTCGACACGGCGACCTGCGCGCGAACGGGAAGCGGCCGCGCGAGTCTGTGCACCGTCTGGACCGATCCGGACTTCGACCCGGACGTCCGCGCCTTCTACTACGCCCGGCTGCGCGAGGTCCCGAGCTGCCGCTGGACCCAATGGGCCTGCGTCGACGCCCGGGTCGACTGCGACGCCGGCACCGTGCCGGCAGGCTACGCGTACTGCTGTACCGACGAGGTTCCTCAGACGATCCAGGAACGCGCGTGGTCCTCCCCGATCTGGTACACGCCCGCCGCGGCGACGGCCGACGTCGCCCTGCGCTAGTCCTGCGTCAGGCCGGCGTCTGCTTCGCGGCCCGGTCCGCCGCGTGGAGGCCGGCCTTGCGGCCGAAGAAGGTGCAGTCGCCCAGGGACATACCGGAGCTGTAGTCGAGGGCGGATCGCGGAAGACCGCAGGCCGTGCGCCCCGCCGCATAGAGACCCGGAATCGAAGCCCCCTCACCGTCGAGGACCTCGCCGTCGACGGTCACGTGGAGGCCGCCGAGGGTGAAGTACGGGTAGAAGGCCTCGCCCACGTGGATCGCCAGCGCCGCAAAGGGCGGCTCGTCCAGAGGTTTCAGCCAGTCCGGCTGCTTGTGGAAGAGCGGATCCTCGCCCTTCGCCGCGAAGTGGTTGAACCGCTCGACGGTCTCGACGAGCGTCCCTTCGACGAGGCCGAGCTCGGACTCGACCTCGCCCCAGCTCTCGCCGACCGCCGCGATCTCCCAGCGTGACAGTTCGGTCGGTTGCGAGTAGATCGAATCGTCGACGAGGAGGTGGATCTTCTTCCCCGTCTGGCGGATGCAGTGATACGCGACCCGCCCCGGGTAGGCGTCCTCGTTGATGAAGCGCGTGCCCTGCTCGTTGACGAGGATCCCCTTCACGTTCTCCTGCGGCGGATACAGCGTGAACGTCGTGAAGAGCTCGTCCATGTGGATCGCGACGCCGCCGACGCTCGTCCCCATCGTGATCCCCGACCCGTCGTCGTAGCCGCCGGAGAGCGCGTCGTCCGCGAGCTCCTTCACGATCGGCGCGTGCTGCTCGAGCATCTCGCGATTGAGCACGAAGCCCCCGGCGCAGAGCACCACACCGCCGGCGGCGCGAACGAAGAGCGTCCGCCCCTCACGCTGGACGACCGCCCCCACCACGCTCCCCTCTTCCGCCTGCACGAGGGCGAGCACCCGGCTGTCGTAGTACGCCTCGACGCCCAGCTCCTTCGCCCGGCGCGCGAGGGCCTCGGTCAGGATGAAGCCGCCCGTCTCCCCGGTCGCTTCGGGCAGGTGCCCCCGCGGACACGGCTTCGCCTCTTCGCGATAGGGCCAGGCGAACTCGCTCCCGGAGAGGATCAGGCAGTCCCCGGTTCCCGGCATCATCGTCTTGCCCGGGATGAACGTGTTCCGATACGGCACTCCGACGGATTTCAGCCAGCCGTAGTGATCGAGGGCCCCGTCCGCGTAGGCGCGGGTCCGCGCTTCGTCCGCGTCGCGCCCCCCCGCCATCATCATGTAGCGGAAGAAATCGTCGGTCTCGTCTTCGAATCCGTTCTCGCGCTGGGCGGGGGTCCCGCCGTTGCCACCGAGATAGATATCGCCCCCGGCCATCGCGCTCGTTCCGCCGAAGCCGGACGCGACCTCGAAGAGCAGGACCTTCGCGCCCGCCTCCGCCGCCTCGATCGCGGCGGATCCTCCGGAGGCCCCGAAGCCCACGACGCACACGTCGCACTCGAGATCCCAACCGGGGACCTCGCGCTCGGGACAGGGACGGGACGGCGACCAGCGCGCCTCGGAATCCGACATCGAAACCTCCTGCAGGCCTTCGAACGATAGCCGCGCGAGCGCGCGGCCCCTAGGCCATGAACTCGCCGCCGTTGCAGTTGAGGTTCGCCCCGGTCACGACCGCCGAGAGGTCCGACGCGAAGAAGAGCGCCGCGTTCGCGCAGTCCGAGTCGTCCGGGATGTGTCCGATCGGGATGTCCTTCACGATGTCCGCGATCACGTCCGCTTCGGAGATCCCCTGGGCCTTCGCCATCATCTTGACGTGCCCCTCGACCGGCGGCCCCCACATCCAGCCCATCGCGACCGAGTTCACGCGAATGCCGTACGCCCCGAGCTCTTTTGCGAGCATGCGGGTCGCGACGCTGAGCGCGCCCTTCGAGGAGCCATAGGCGCCCTGCATCGGGAGCGGCTTGCGCTCGACCATCGTGTTGATGTTCACGATCGCGCCCTTGCCCTGCTTCTTCATGACCGGCACGACCTGCTGGGTCAGCGCGAGCGATCCGAAGACGTTCACCTCCATGGTCTTCCGCCAATCGTCGAGGTCCGCGTCCTCGAAGCTGCAGAAGGTCCCGCCGGAATAGGCGCTGTTGATCAGCGCATCGATCCGCCCGAAGCGCTCGACGGTCTTCTCGACGAGGTTCGCCGTGTCCTCCGACTTCGTGATGTCGGTCGGGACGACCAGCGTCTCGGCGCCGGTCTTCGCGACCTCGGCGTCGACCTCGTCGAGGAACGACCGGGTCCGTGCGGCGAGGACGACCTTCGCGCCCTCGCGTCCCGCGTTGATCGCGAGCTCCTGACCGAGTCCGGGGCCGATGCCCGAGACGATGACGACCTTGTCCTGCAGAATCATGCGAAGCGCTCCCGCTCGAGACCGCGGTCAGGGCGCGGGATTGCGACCGGCGCGCGGCGGACCGCGAGCTTGGCGCACTCGACCGGGCGCGTCGATCGCAGCGAACGCGTCGGCCCACCCGGAGATGCGGGACCCGGGTGGGCCGCAGATCCCGACGCTACGACCGAACGTCGAGACCCCTCGCGTTCCCACGCCTTCCCTCGCCGCGGCGCGACGCGAGGGCGCGGGTGGAATCGTCGGCTACGCGCTCACACCGAGGGCCGGCAGCAACCGCCGGCGGAGCATTCCCCGGAGCTCCGCCTCGGAGAGCTCGTCCTGCGGAGGCACCGTCAGATACGACAGGACGGATCGCGCGATCAGCTCGTAGGCCTCGTGGGTGTCGCGCTCGCTCCAGCCGAGCTGGCGGGCGATCGGTGCGAGGCCTTCGACGCCGCGCGAGACGAAGGCCGGGTCGAAGACGGAGCGCAGCATGGCCTGCGGGTAGTCCCGCGAGGCCCAGGCGGTGCGCAGCAACGGGTTGTGGCGAATCGTCTGGAGCGCGGCCATCACCGCGTCCACGAGCAGATCCGGCGCCTCGCCCTGCCCCTGGAAGGCCAGGATCTGCCCCTCGAGCAGGTCACGCCCGCCCCGCATCAGCGTCGCGCGGACGAGCTCCCGCGCGTTCGGGAAGTAGCGATAGACGGTCTGGCGGGTGATCCCCGCCTCCTCGGCCACACTCGTCATCGAGACCGCGTCGAACCCGTCTCGGACGATCAGCTGGGCGGTGGCGTCCATCAAACGATGTCGTGTGGCCGCGCGCTTTCCGGTGAAGGCCTCGGGATTCGACCGGGAGGCCGCCATCCGGGGTCGGATCGGCGTCACGTTCTGAAGAGTGTGGATCGGGGTCGGGGGGGTCGAGGGACTGGACATGAGCGGGCCTCCAGGAGCAGCTCGTCAGGTCTCCGGCGGAATCCATGCGCCCCGGGGAAACACCTGATGGGCTTTCATTGAAAGTGAACGCGTGTCGCACGCTTCTCAATTGGCAATATTGCCTACACCCTGCGCGTTTCTGTCGCGCAATCGCGCATCGTGAGCTCTAGACGGCACAAGTGGCCCTCTGACCCGCTCGACCGCGATCTTCGTGACCCGGCGTTCAGCGTGGGGTGAGCCCGAGGAAGCGCTGCCGCTGTTCGCTCGTCCCGATCATCACGAGCTCTCCCCCCTCGGGAAGAACCGTCCCCGCGGCCGGATTGGGCGTGAGCGCCCCGTTCGCCCGGATCCCGATCACGTTCAGCCCCGTGGAGGACCCGATCTCGCTGTCGGCCAGGGGCCGGCCCACGAGCTTCGGCGGGATCGGCTCGACGAAGAGCTCCGTGCCCTCGCCCACGACGACGAGCTCCCGCCCGAGGATGATCGAGATGAGGGTCTGCACCGCGAGCGAGGCGCGGGAGAGCGCGAAGTCGGCGCCCGCCCGGTGGATCGCCTCGAGGTTCCAGTCGTGGCTGATGCGGCTCACGATGTGGCCGTCGCTCGAGAGGCCGCGGCAGTAGACCGCGAGGAAGATGTTGGTCTCGTCGGAGTTCGTCGTCAGCACGACCGACGGCGCTTCTTCGATCCCTGCGGCCTTGACCGTCTGCAGGTTCGCCGCGTCACCGATCACGACGCGATCGGCGACCTTCGAGAGCTCGTCGCGCAGGGACGGGTCGCTGTCGAGGATCGTGACCTTCGCGCCCCGGCTGCGGAGGGCTTCCGAGACGGCCCGGCCGACGGTGCCCCCGCCGATCACGAGCACCGGCGTATCGGTCTCCTGATAGATGACGAAGAGCGCGTCGAGGTCGGTGACCTGCTCGTCGGTGCCGACGACGACGGGCACGCTGTGCTCGTGAAGCACCGTGTCGGGTCCGGCGGGCTCGAGACGCCCGCGCTCCCAGATGCCCACGACGTTGAGACCGGTCAGGCGACGCAGATTCGTGTCGCGGATGGTCCGACCGACGAGCGCGGTTCCGTGGATCGGGAACTCCGCGATGATCAGGTCCTCGAAACGGCCGATCCGATGGGCGGTCTGGATGCCCGCGGTCACGCGGGTCGCGAGCTGTTCGCCGAGGCGTTGTTTGAGCGGGATGACGCGGTTCGCTCCGGCGAGCTCGAGAACGTCCACCGAGTCGTGGTGGCCCGCAAAGGCGACGATCGGCACGTCCGGCGCGAACTGCCGAACGGTGATCGCGATCGCGGAATTCTCGGTGTCCGAGCGGTTCGCGAGAACGAGACGCGCGCGGTCCGCGCGGACGCGGACGTAGGTCTCTCGAAGATCGCGCCGACCAGCGACGACGTTCAACCCGTCGACGTGGAGGGAAGCCGCTTCGGTCACGTCGGGCTCGAGGATCACGTACGGGATCGCGAGCTCCTCCAGCCGTTCGACGAGTCCCTGCGCGATCACGTCGTAGCCGCAGATGATGACGTGCCCCTCGGCCTCCTTCGGGAGCTTGCGCGGCGCGCGCATGCGGATCTGCGCCTCGAGCCAGGGCGCGTAGAACCAGCGAATGAACGCGAAGGGGGCCACGATCAGCAGCATCACGATCCCGTAGAGGAGGACGACGACGCTGAAGGCGCGGCCGAGATCGCTCTCGAAGGTGATGTCGCCGAAGCCCAGGGTGCTCATCGTCGTGAGCGTCCAGTAGAACCCCGTGACCCAGGAGTACTCGCGTCCCTCCGTCCCCATGATGACGTGAAAGAGGGCGGAGAAGACGGCGATCGTCGCCGCGAGCAGCAGGACGAAGCGGAAGAGCGCGCCGAGGTTCGTCTTCACCTCGCCGTCGTCGAGGACCTCCGCCAGCTGGGACGGGATGAACTTCAAGCGTCGATCCGCCGGTACTTGATCCGCGTCGGCGTGTCGGCGTCGGCACCGAGCCGCCGCTTGCGATCCGCTTCGTAGTCCTGGTAGTTGCCCTCGAACCACTCGACGTGGGAGTCGCCCTCGAAGGCGAGGATGTGGGTCGCGATCCGGTCGAGGAACCAGCGATCATGGCTGATCACGACCGCGCAGCCCGGGAAGTCGACGAGCGCGTCTTCCAGCGCGCGGAGCGTGTCCACGTCGAGATCGTTCGTCGGCTCGTCCAGGAGCAAGACGTTGCCGCCGGTCCGCAGGAGCAGCGCGAGGTTCACGCGGTTGCGCTCGCCCCCGGAGAGCGAGCCGACGAGCTTCTGCTGGTCCGGCCCCTTGAAATTGAAGCTCGAGACCCATGCGCGGGACGGGACCTCGCGGCTCCCGATCATGATCTTCTCGTCGCCACCGGAGATCACCTCCCAGACGGTCTTGTCGGGCTCGAGCTCTTTCCGCTCCTGGTCGACGTACGAGAGATGGACCGTCTCCCCGAGGCTGAGATCACCGTCGTCCGGCTTCTCCTCCCCCGCGATCATCTTGAAGAGCGTCGTCTTGCCGGCGCCGTTCGCGCCGATGATGCCGACGATTCCGCCGGGCGGGAGCTGGAACGAGAGTTCGTCGATCAGGAGCTTCTCGCCGAAGGCCTTCCGGATGTGGTCGGCGACGACGACCTTGTCGCCGAGGCGCTGCGGAACCGGAATCGCGATCTCGACCTTCTCCGGCGCCCGTTCGCCGCCCTCCTTGACCAGCTCCTCGTAGGCGTTGATCCGCGCCTTGCCCTTCGCCTGCCGGGCGCGGGGACTCATCTTGATCCACTCGAGCTCGCGACTGAGCGTGCGCGCCCGGGCGCCGGCCTGCTTCTCCTCGACCTCGAAGCGCTTGTTCTTCTGCTCGAGCCAGGACGAGTAGTTCCCCTGCCACGGGATCCCCCGCCCGCGATCGAGTTCGAGGATCCAGCCCGCCACGTTGTCGAGGAAGTAGCGGTCATGGGTGATCGCCACGACGGTCCCGGGGTATTCCTGCAGGAAACGTTCGAGCCAGGCGACGCTCTCGGCGTCCAGATGGTTCGTGGGCTCGTCGAGGAGCAGCATGTCGGGCTTCGAGAGCAGGAGTCGGCAGAGCGCCACCCGGCGCTTCTCGCCGCCCGACAGCGTGGCCACGTCGGCCTCTCCGGGCGGACACCGCAACGCCTCCATCGCGACGTCGAGGGTCCGGTCGATCTCCCATGCATCGGCGGCGTCGATCTGGTCCTGCAGCTTCCCCTGCTTCTCGAGGAGCGCGTTCATCTCGTCGTCGCTCATCTCCTCGCCGAACTTCATCGACAGCTCGTTGAACTCGTCGAGCAGGCCGCGAATCTCGGCGACGCCCTCCTCCACGTTTCCGAGCACGTCCTTGTCCGGATCGAGCTCGGGCTCCTGCGGCAGGTAGCCGACGCGCAATCCCTTCGCGGGCTTCGCTTCGCCCATGATGTCGTCGTCGACGCCGGCCATGATCCGGAGGAGCGTGCTCTTGCCGGCGCCATTCGCGCCGAGCACGCCGATCTTGGCACCGGGCAGGAACGACAGCGTGATGCCGTCGAGGATCGTGCGATCCCCGATGACCTTGCGCAGGTCGTTCATGGTGTAGACGAATTCGTGAGCCAACGGTCGGAACCCCCCGGAATCTGGACGGAGGAGACGATAGCAGCCCGCCCCGGCCCGCTCTGCGCGCGCCTGAACCGGTGGTAGAATCGCGCTCCCCCATCCCGCCACCGACTCGCCAAGATGGACCCGCTCCGGATGCACCGCTCCCGGCCGCCTCGGCCGACCGAAACGCGCCTCGTCCGCTGCCTGCTCGCAGCGTGCATGCTGATGGCGATCGCGGGCTGTACGCGCGACGACGTCCTGGTGCTCGCGAGGCGTGGCGACGCCGCGTCCGTCGCGATCGCCCGTCACTACGCGGATCACCTGGGGCTCGGCGCCGAGCAGGTCCTGGAGCTGACTCTGACGATTCCGCTCGGCGCCCCGACGCTCGACGTCGAGACCTATCGCGTCGAGATCGCGGAAGCGATCGAGCGTCACCTCGTCCTCACCGGATCGACGAACGACGTCCTGCGCCTCGTCACGACGCGCGGCCTGCCCCTCGAAGTCGAGGACTGCGGGGACGAAGCGAAGGGCTGCCGCCGGGCCGCCCTCGACGCCGCCCTCGCCCAGCTCGGGCGCGTTCCCGAAGCGCGCGTCTTCGATCGCGCGCCGAATCCCTATTTCCGGTCGACCGAGCCCTTCGACGCGTTCCGCGACCAGAACGAATCCTCGGCCCTCCGCTTTCTCGTCACGCGGTTGACGGCCTCCCACGCCGAAGGCCAGTCCCCCGACAGCGTGCCGCGCCTCCTCGCAGACGCCCTCGCCCGCGAGGCGCGCGCCGAAGACGCCGAGCCGCCGACCTGGCACGTCGCCGGACCGGGCCCCGGGAACGAGCGGCCGCCCGCGAGTCGCCTCCTCCTCGACCCGATCGCCGCGCGGCTGCCGGACTTCGGCCACCGCGTCTGCGAGGGCTGCGGCGCCCAGACCGCGACGGGACTCGTGCTCGCGCGTGACGGCGTCTTCGACCCGCTCCCTCGACTCGAAGGTCCGGGTCTCGTCATCTCCCTCGTCGGTCATGCGCCGCGAGCGAAGAAGCGCGGCGAATCCCCGTTCGCGCGAATGGTCGATCGCTGGCTCGCGCGCGGCGCGACGGGGCTCTCGCTCCACCTCGACGATCCCTTCCTGGCCGAGGTCGCTCGACCCGACGTACAGATCGAGGCCTGGGCCCGCGGGCGGACCGCGGCCGAGGCCCACTATGCGAGCCTGCCCCAGCTCGGGGGACGGCACGTCTTCGTCGGCGACGGCGCTCGTGCGTTGCCGGCCACGGAGCTGCCCGAGGCGCTCGACGGCGATCGCGACGGCGACGGGATCGTGGACCCGCAGGACAACTGTCCCGCCGACGCGAATCCCGATCAGCGCGACACGAACGAGGACGGGTTCGGGAACGTGTGCGACGCGGACGTCGACGACGACGGCGACGTGGACACGAGTCTCGGCCAGATCTACCCCGTCGATGCCCGCGGCGATCTCGAGGCCGTGACCCTGACCGCGCGCAACGGCCCCTACGATCCGGATCACGACCTCGATGGCGACGGGCGCGTCGACGAGCACGACCTGCTGCGGGTCCAGCTCGCGCTCTCCCGCCCGCCGGGACGCTGAGGCCGCCGGGACGCGAAGCGAAGTCGGGCCGACCGCGTGCGCTGCGCGAGCCTCGCGACGTCCGTCCCGGCGGGTCGCCGCTCGCGCTAGGCCTTCTCGGAGTCCGGATCCGCTCTGAGCGCCAGGATCAGGCTCGACGTGTCGAGTCGACCGCCCCCGCGACGCTGGACCTCCGCGTAGCGCGCATCGACCTCCTCGGTGATGGGGAGCGGTGCACCCACGCGGGAGGCCTCCTCGATCGCCATGCCGAGGTCCTTCCGCATCCAGTCGACGGCGAAGCCGAAGTCGAACTCGCCGGCGAGCATCGTCTTCGCGCGGTTCTCCATCTGCCAGGAGCCCGCGGCGCCGGCCGAGATCACGTCGACGACCGCCTCGGTGTCGAGGCCGACGCGCTGGGCGAACTCGAGACCCTCCGACAGGGCCTGGACCAGGCCGCCGATGCAGATCTGGTTGACCATCTTCGCGAGCTGTCCGTGGCCGGCCGGACCGAGGAGGCGGTGCTTGCGCGCATAGTGATCGAGGACGGGCGCGACGCGGGCGTAGCTCTCCTCGCTCCCCCCGATCATGATGGTGAGGACGCCGTTTTCCGCCCCCGCCTGCCCGCCGGAGACCGGCGCGTCGAGCCACCCGAGGCCCCGGGACGCGGCCTCGCCGGCGAGCTCCCTCGCCAGGGTCGCGCTCGCCGTCGTGTGATCGACGAAGACCGCCCCCGACGCCATCGCGTCGAACGCTCCGGCCTCGCCCACGGTGATCGCGCGCAGGTCGGGATCCGCTCCGGAGCACGCGAAGACGATCTGCGCGCCGCGCGCCGCCTCCGCCGGACTCGAAGCGACGTCGCCCCCATACGTCTCGCGCCAGGCATCGGCGCGCGACGACGTGCGGTTGTAGACCGTGACGTCGAGCCCTGCGCGCGCGAGGTGACCGGCCATGGGAAACCCCATCACGCCCAGGCAGAGAAAGGCCACGCGCTCGATCGGTGGTGTCCGTGGTGTCCGTGGTGTCGGCGCTCCGGCCTCCGCGTTCGTCGTCATCGCAACTCCAGCTGCCCGGTCGGCGGCCCGGGATCGGTCGCCCGGGTCTGCTTCTCGTTTCCGCTCGCGCGACGCCGTCGGCGCCCACGCCCCGACTCCGGTGCCCGCGCCCCGGCCTTCCGCGCCCCCTTCCGTCGCCGCGCGTCCGCGTCCTTCGGTGTCGACGCCGCGACGCGAGCGCTCTCGGTCTCCGCGAGCGCCTCCGGCAGGCCGTCCACGAAGACGACCTCCCGGGTCCGCACGGCAGGCACCCGCGCGCCGGGCGTCAGGATCCCGACCAGATTCAGCGGATCGCTCCCGCAGACCCGGACGCGATCGCCCTCTCGCGGTTTGCGCCGGACCCGGGCGAGGGCCTCGACCGCCTCGGGGAGCGCGAACTGCTCACCGGTGAAGCCCGACACGAAACGGCCGCCGCGAATCGCGCCGCGCGCTTCGAGCCGCCGGAAGGCCCAGACCACTTCGCGCCATGGCACGCCCAGGTGCTCGCGGGCCACGACGTCCCGGAAGACCACACCCCACCGCACCAGCAGCTGCTCCGCGACCGCCTCGGCGAGCGCGTCGACATCGTCGGCCTCCTCGCGTCGCGGCACGAGACTCCAACGCCCTTCCGCCCCCGACGTCGCCCCGGCGGCGAGCCCCCGCCGCAGCCCGCGCTTCGCGCGCTGCTCCGCGCGGGTCCGCTTGGTCGCCTCCCGCGACCCGAGGAGCGAACGCAGGGCCTGGAATCCGTCGGCCCCGACCCGTCCTCGCGCCACGAGATCCCAGAGCGCCGCCTCGACCTCGACCGGCCGCGCGCCGAGTTCGGCGACGAGCTCCGCGTGGAACAGTGCGCCGCGCCTGCGAAGGAGCGCCTCGATCCGATCCGCCAGGGGCCCGGGCTCGGCCGGCGTCTCGCCCGGATCCTCGGGCTCTGGAGCCTCGCCCTTGCGATGGGCCTGCAGCAGCCAGGGAAGATCGTCGCGAAGCACGAGGGAGAGGGGCGTCGAGCGGCTCGTCGCCCGGGCCTTGCGCTCCGACTCGTCGTCCTCGCTCGAGTCTTCCGGCGGCGCGATCCGCAGCCAGGAGACCCGGCCCGAGAGACAGTGCGGATCGAGCCAGTCGGGTCGGTAGTCGCGAACGCGCGCCGCGAGGACTTCGCTCTCCCAGGCCCCCGCCGCGAGATCGAATCCCTGCAGCTGCTCGATCACTTCGGCGACGCCGGGCGCCCCCTCGCGCTGGCTGCCCTTCGCCACGTGCTGCCACTCGAAGAGGAAGCGCAGGAAGTCCTGGGCGGTCGCCGGCTCGACGCTCGCCCGCAGTCTCGCCTGGGAGTCGCTGTGGATGCGCGCGAGCAGGCGGCGCGCGCAGAACTGCTCCGGGCCCTCGCCGGGCCCCGTGCGCTCGAAGCGCCCGCGCAGCACGAAGCCCTCCGCCTCGAGCGCGGCGAGTCCCATCTCGATGAGCCCGGTTCGCACGGAGAGCCGCGCCGCGAGGGTGGCCGCATCGATCGGCCCGGTCGTCTCGAGATGCCCGCGCAGGACGTGGGCGATCGCCGCTCCTTCGTCGAGCGCCTCGGCGCCCGACCGCGCGATCGCGCCCTCGACGTCGAAGCCGCTCGCCCGGGCCGCCCGGGAATGGAGCGCCGACGCCCACGCGGCGCGTTCGGTCGCCACCCAGTAGTGGACCGGCCCCGAAGCGAGCTGGGCGTTACGCCCCGCCCCGTCTCGCAGCCCCGCCCTGTCCTCGAGGTCGCAGACCTCGAAAGCAAAGCCGCGCCCGGTCGCTTCGAGCACGCGGAACCAGCCGGCCCAGCGTTCGTCCGCGCGCCAGAGCCCGGCGCCGAGAAGCAGGTCGTGGAGCTCGTCGGGGTCCCTCGGATCCGGAGTCGCCTGCTCGCGGGCGCGTGCGATCGCATCGGCGTCGAGCCGCGTGAGATCCCGCTCCTCGACGGGCAGGCCCCGCCGCATCCGGACTGCCCGCGTCCGCCGCTCCTCGAGCGGCGCGTCGTCGAGATAGGTGAAGGGCTTGCCGTTCAGGATCTCGTGGCCGAGCACCGACGGCTCGGTCGTGTCGACGCAGAGGATCTCGCAGCGCCCGTCGCGCATCCGCTCGATCAGATCCTTCAGCCCCTCCACGTCCATTGCCTCGTGGAGGCAGTCGTGGAGCGTCTGTCGAACCAGGACGTGGTCCGGGATCTCGATCGGCCCGGCGACGTTCTCCTGACAGGCGGCCGCTTGCGGAAAGACCGCCGCCATCAGGTCGTCACTCTCCATCCGCTGGATCGGCGGCGGATTCTTCTTTCCGCCTCGAAATCGCAGGACCGTGAGGGCCCGGTTCAGGTTCCAGCGCCAGCGCGCCGTGAAGATCGGCAGCGGCAGCACGGCCTGGCTGAGTGTCTCCTCGATTCCGGTCGTCGACAGGAAGAAGGGAACGTCGGACAGGGGAAAGCTGTGGTGCGGCCCCAGGGACAACACCATCGCGTCGTCGTTCGCCGCCGCCTGCAGCTCGAAGTTGAAGCTCTTGCAGAACTTCTTGCGCAGCGCGAGACAGAGCGCGCGATTCAGCCGCCCGCCCCGCGGCGTATGGATCACGAGCTGCATCCCGCCGGCGTCGTCGAAGAAGCGCTCGAGGACGATCCGGTCCTTCGTGGGCAGGCCCCCGAGCGCCGTGCGCGCGACGCCGAGGTAGCGCGCGATCTGGACGGCCGCATCGGTCGCGATCCCGCACTCCGTCTCGATCCACGCGACGACCTCCGCCTCGTCGTGGTCCTCGAAGACCGGTTCGAGGTCGGCGCGCAGGGCGGACACTTCGTCCGAGAGTTCCTCGGTTCGCGCGGGGGCCTCGCCGGCCCAGAACGGCACGTTCGGCGTCGCGCCCTCGGCGTCGACGACGCGCAG
Organism: bacterium; assembly: GCA_024742285.1. Classification (NCBI taxonomy): domain Bacteria; species bacterium. Next base: position 33,453 of record JANSYR010000024.1, on the reverse strand, counting down.
CTTCCCCGCCTCGACGCGGCGAATGCGCCAGGTCGAGCTGCCGAGCAGGAACACGTCGCCGGGCAGGCTCTCGATCGCGAAGTCTTCGCCGACGGTGCCGATGAAGGTCTCGTCGGGGTCCGCGATCACGCGGTAGTCGGCGACGTCCGGGATCGCACCACCGGAGGTGAGCGCCGCGAGCCGAGCCCCCCGACGTGCCCGGAGCTGACCGCCGATCCGGTCGCGATGGACGTAGGCCGCACGCCGGCCGCGGCCGGTCTCGATCCCCTCGGAGACGAGCTCGACGACCTCGTCGAAGGTCTCGCGCGTGAGCCCTTCGAAGGGCGCCGCCCGGGCGCAGAGCGCGAAGAGGTCCTCCTCCTTCCAGGGCTCCGCCGCGCACGCGGCGACGATCTGCTGGGCGAGGATGTCGAGGGGCGCCACCGGCGGGAGCACGCGGTCGAGGCGACCGTTGCGGATCCCTCGGATCAGACCGGCGCACTCGACGAGCTCGTCCCGAGTGAGCGGATAGAGGCGGCCTTTGGGCGTGCCGCCGCGGAAGTGGCCGGAGCGACCGACGCGTTGGAGGAACGTCGCGATCGAGCGTGGGGAGCCGATCTGGCAGACGAGCTCGACGGGGCCCACGTCGATCCCGAGCTCGAGACTCGCCGTGGCGACCAGGGCGCGGAGCCGGCCCTCACGAAGCGCCGTCTCGACGCGCAGACGCCGGTTGCGGGAGAGGCTCCCGTGATGGGCCGCGACGCTCTCCTCTCCTCCGACCGAAGAGAGCCGGTCGGCGAGCTGGTGGGCAAGACGCTCGGCCATGCGGCGCGTGTTCACGAAGACGAGGGTCGTCTGGTGGTGTTCGACCTGCTCGGCGATCGAGTCGAGGACCTCGCCCATCTGCTCGCCGGAGGCGACGGCTTCGAGCTCGCTCCCGGGCAGGACGAGCTCGAGGTCGAGGGCGCGCTTGTGGCCCTCGTCCACGATCGTGCACTTCGGTCGGCCGTCGGGGCGCGTGCGATCGCCACCGACGCCGACGAGCAGCTTCGCCACGAGCTCGATCGGTTTCTGGGTCGCCGAGAGCCCGACGCGCGTCGGCCGCTCGTCACAGAGGGCGTCGAGCCGCTCGAGCGAGAGCGCCAGATGGGATCCCCGCTTGTCGCGGGCCATCGCGTGGATCTCATCGACGATCACGGTCCGGACCGGCCGCAGGATCTCGCGCCCCCGCTCCGACGTGAGCAGCAGGTACAGCGACTCCGGCGTCGTCACCAGGATCTGCGGCGGCTTCTTGAGCATCGCCGCCCGGGCGGACGCCGGCGTGTCGCCACTCCGCATGCCCACGCGGATCTCCGGCGGCACCACGCCCATCGACCGCGCCACGTCCCCGATCTCCGCCAGCGGCGTCTCGAGGTTCTGCTGGATGTCCGCGGCGAGCGCCTTCAGCGGCGAGACGTAGAGCACCTCCACCCCCGTCGGCCGCTCGACCCCCTTCTGCCCCCGCGGCACCGGCGGCCCCCCATCGAGCCGGAACGGCGCGTCGCTCTCGGCGCCCGAGTCCACCGCCTTGCCACATCCTGTCCTCGCGCCCTCCCGGGCGCGAAAACGAAAGAAGCCGTCGATGCAGACCAGGAACGCCGCGAGGGTCTTGCCCGTGCCGGTCGGCGCCGCGATCAGCGTATCCTCGCGCCGACGGATCGCGGGCCAACCGCCGGCCTGCGGCTCGGACGGCCCCTGCGGAAAGCGCCCCTCGAACCAACGCTTCACCGCGGGGTGGAAGTCGGCGAGGGCGCCAGCGTGATCGACGGTGGACCGCGGATCCTTCCCCTGCGCGTCCATGCTCCCCCCTCCGTCGACCGGAAGGGCCAATCTAGCGGCGGTTCCCTCGAGACGAAAGAGAAGCGAAAGGAATTCGGGTGGCCGGTCGGGCCTAGCCGGGCGCCGATCCTTCCGGCGCGAAGGCGTCGTGGGTCATCGGTCGCTTGCCCGTGATCACGTCCCGCAACCGCTCGGCGGTGATCGGCGAAAGAAGGACGCCGTTGCGCCCGTGACCCGCGGCGACGAAGAGATCCTGGATCCCGGTCGCCCCGACCCGCGGCCAACCCTCCGCGTCGACCGGACGCAGTCCCGCCCACGCACGTCCGAAGGTCGCGGACTCGATCGCGGGGAAGAGCGCGCGCGCCCGATCGAGCAGACGGGAGACGCCTTCCGCGGTCACCCGTCGATCGAATCCGACCCGCTCCTGGGTCGCGCCCACGACCCAGGACCCGTCGCGCTTGGGGACGAGATAGACGTCGGGGCCGAAGACGATCCGGCGTCCCGCCGGCAGCGGCGGCTCGAGGACGAGGATCTGGCCGCGCACCGGCTCGATCCGCGGAAGCGACTCGCGGCCGATCACGGGCTCGAGCAGCGTCGGCGTCCACGGGCCGGCGGCGACGACGACCTGGCCGGCCCGTCGCAGTCCCGCGTTCGTCTCGACGCCCTCCACCCGCCCGGCGGCCGTGCGCAGACGATGGACCGCGACCCCCTCGTCGATCTCGACGCCGCGTGCTCGGAGCCCCGCGGCGGTCGCCCGGGCCAGGAGCGGCGGTCTCAAGTGACACTCGAGCGGTGAGAAGAAAGCCCCCGGAATCCTGGGGGACAGTCCGGGCAGCTCGTCGACCAGCTCGCGGCCGTCACACCATTCGACGGCCCCCGCGCGGTCGCCGATCCGCGCGAAGCCCGCAGCCGCCTCGCGCCGCTCCGTTTCGGTCGCGACCGGTCGCCAGAGGCCGGAGCGCTCGAACTCCGGATCGATGCCGGTCTCGTCGCGCAGCCGTCGGCACAGCGACTCGAAGCGCGAGAGGCTCTCGAGACCGAGAGCCACCAGCGGATTCGTCGCCGGGTCCTCGTCCGAGTGGAGGAGCGCCTCGCTCAGCGGGGCGAGCATCCCCGCCGCCGCACCCGACGCACCGCCCGCGACCCGATCGGTCTCGAGCACGCGCACGCGCAGCCCCTCCCGCGCGAGGGCATCGGCGACGGAGAGGCCGATGATCCCGGCGCCGACGACCAGGACGTCGTCGATCACGAGCCATGCATCCCGTCGTGGTCGGCGTTCGTTCCCGCTCCGTCGGAGGAGGCATCCGAGGGATCGGAGGCATCGGAGGCATGGTCCGCGTCGTTCCCGGTCGGGACGGACGACGGAAGCTCGGCCGGCATCTTCGCGAGCGTGACGAGATCCGCGAGCAGCGTGCCGTCCCGGGCCTGCTCCAGCGTGTAGCGCTCCATCACGCGTCCGGCCCGAACGACGAAGAGCATCAACGTGTGATCGATCGAGCCGTCCGGCTGGCGCAGCGATCCGACCCCCCACTGGCGGACCAGCGAGGCCATCGGCTCGGCCTCGCCGGTCAGGAACGACCACCGCGCGAGGTCCGCGCCGCGCTCGGTCGCGTAGCGCTCGAGGACCTCGGGCCGGTCGACTCCGGGATCGAGGCTGAACGAGAGGAACTGGATCCGGTCGCGCACGTCCGCGGGAAGCTCACGCTGGAGAGCGACGAGGCTCGAGGTCTGGATCGGGCAAGGGCCCGGGCACTCGGTGTAGATGAAGTCGACGAGGGCCACCCGGTCGGCGAAGTCCGCTTCGGTCACCGTGCGCCCGGCCTGGTCGATCAGCTCGAAGGCCGGGACGGGGTTCGTCCGCACGAGGGCCTCTCCGAGCCGCCGCCAACCGTCTTCGAAGGGCGCCTCGCCCACGACCTCGAAGGACTCGACCTCGTAGCTGCGCCCGGTGAAGCGCATCTCGAACTCGATCACCTGACCCGCGGCGAGTCCCTCGAGGACCGCCTCGTCGGGCACCGCGAAGTTCATCGTCATCGCAGGCATGAGCCCCGGCACGTCCTCGTGGTCGATCAGGACCTGCGCCCCCTCGACGTCGACGTCTTCCACGACGCCTCGAGCGTCATAGACACCCGGACCGCCCTCTTCCTGTGGGCATCCGAGCACGAGGGGAGCGAGGAGCACCGTCGTCGCCGCGAAGGCACGAAGCGCGCCACGGCCCATCAGTACGTCCACTGCCAGCCCGCCTTGAAGGTCCAGTCGCGCTCGAGCTGGGGCCCGTCCAGATCCTGGTAGATCGGAATGCCGACCTCCACGCCGAGTCGCTGCCCGGCCAGGGCCGGCACCTCCATGCTGAGCCCCGGCGCCACGGCGAGCAGGATCCCATCCTGCAGCTCCGGGTCCTCGGAAGGGTCGATCGGTGGTTGAAGATCACGATCGAACCCATCGATCTCGTTCTGCTTTTCCCAGTCCGCCCGCAACGACGCACTCAGCCCCCCCAGCACGCGGACGACGCCCCAGAGCCGGCCCGTGAAGCGCGAGCCCCCGCGCCAGTCGCGGCCGTTGCGACCGACGGGATGACGCCCGCCGACCTGCCCGCCCCACGCGAAGCGATCGAGCTCTCCCTTGTATGTCCAGCCCCATTCGAGATCGACGCTCCCGTTCCCGGGCTGCACCGCGTAGGGCAAGGGGCGCCCCTCGGCGCTCTTGCGGATCGACCCGGTCGGAACGTCGAAACCGACGTGGACCTGCGTACTCTCGAAGCCCTTCCGGATGAAGGGAATGATCATCGAGAAGCCGACGTCGCCGATCCCTTCCGCCTGATGCTGGCGGCGTCCCGACGTCACGTCGAAGCGCTTGTATTCGTTCTGCACGAAAGGAATCTCGACCACGAGCGTGACCCGCGGATGGGCCGCGTAGGCCAACGTGACCGTGTGCAGCGTCCTCTCCAGCGACCGCGGCGTCTCGGGGAAACCGAAGGCCCGGACCTGATCCGGCGTGAGGTGGTCGTCGCCGGTCCGCAATCCCGCGAGTCGGATCCGCTCGAAGCTGTAGCCGACCCGGATCCGGTCCCCTTCGAGCGCTTCGGCGAAGCGCGCGCCCATCGGCGGGGGCGGCGGGCCGAATCCGCTCGCCGGCGCTTCCGAAGGCGCGGAGTCCTCGCCGGCGTCGACTTCCTCCGCGGTCGCGGAGGCCGCCGTCAGGAGAGCGAAGGCCCCTGCCAGGAGGAAGGCCCCCGCCAGGAAGAAGGCCCTCGCCGGGACCTGGGAGACGCCCGCCAGCAGCGCGGCCCCGCGAAGCCTGCGAACGAACCCCGCGCCCCGAACAGGGCTGCGCGGCGGGGTCGGCGGAGGCGCAATCGCGAGCAGGTCCAGGGGCACGGGCGCAAGCTAGAGGAAGGCCCTGTCCCGGGCAACGGGATCGAGGCCCGTCGCGATCGATCCGGCGAAACGATTCCAATCGCGAATCAGTAGCCCCGAAGCGTCCGCGCGAAGGCCGACTCGAGGTCGGCCACGTCCGAGCGATACGCTCGTCTCGCCCCGCGATCCAGACTGCGCGAGCGAACCACGGCCTTCCAGAATCGGACCAGATCTCCTTCACCGCGCGTGGAGACGAGGTGGTCGATGAAGGCGTAGGCCTGCAGGTAGGCGACGCGGGCCGCCTCCGGTCCGAGATGACCCAGGCTCGGCGTAGAGAGGTCCGCCAGCGAGAAGAGCTGGCCGGCGCGCGCGAGCTCGCCGAGTGCGGCCCGCTCGCGACTGCCGAGGCTTCGCTTGCCGAGGGCCCGGGCTTCGAACCATTCGGCGATCCCCTCGTTCATCCAGGCGGGCAGCGCGAGGCGCGGCGCTTCCGCGTCGAAGGCCGCGTGGACGAGCTCGTGATGGAGCACGCGAACGAGCCCCGGTGTGATCCGCGTATCGCCGCGGATGTGGATCGCCCCGCCGTAGAAGCCCGCGGCCGGGAAGCGGAACAGGTGTCGGTACTCGGCATCGAAGAGCGCGGGGTCCCAGACGTAGACCACGAGCTTGCCTTCCGGCCGCAGACCGAGGATCTGGTCGAGGCGATCGAAGGCGGCCTCGAGCTCGCGCAGGAGGTCCTGCTCGAACTTCCGGGAGCCGTAGAGGCCGGCACTCTCGTCGATGTCCACGTCCTGGAAGAGCGTGAAGTGGAACGAGTCACGCCGGGCGAACTCGCCGTCCGCGCCGCGGTCGCCGACCGCGATAGCGATTCCGGGCATCAGCGCGGCCGTGACCAGGAGCCAGACGACGCGCCGGCGAAGGCCGCTTCCCGGTCCCCATGCGCTCCGCTTCATCCAGGCCTCCGCCCTGCTCCGCTCGAAGACCGAGCGGCCCACCCAGTGGGAGGACGCCCGAAACGATCGGTTCCGGTCCGGCCGAGAATAGCCGACCGCCCGCGCGGCTAGAAGCCGGCCGCGCCGCCGGTGAAGAACGCCAGTGCGGCGCGACCCGCGGACGCCATCAGCTTGTTGAAGCGGCGGGTCTGGTCGGCCGCCTTCCTCATGAAGCTCCGCTCAGCGCCGTATTCCGGGCAGAGGTCGGCGCGTCGATTCCAGAGTCGCTCGATCTGGTCGTTCGTCGCCTGCTCCCAGCCACGGTTGCCGCGGGCGATCGCCATCGGCAGGACCGTCTCCTCGAAGTGCGTCAGCTGCTTCGTGAGGCGGCGGCATTCCCCGCGGTAGTGACCGCTCTCGCTCGCGAGCCGACGCTCGCCGTCGGCGAGGGCGACGGGCGCGGCGAGCAGGACCAGGATCAGGATCCCGGCGAGCCCGAAGCGGGCGTGCGGTTCCGCGGAGTGGAGCTTCATGGTCACTGCATCGGCGACTCACCTGGCCCACTGAAGCGATGCGGATCACGGTCGGATGGGAACCGCGACATCCCCGCGGGCTGCCGGTCAGAGCCTCTCGGAGAGGAGCCGGGCCTGCCGTCGCGCCAGCGCCATCCCCGTGAACATGGGGTTCACCGAGGGGCACTGCGGGAAGATCCCGGTATCCGCGATGTAGAGGTTCTCGAGGTCGTGCGCTCTCCCGTCCTCGTCGACGACGCCCTTGGTCGGATCCCCGTGCATGCGCGTCGTGCAGAAGACGTGATTGCCGCCCATCACGAGGCCCGACGGCTTCACCGCCGACGAATCGAGGATCGCCGCATCCTCTGCGGAGTGGATCACGTCCGCGATCCCCCCGACCCCGGGCAGGATCCTGCTCGCGCCGGCGGCGAAGAAGATCTGCGCGATCACGTGCAGCGCCCGCCGCAGGATCTGCGCGTCATCGGGGTGGAGCCGCCACTGCAGGACGGGCTCGAGGCTGCGGAAGCGCTTCTTCACGCGGCCGAGGGAGCGGTTCGCGCTCGCGATCGCGTCGAAGATCGCGATCTGGGGCAGCTCCGCGAACCGCGCCTGGAGATCCGCACCGATCCCGGGAAACCGGATCGCGAGGAGCGGCGGGGGCGCCCAGAGGGTCTCGAGCTTGAAGCCCTCGTCGAGGAACGCGAGCGACTGATAGCCCTGGGTCGCGCCGAACTGGGAATCGATCGCTTCGGGGAAGACCCCCGCGATCGCGACGCCCGGATGGAACTGGAGATTGCGGCCGACCTGGCCCGAGGCGTTCGCGAGATCGTCGCTGTGCTGCAGGAGCACCGGCGTGGCGGTGCAGCCCGCTGCGAGCACGACCGCCTTCGCCTCGATCCGGAACGCGTGACTTCGACCCGAGGCGCGGCCCTGGGAGAACGGCGCGACGACCTGGCCCGACACGCCGGTCACCCGTCGACCACGCCGCCTGATCTCCTGGACCTGGACGCTGGTGAGGACCCGGGCCCCGGCGGCGAGCGCGGCGGGCACGTAGCTCACGTCCATGCTCTGCTTGGCGCGACTGCGGCATCCCGTGAAGCACTCGCCGCTCCCGCGGCAGTGGCGCACGTTGCGGGCGATCGGCTCCGAGGCGATCCCGAGCGCGTCGCAGCCGTCGCGGAAGAGCAGATTCCGCTTGCCCTGTACCTCGTCCGGGGTCGGCGCGATCCCCAGGAAGTCCGCGATCGCGTCGAAGTGCGGATCGAGGTGCGCGCGATCCGTTCGTTCGAGGTCGTAGCGTGACGACCAGCGCTCGAACACCGAATCCGGCGGACGGACGCAGATCGCCGAGTTGACGAGCGAGCCTCCACCGAGGGCGACCGCCTGCATCGTCGGCATCGTCGTCCCGCGCGTCATGCGCAGCCCCCCCTCGCGCATGGTCCGGGTCATCGACAGGTTGCCGTCGAGCTCGAGGTCGCGGGTCGTGAAGGGCGGCCCCTCCTCGAGCAGGATCACGTCGTGCCCGGCCGCGGCGAGCTCATAGGCGGCCACCGAGCCGGACGGCCCCGAGCCCACGACCACGACGTCGCATGTCTCGTCGAAGGCGTGGTCGTACTGGCCGAAGACCCGTACGCGCTCGCGCGCGCTCCCGAGCTGCTCGGCCGAGAGCGGACTCACGCTTCTCCCCTCCCCGCCTGTGCGGCGCGGCGCTGTCCTGAGCGGGAATAGGCGCGGTGGCGCGGGCCCCGCGGATCGAGGGGCGCCCGTGCGGCGGGATCGGTTCGGTCGTCGGCGCCGAAGGCGATCGAGCTCGGCAACGCACCGACCCGCGGAAAGAGCACCTCCGCGTCGCTCACCACCGGCTCGATCTCGAAGGGCGCGAGCCCGAGCCCGTGCAGATTGCCGGGATGCCCGAGATAGGCGAGCACGAAGACCGAGCGGAGCGCGGTGAAGAGCAGTCGGAACCCGCTCCGGGGATGGCTCGCGAGTCGCTCGAGGAGGTTCACCCGGGCGGCGGCGGAGAGGCTCGAGAAGCGCTGGCGTCCGCCGGGCTCGTGCCCCGGCATGAAGAGTGTCAGGTGTTCCACGAGGTGGAAGAGCAGGCGGATCTGCACGCGCTGGGTCTGCGGAAGGGCCGCGAGATGGCGATCGACCGAATGGGCGAGCTGCGCTTCGGCACCGGAGAGCGCCATGCCCCCGCCAGCGGGAAAGAGGACCTCGGCGACGGTCTGGATGAACGCCGCCTCCCCGCGGTGGAGGACGGCGAGCCCCGCCGGCGCGGGCGCGTAGCCGGCGAGACCTCGTCGGTGGACGAAGACCGCGAGGCCCGCAGCGAGCACGACGAGAAGGAGACCCGTGAGCACGCTCGAACCATACCCGAAGGCCGCGCGTGGGCGAAGAGAGGACGTGCGGATGCACGCGAAGTGCACCGGAATCGCGCTCGAGGCGCGTGGTTCTCCCGACGCTTCGAATCGGGCGACCGGTGGCGTCAGTCCGCTGCGGTGAGACCGTGCACCCAGGCGTAGGCCGCGTTCTCGATCGCCTGGAGCGAGTCGAAGTCGAGGTCGCGCTCGGCGAGTTCGGGCTCGAACTTCGCGACGTCGCCCGCCTCGATCGCGATCGCCATCGAGAGCAGCCGCCCCAGGTCGCCGTCGTGATGGGTCAGCGCGCGGCCGACGACGTCGGAGAGCCGCAGCTCGCTCACCAGGGACTCGATCGGTCGCCCGAGAAGAGCGTCCGCCAGGGAGAGCATCCCGACGAGGAATGCGCGCTCGGCGACGATGCCGTCATCGTGGTGCGACGAGGCGTGGCCGACCACGAGCTCCATCAAGCGACCGCGGTGGGCTGCCGTCACCAGCAGCGGCGAGCGCAGGTCGGCGTCCGGTCCCTGCGCATAGAGCAGGATCGCGCACCAGCGGCCGAGCTGCTGGAGGCCGAGGTGGCGCACCGCTGCCTCGATCGTGTCGAGGCGGACGCGGGCGGCGCGTCCGGCCGTATTCACCAGACGAAGGAGGTTCAAGCCGAGCTTCGCGTCCTGTTTGAAGGTCTCGACGATCTTCGCCGTCTCCGCACCCGAGCTGATCTGTTGGAGCAGCTTGAGGAGAATCGTCTTCGCCGCATCCATGTCCGCGCCCTCGAGGACGATCGGCCGGGCGAAGAAGAAGCCCTGGAAGAGATCGAAGCCGAGCTTGTGGCAGGCCTCGAACTCCTCCGCGGTCTCGACCTTCTCCGCGAGCAGCTGAACGTCGCGCTCACGAAGGCTCCGGGTGAGCTTGCGCAGCGCCTTCGGCGGGATCGCCGGCAGATCGACCTTCACCACCGAGGCCCACGGGAGCAGACTCTCGCGTGGATCGTCCACGACCCAATCGTCGAGGGCGATCGTGAATCCGGCTTCGTGCAGCTCGCGGCAGCGCGCCCGGACTTCGTCGGTCGGCTCGACGTCCTCGAGGACCTCGAGCACGACCCGATCCCGCGGCAGCGCCTCGAGCGATTCCGAGAGCAGCACCTCGTGGTTGACGTTGAAGAATCCGCGGGCGTGCCCGAGGACCGCTTCCATTCCGAGGGCCGCGAAGGTATTGACCATCACGCGGACCGCGGCGCGCCCGACTTCGTCGAAGTCGGCGAAGTTCGCTTCGGCGGAGCTCCGAAAGAGGAGCTCGTAGGCGACGACGCGTCGTTCCCGGTCCACGATCGGCTGACGACCGACGAAGGTTCCCTGACTCACGAATGCCCTCGATGGATGGCTGGTCGGACCTGCGGACGAGCCTCCGCGCGCCCTTCACTCCCATCGACCGTCCTGGGAGCCGATTGAGGCGATGGGACACGCCCCGGGGAAATCGCGCGGTCCGCGCGGGGATTGAGCCGAGGCCAGCCTCGGGCTTCGCCCGGAGATGCCTGCCGAACCACAGCGACGCCGGGTCGCCGCCCGGCCCGAATCCTCGTGTTAGGATCCGCGCCATGCGAATCGGCGTCGTCGGCGACACCCACGATCAGCTCGTCAACGTCGGACGGATCGTCGACCTCTTCGCCGAGGCCGGGGTCGAACGGATCATCCACACCGGCGACATCACGCAGCCCACGGTGCTCGAGCGCTTCGCACGCCTCGATCGGCCGCTGGCCGGCGTCTTCGGAAACAACGACGCGTCGACCCGCCCGGTGCTCACCGAGCACGCGAGCGCCTTCGGCATGGATCTGGTCGAGCCGCCGCGGGTCCTCGAATGGGCCGCACGGCGGATCCTGGTCGTGCACGATCCCGAGCTGCACGCCCTGGTCGATCCGGACACGACCGAGGGGATCGACCTCGTCGTCCACGGCCACACCCATCGTCACCGCCACGAGTGGCAGAACGACACCCTCTTCTTCAACCCGGGCGAATGCGCGGGGTTCCTCGCCGGGCGCAACGCGGTCGGAATGATCGATCTCGCCTCCCTCGACGTCGAGCTGCTCCGCTTCTGAGCCGCGGACCGCGACGACGCCACGAGACGACGCCACGAGAAGCACGGACGCTGATGAGCTGGAAGCCCGAAGTCGACGAGATCGAAGCGCGTCGGATCGCCGCCCGCGAGATGGGCGGCCCCGAGGCGGTCGCCCGTCAGCACGAGCGCGGCCGGCTGACCGTTCGCGAGCGCGTGGCCGCCCTCGTCGACGAAGGCAGCCTCGAAGAGCAGGCTCCGATCGCGGGCGAGACCGAGCGCGACGAGAACGGCGAGCCGGTCGCCTTCCACCCGGCGAACTACCTGCTCGGCCTCGCCGAGCTCGACGGACGCCCGATCGTCGTCGGGGGCGAGGACTTCACCCAACGCGGCGGCTCGCCCTCGCCCGCGGGCCTGCGCCGGAGCGTGTGGTCCGAGACCCTGGCGATCGACCTCCGTCTGCCGCTCGTCCGCTTCCTGGAAGGCGGCGGGGGCAGCGTCGCCGGCACCGGCGGCCCGAAGCGGCCCACGCCCTCGAAGACCACGAGCGATCCCGTGTTCTCGACCTCCCGCTTCCTGTCGATCGCCCAGATCATGCAGATCGCACCGGTCGCCTCTGCCGCCGTGGGCGCCGTCGCGGGCTTCCCGGCGGCGCGACTCGCCGCCTCCCACTTCTCGGTCATGACGAAGGACACCGCGCAGGTCCTGATCGGGGGCCCGGCGCTCGTCGAGCGCGCCCTCGGCGAGACGCTGACCAAGGACGAGCTCGGCGGGGCGAAGGTCCACGGGCGCTCCGGCGTCGTGGACAACGTCGCGAAGGACGAGAAGGACGCGATCGAACAGATCCGGCGCTTCCTCTCCTATCTGCCGACCAACGTCATGCAGCTCCCGCCGGTGGTCGAGTGCAGCGACGATCCCGAGCGCCGCGAGGCGTTCCTGCTCGACGTGATCCCCCGCGAACGCCGGCAGGTCTACGCGATGCGCAGGATCCTGAAGGCCGTCTTCGACGAGGGCAGCGTGTTCGAGATGACGAAGGGCTACGGCCGCGGTCTGATCACCGCCTTCGCGCGCCTGAACGGCAAGCCCGTCGGCGTCTTCGCGAACGACCCCCACTTCTATGCGGGCTCGATGGACGCGGAGGGATCGCTCAAGGTGAAGCGCTTCATCGACCTCTGCGACACGTTCCATCTGCCGGTGGTGACCCTCGTCGACGAGCCCGGGTTCATGATCGGCCCCGCCTCCGAGCGAAGTGGCACCATCCGCTTCGGCGTCGAGCTGATCTCCCGGGTGGTCACGGCGAAGATCCCCTGGTGCACCGTCCTCGTCCGGAAGGCCTACGGCGTCGCCGCCGCCGCACACATGGGGCCGAAGGCGACCGTCTTCGCCTGGCCCTCCGCCGAGTCGGGGGCGCTGCCGATCGAAGGCGGCGTCGCCGTCGCGTTCCGGCGGCAGATCGCCGAAGCCGACGATCCGGAGGCCAAGCGGGCCGAGCTCGAGGCGGCGATGTCGAAGGGACGCAGCCCCTTCCCACGCGCGGAAGCCGTCGGCGTGCACGACCTGATCGATCCGCGCGAGACCCGGTCGCGACTCTGTCGCTGGATCGAGCGGGTCTGGCCGCTGCTTTCCGAGCAGCTGCCGACCCGTCCGCCGATCTGAGGCCCGCGCTCAGCCCGCCGGACGCACGCGACCGATCGCTTCCCCGAGGCGAACCGGCGTTCCGACCGGCTGCGGCTCGATCGTCGGTCCGCCCGGCGGCGTCAGCAGGACGATCGTCGAGCCGAACTCGAAGTGGCCCCACTCCTCGCCGCGCGCGAAGGCAGGCGGGTTCCGCTCGAGGCGCCGCGTGACCGGCGTGCCGCCGGGCACGTTCGTACGGAGCTCGTCGAAGGAGAGACGCACGCTCCCGACCATCGTCGCGCCGACGGCGATCATCAGGATTCCGGGGCCTGCCGCGGAACCGTCCACGCTCAGCTCGGCACAGATCCGTTCGTTGCGCGCGAAGAGCCCGTCGATGCCCTGCAGTCCGATCGAGTTCACGGGCCACAGTGCGCCAGGCAGATAGTCGAGCCGGATGATCCGGCCCGCGGCCGGGGTGTGGAAGCGATGATAGTCGCGCGGCGAGAGATAGAGGGTCGCATAGCAGCCCCCGTCGTAGCCTGCGGCCCACGCCTCGTGTCCGAGCAGATCGGCCACACGGTAACGGCGCCCCTTCACCTGCAGGAGCGTCCCGTCTTCGATCCGACCCGCCGCGCCCCACGCACCGTCGCAGGGCGAGACGAGCACCTCGTCGTCCCCCTCGATCCGTCGCGCGCCGGCCGCGAGTGCACGCGTGAAGAACTGCTGGAGCGTCGCGAAGTCTCCGACTTCGTCTCTGGCTTCCGAGAGATCGACGCCGGCGAGACGGGCGAAGAGCCGGATCTCCGCACGCTGGATCGGACCGGGCCAGGCGATTCCGGCGAACCGGCCCATCAAGCGGGACATCGCGTTCTTCGGCAGCAGACGGAGCGCGGCGAGCAGACCGAAGCGCGGGCCCGAGAGCGCGGCCGGTTCATCGTCGGCATCGCCCGCGACGGAATTCTGGGAAGCGCCGAGTTCGGCCATCCGCGGTAGGATACCGCGACTCACGAGCGTCGGCGGTGCGCGGCCCCGCGAATGTGCCGGCGCGAACGACGGCGGCGACGACAGCGGCGGAACGAGCGGCGACGGCGGCGGAACGAACGGCGCAGAGAGCGGCGAAGAGGAACGCGCTTGAAGGACGGGCAGGACACCGGAGGGGCGGACGACGAGGCGACCGCGCCCGTCGAGTCAGAGCAGGCCGACACCGCGCCGATCGAGCTCGAGCCGAACGAGGAGACCGAGCCGGCGGATCCCCTGCTCGGCGAGGTTCTCGACGACCGCTACGAGATCCGCAAATCCCTCGACCGGGGCGGCATGGGCACGGTCTACCTCGCTTGGGACCGGACCCTCGAGCGCCAGGTCGTGGTCAAGATTCCCCACGCCAGCCTGATGGCGGATCGCACCTTTCGCGAGCGCTTCCTCCAGGAGATTCGCGATCTCTCGACCCACGAGCACCCGGCGATCCTGTCGATCGTCGACTCCGGCTCCCACGTCGGCGGCGCCGGCCAGACCGACGTGCCCTACGCGGTCGTGCAGTACCTGCGCGGGGGCAACCTGCGCGAGCGCATCACGAAGCAGGGCGGCCAGCAGACCCCCGAAGAAATCCTCGAGTGGTTGCCGACGATCGCCGGCGCCCTGGACACGGTCCATCGCAACGGCTCCCTCCACCGGGACGTGAAGCCCGCGAACATCCTCTTCGACGGCGAGGGCCACGCGGTCCTCTCCGACTTCGGGATCGCGACCGCGATCGGCGCGGCGGATCCCGACGCCCCGACCCAGGAGGTGCGACGCGAGCTCACGGTCGTCGGGACCTTCGTCGGCTCCCCCGCCTACGCGCCGCCGGAGGCGATCGACCGGATCCTGACCCCGGCCTACGACCAGTACAGCCTCGCGACCGTCGTCTTCCTGGCGATCACCGGCGAGCTGCCCTTCACGGGCAACACCAACGAGGCGATCCTGATCGCCAAGGAAAAGGGCACGCCCCCGGCCATCGACCGCAAACGGCTGAAGGGGCCCCTCTCGAAGTCCGCCGAGAAGGCGATCCGAAAGGCGTTGTCCCGCCAGCCCGAGGACCGCTTCGGCAGCTGCCTGGAGTTCGCCGACGCCTTCGCGAACGATGCGGGGGGCGCGGGGATCGACCTGCCCTGGAAACCGATCGCCGCGGCGGCGGGAGCGCTCCTCGTCCTGGGCGCGCTCTTCCAGATCGACTGGGACGGGCTCGTACCGGCAGGATCCGACGACGCCCAGGAGATCGGCGAGAACGAGCGAGTCGAGCCGTCGGGGACACCGATCGCGCAGAAGAGCGACCCCGTCACGGTTCGGCTCGGCAGCACGCCGGAGGAGATCGACCGCGCGATCTTCCTCTGCGAGAAGGGGGGCGGCTCCGCCCGCGCCTGCGCGCGCGAAGTCTTCGCCGACGAACGACTGCGCACCGTCCGCCTCGCGCCCTACACCCTCGACCGGACCGAAGTCACGAACGCCGACTTCGAGACGTTCGTCGACGCCACGGGTCACCGCACGACGGCCGAGGAGCGGGGCTACAGCTGGGACATCACCCGCTGCCGACGATGCAACTGGCGCACGCCGCAACAGGGCCGCGACGCCCTCACCCATCCGGACGACCCGGTCGTACACGTGTCCTGGCAGGACGCGCGACGCTATTGCCAGTGGGCGGGCGGACGCCTGCCGACCGAGGACGAATGGGAGTTCGCCGCCCGGGGCGAGTCACGCCGTGCCTTTCCGTGGGGCGACGAGTGGGACGCGAATCGGCTCCGGGACGTGCGCGCCGAGGGACTCGGCCTCGAGCCGGTGGGTTCCCACCCGTCCGGGGCGACGCCGGAGGGGCTGCTCGACCTCGCCGGCAGCGTCTGGGAATGGACCTCGACGGAGAGCGGCGAAGGCGAACGCCGGATCTTCAAGGGTGGCTCCTGGATGGACCGGATCCCCGCGTATTTCCGGAGCGCCGCCTTCTCGGAAGACGCGCCGGACTACTCGAGCATCTCCCTCGGCTTCCGCTGCGCCCGGGACGGCGAGGCCTAGCCGCTCTCCCGAATCCCCGCCTAACGTGCCGGCGAGAACTCGACCCGCCGGTTCATCGCGCGGGCGAAGTCCGAGTCCTCGCCCATGAGTGGCGCGTTCTCGCCGTGGGCCTCGATCACCAGCCGCTCCGCGTCGACGCCCCCTTGGTCGACCAGGTAGCGACGCACCGCCTCGGCCCGTCGACGGGAAAGGCGGAGGTTGTGGGCATCGCTGCCGCGATCGTCCGTGTGCCCCGCGATCACGAAGCGCGTCTCGAGCAGCTTCGGGTCTTCGAGGGCGAGGGCGAACTCATCGACGTTCTTGCGCGCGACCGGATCGAGGGCTGCGCTGTCGGTCGCGAACTGGATCTGGAGATCGAGCTTCGGCGGGCGGATCGAGCGGGTGCGCTCCCCGAAGAACTCGACGATGTCCGCGGATCGATAGAGCACGTCCCCACGCCCATCGATCTGCTGTGCCACGTGCGCCACCGCGACCGCCCCCGGCTCGCGGGATTCGAGCTCCGCACGGATCCGCCGCACCAGCTTCGCGCCGTCCTGGGGCTCGACGTCCACCACGATCGCGGCGGTCTCGAGTCCGAGGGAGCTCCGCGTGAGCGGCGTCCGGGTCACGATCGCGTAGACGAAGTCGCGGCCCACCGGCGGCTGGACCTCGAGCGAAAAGCCGTCTTCGGCGCTCGGAAGCTCCACGACGGCCCCGTCTCCGAGCCGGGCCTCCTCGGCGTCGGCGCGGGGGAAGAGGAGCGTGGTCGCGCCGTGCGTGTCCACATGGAGGGCCGTGAGGTAGCCCGCCCGAGTCGACGTGAAGCGGTACACGATCTCGTCGCCGATGCGGAGCGGCCCCTCCCCCTCTCGGACCACGCGGATCGAGACGTCGGGGCCCGGCCAGTTCGATTCGAGGGCCGAGAGCGCCGTCAACGTGGCCTCGCGTGGCGAAGCCAGCGCAGTGGAGACCGCCAGCAGCAGGATCACTCCCATCGCCGTGCCCACGCCAGCGATCATCCGTACGGGTCGTTCGATCATGAGAAGCTCCTCGCTCGAGCCGGGCGGAAGCGGCACGCGGATCGAGTGATCTCTTCGGGCCACCGAGGCCGTCCGGGGTTCCGCGGGCTCATCCGGCGAACCAGGCGTAGGCGATCAGGCCGATTCCGAGGGCGGCGACCAGGCCGATCGCGATCCAGCTCGCCCGTCCGCCTCGACGCGGCGCACCCTCCGCCGAAAGGCCGTCCGCCGCCGTGGGCGCGGCCATCTCCTCGCGCTCGAGGCCTTCGGTCACGCACCGCAGGTGATCTCCGCCGAGCACGAGATTCATGCCCACCTCGAGCTCGACGGGCTCCTCCGTCGGGGTTCCGTCGATCGAGACCGACTTGCCTCCGACCGGAGTGAGGATCCATTCGCCGGCTTCGTTCCCAGCGATCACCGCGTGCTCGCGGCTCGCCGACGCGGTGTAGAGCCGGAGGTCGTTGTGCTCCGCTCGGCCGATCCGAACGTGCCAATGAGCCGCATCGAGGCGCAATCGTTCGCCCCGACCGA
Source organism: bacterium (assembly GCA_024742285.1). NCBI lineage: Bacteria > bacterium. The sequence goes on along the minus strand of JANSYR010000024.1, from coordinate 16,259 downwards.
GCGACGGTTCGATGCGTTCGAGGAGCATCGGATGCAGGGCGGCGCTCGGCGCGATCGCCGCATTCGGATCGCCCCCGGCGGCGTCGACCGACGACATCACGACCGTCGCGGACACGGCGGCAGCGGCTTCGTCGGCAGGTGTCGAGTCGGCGGTCGTTTCATCGTCTACGGGCGTGGAGACCGCGGCCGCGTGCTCGACGACGGGCGCAGCAACGACCGTCGGCGTCTCTTCCACCGGCGCGGCGACGACCGTGGGCGTCTCCACGACCGGCGCAGCGACGACCGTGGACTCCGGCTCCGCCGAAGGCGGCGGGGACACGACGGTCGCCTCTTCGAGCGGGGACGCCTCCGAGGTTTCGGAGGTTTCGGGCACGGCCATCCGCTGGGTCTTCGCCTCGAGCGGCCCCGGCGACTCCGCTCCGGATGCTTCGTCCCGGTCACCACGCGCCAACGTCTTCCCTCCGTCGCACGCGATGCGCCCGCGTCCATCGGCAGCCGCGCCTCGGCGACCGGCAGCTCGGAGGCAGTGCATGCGCGAGCCCATCTCCGTGCGACGGGCACACGATAATTCAGGGCCCGTACGAAAGCATTCACATCGGCGTGGCGTCAAGGCAACACGGAGAACGGCCGATCCGCGCTTGGATCGATCATGAGTGGACACCCCCGGAAAAGGCCCGGATCGCCGACGAACGCCCGCGCACGCAAGCAGGCGGGCAAGCGACCGGGCCGTCCGCGCACCGCCGACTACACGCGCCTCGCTTCGATCGACGGTCGCCATCCCCTGGCGCGCACGGCCCCGAGTGCCGTCGTCCCGTATCCCGCTCGCCGACGGCGCGACAGCCAGGTCGTCTATTTCAACTTCGCCCTCGCACGCGAGATCGGCCTGCTGCCGGCGGGCCATGCGGACCGGCTGACGGCTCCGCTGCGCGACGCCCTGCTCGACACGTTCAGCCTGCAGATCGTCAACGAGTGGGACGAGGCGCACGGGCGCTTCACGAAGCCCGGTGACCGACTCCCGCACACCTACATGGCGACGCGCTATCTGCAGCTCCAGCATCCCGACAAGCGCGGCCAGAACTCCGGCGACGGACGCAGCATCTGGAACGGCTCCTTCCGGGGCCCGAAGGGCAGCTTCGACGTCTCGAGCTGCGGCACGGGCGTGACGCGGCTCTGCCCTGCGACCTCGGAGTACGGTCGGTTCTTCCGGACCGGCAACGTGATCACCGATTACGGCTGCGGCACCGCCCACGTGGACGAGGGGATCGGCGCGGCCTTGATGAGCGAGGCCTTCCATCGCAACGGCGTCCGCACCGAACGCGTGTTGGCCGTTCTCGCTCTCCCCTCCGGCTTCGCGATCAACGTACGGATCGCACCCAATCTCCTGCGGCCTTCCCACTTCTTCGGGTTGCTCCGGCGCGGCGAGCACGAGGACCTGCGTCATCTCGTAGACTACTACGCCGAGCGGGAGATCCGGGACGGGCGCTGGCCGAAGCTCCGGTCCGCGCCCGCGCGCTACCGCCATCTCGCAGAACGCGTCGCCACCGATTTCGCCCGCACCGTCGCGACCTTCGAGAGCGAGTACATCTTCTGCTGGCTCGACTGGGACGGAGACAACGTCCTGACCGACGGCAGCATCCTCGACTACGGCTCCGTTCGACAATTCGGTCTCTACCACCACTCCTATCGCTTCAAGGACACGGACCGCTACTCGACGTCGATCCCCGAGCAACGCCGCAAGGCCCGGCAGATCGTCCAGCGCTTCGCTCAGATCCGGGATCTCCTGCTGAACGGCCGCGCGCCATCGCTCGAGGACCTGAAGGAGGACCCGGTGCTCGAACGCTTCGACCGCGAGTTCGAGTCCGAGCGACGCCGCCTCTTCCTTCGCCAGATCGGACTCGACGCACGGGACGCGCGCGCGCTCGAGCGTGCGCGACCCGAGGCGCTCGAGCGGCTTCTCACGCTCCATCACCGCCTCGAACGACGCCGGTCCTCCCGCGGCGAGCACGCCGTGCCCGACGGACTCTCGTGGAACGCGATCTACTGCATGCGCGACGTGCTCCGCGAGCTGCCCGCCCTGCTCCTCGCGCGCGAGAGCGAAGACGACCCGCGCGTGTCCCCGCGCGCGTTCTACGACCTCGCCCTGTCCGACTACGCTTCGCGCACCGATCGTCGCCTGACCGACCACCGGCGACGCGTCGCGCGTGACTATCAGCGGGCCTATCTCGACCTGATCGACGCGCTCGCCCGCAGACAGCGCCGCTCCCGACGCTCGACCCTCGCCGGGCTCGCTCCCGCGGCCCGGGACCGGAACCCCTACGCGCGGATGACCGGCGACGGGCTCACCCACGCAACCCGCCGGCTGAGCCGGAACCGCCGACGCCTGCGCCCCGAGGAGTCCCACCGCCTGATCCAGGCCTTTGCGGACTTCCAACAGCGGGACGATCCACCGACCCCGGACCTCTCGAACGAGCGCCCCCTCGTCCAGCGGATCCTGCGCGACCTGTTGGCGATCACCCGCGACTTCCGCGAGAGCCTCTGACCGGAGGCCGGTCTCGGACCGGACACCTCACTCCCGGACACGAAAAAAGAGCGAAATTCGGCAGTCGGTGATGCTCGTCACGGAATCGAATGCGCGTCCGACGGATACATAGGCCAGCCCCAGCGTGCTCGGCCCACCCACAGACCGAGCCACCCCAGTGAGGTCGCCCGTGGACGAGATCAGCATCACCATCGCCTTCGCCCTCCTCGGCCTGACCTGGCTCACGCTCCGCGGCATGGACGGCCGCGAGCACCGACGCCATCGCCGCTAGGAACGCCGCTAGGAAGGCCGCCAGGAACGCCGCCAGGAACGCCGCCAGAGCGGCCGATCGAAACCCGCGGCAGAAGGGGCCGCCAGGGGACGAGCCTGCCCGGGCCTGACGCCTCGCCGCCCCGATGCTGATGCCGCACGTCCCAGGCCGACCCGGGGCCGCCGAACGCGCCCGGGCGAAGCGACGCCCGCCCACGACTCGCCTATCGTTGCGCCGCCCCGCGCCCCGCCCGAGCGCAGCTGGACCGTGCGCTCACGGCGCGCACAGCGGCCCGCGCGCCACCGCCCGCCACGGCTGGATCCGGATCGAATCGAGACCATGAACGAACCGCTCCAGAGGATGCTGACGCCGCGTCTGCAGCGTTGGCTCCGCGGGATCGCCGACCGTCCCGACGCCGTCACCGCGATCTGCCTCGCCCTGACCCTCGCCGCCCTCGTCTACGCCTTCTTCGCCCTCGGGATCAACGCCGACAACCTGAGCCTCGTGTCGAAGAGCCTCGAGTCGCGCAAGAACCACGCTGCCTTCGCCGCGCTCTTCCCGAATCTCGAAGAGGCGATGCTGGTCGTCGTCGACGGGGAGACGCCGGCGCTCGCGCGGGAAGCGACCGATGCGTTGTCGGCAGAGCTCGAAGCGATGGGCGACGTCTTCCGCGACGTGTACGTCCCGGGCGGAGGCGCCTTCTTCGAAGAGAATGCGCTGCTCTACCAGAGCGCCGACGAGCTGGACGAATTCGCGGACCAGGTCGCGACCCTCCAGCCGATCCTGGCCAGCCTCGAGCGCGACCCGAGCCTGGTCCAGCTCGCGGAGCTCGTTCGGCTCGGCTTCGAGTCCGATGGCGAGACCGGGTTCGAGACCGGCGACTGGAAGCCTCTCCTCGACGAAGTCGGGCAAGCGACGATCGCGGTCTACGAGGAAGCCTCCGTCCGACTCTCCTGGGAGTCGATGTTGCTCGCCGGGTCCGACCTCGAGATCCCGACCCGGCGCGTGATCGTCGTGGATCCCTTCCTCGACTTCGACCGGATCCTCGTGGCCGGCGAGAGCATGGAAGCGATCGCGGAGGCCACGCGAAGGGCCGGACTCGTCGACGCCCCCGGCGTTCGCGTGCGCGTGACCGGCAACCCGGCACTCAACCACGAGGAGATGCTCGGCCTCTTCTGGGACATCGCGGGCGCCGGAGCCTTCTGTTTCGCGCTGGTCGCCGTCCTTCTCTTCTTCGCGTTCCGCTCCTGGCGTCTCGTGATCGCATCCCTCGTCACGCTCCTGGTGGGACTCGTCTGGACCGGCGCCTTCGCCGCGCTCACGATCGGCGAGCTGAACCTGATCTCGATCGCCTTCGCGATCCTCTTCATCGGCCTCGGCGTCGACTTCGCCATCCACTTCGGCATGGCGTTCGCCGACGAGCGCCGGGATCACGGGCTGCCCAACCGCGAGTCCCTGGGCGCGGCGATCGACGCCATCGGTGCGTCCCTCGTGCTCTGCGGCTTCACGACGGCCATCGGTTTCCTCGTCTTCCTCCCCACCGAGTACCGTGGCGTCGCCGAGCTCGGCGCGATCGCCGGCGCCGGCATGTTCATCATCCTCTTCCTCACGCTGACCCTCTTTCCGGCGCTCCTGCTCGGGCGGCTGCGCATTCCGGACGACGTCGTCGTCCCGGCGCCCTCCCGGATCGACCAGGCGCTGGCGCTCCGGATCGCGCGCCATCCCCGGCTCGTCGTCGTCGGCGCCGCGGCGCTGGCTGCGAGCGCGGTGCCCCTCCTCTTCGACCTTCGCTTCGATGCACACGTGATCGAGATGCGGGATCCGGATACGACGTCGGTCCAGGCCTTCCGCGACCTCCTGGCCGACGGCCAGACCTCCCCCTGGTACGTGAACGTCCTGGCCTCGAGTCCTGCCGAGGCGGAACGGGAGGCGGAGGCGCTCGAGGCGCGGCCGGAGATCGGCCGAACCGTACGTCTGGCGAGCTACATCCCGGACGACCAGGAGGAGAAGATCGAGATCCTGACGGACCTCGCCTTCCTGATGGAGGCGCCGGCAGCCGTTGGAGACGACCGTCCCGCCTACACGATCGGGGAGCAGACCGACGCGATCCGAACCCTTCGTCGAGTCCTACGTCAAGCCGAGCGCCCCGACGACGACGGCGACCTCGTCGCGTCCCTCGACGCCCTCGAGTCCCGGCTCGAGACCTTCCTCGGCCGGATCGAGTCCGAGGACGACCCCGGCCGCGTGCTGTCGGACTATCGCGACATCCTGCTCGATCGCTTCCCGGAAGAAATCTCGCGCTTCCGCCGTTCTCTCGACCCGACCGCGGTCACCCTCGAGGACCTGCCCGCCGAGCTGGTGAGACGCCTCCGAGCGCCCGACGGAACGCACCGGATCCAGGCCTATCCCGAGGAAGAGCTCCAGGACTTCGAGGCGTTGAAGCGCTTCGTGTCGAGCGTCCTCGAGGTCGCGCCGCGCGCCGCCGGAATCGCGATCAACCTGGTCGAATTCGGCGAGGCGACGGCGCGCTCCTTCCGCCAGGCCCTGATCTCCGCCGCGTTGGCGATCTCGACGCTCCTCTTCGTGCTCTGGCGACGACCGGCGGACGTGGCGCTGGTGCTCGCCCCGCTCACCCTGGGCTCACTGCTCACCTGCGCCTCGATGGCGATCATCGACATGGACTTCAACTTCGCGAACGTGCTCGTCCTGCCGCTGCTCTTCGGCATCGGCGTCGACTCGGGGATCCACCTCGTCCACCGGGCCCGCCACCTCGCCGCGAGCCCTTCGCTCCCCGGATCGCTGGTCGAGAGCGCGACCGCGGGCGCGGTGTTCTACAGCGCGGTGACGACGACGCTCTCGTTCGGAACGCTCGCGCTCTCGGGCCACGAAGGCATGCACACCCTCGGCGTGATGCTCACGATCGGCATGTTCTGGACCGTCGTCGCCAACCTGGTCTTCCTGCCCGCGCTGCTGGTCGTGACCGGCGTGTCCCCGCCGATCGGGGCTTCGACGGACGCGGCCGCGGAGACGACGGCCTAGAGCGACTCGACGTCGAGTCGGACCTTGATCGGGTCCATGCCGACGACGCGAAGCGCCGGAGGATGCTCGACCTGCTCCGGGTCGACCGCGAAGGTGCGTCGCCCCTGATCGACGAGATCCCCGTCGACGCGTACGGCGAAGCCGTCGTCCGGGGCCATCACGAAGTCGCGGCGGCGCCCCTCGAACTCGACGTCGACCTGCGCGGGCTCGACGCTCGCCACGCGGTATCCGTCGGGCACGTTCTCGACCACGACCGGGATCGACCGCGACGTCCGGTCCACCATCGCACCGGGCCCCGTCAGGACCCAGAGCCCCGAGGCGAGTGCCGTCGCGAGCACGCCCTCCCGCCAGCGTCTTCTCGCGAGATCCAGTCGCGACCGGACCCACGGCTCCCGGCGACGGCGCGCGCTCCGTTCGAGGAACTTCTCGACGAGGTCGCGCAGCGCCGCGGGCGTGTCGACGGGGATCAGCCGCCCGCGCCAGGCCACCGAGACGACGCCGCGCTCCTCGGAGACGACGATGCAGAAGGCATCGCTCCGCTCCGCGAGCCCGAGCGCCGCAGCGTGCCGTGTGCCTCCGGCGCCCAGCTGATCGAACTCCGTCGACAGCGGCAGGTGCACACCGAAGCGCGCGACCTGACCGCCGCGGATCACGATCGCGCCGTCGTGCCCCGGCGTCTTCGTATCGAGCAGGCTCCGAAGGAGCGGCTCGCTCACGCGTCCGCCCAGGTAGTGCCCGCCGTCGAGGAAGCGATCGATCGGCTCGCGACCGGGCAGGACGAAGAGCGTGCCGACCCGTGCGGAGGCGAGCGAGAAGCAGAGCGTGCCGAGCTCGTCGAGCACGTCGGCGCCGGGCCGCGGCGTCGCGTTCCGCATGAGCGAGAGCGAAAGGCCTTCGAAGAAGCGGCGCAGGTCGTCCTGGAAGACGACGACGAGGACGAGCGCCGCGATCGCGATGAAGCCCTGCAGCACCGAAGTCGTGAGGCGCAGTTCCAGAAAGGAGGCGAGTCCGTAGAGCGCGCTCACGATGGCGACGCCGCCGAGGGCGACGCGAACCCGCGATTCACGTACCCACGCGATCGCGACCCAACAGACCGCAGAGACGATCAGCACGTCGAGCACGTCGACGAGGCGGAGTCCCACGTCCGTCGACTCGGCTACGCCCATCGCGTCCAGCACCCATCCGTCGACTCGGCCACGCCGATCGCGCCCAACACCCGTCCGAAGTCTCGGCTACGCCTCGCGTCCAACACCACTCCGCCGACCCGGCCCTCGGTCAGGGCACGGCCGGTTCCGGTTCCGGTTCGCTTGGCGCGGCCGAAAGGCCGCGCGGCTCCAGGGGGTCTGCTCCTGCGACTCCAACCGGGGGGTGTCGATCGCGAATCACGATCGATGCCAGGGGTTTAGCGCAGATCCCGGAGTCGATCGAGAGAGGCGGCGCGGCCGCGAGCCAGCGCTTACTCTTCCGGCGTCCCGCCCGAACAGGAGCCCGCTTTGCGATACCTGCACACGATGGTCCGCGTGACCGACATCGACGCCTCCCTCCGCTTCTACTGCGACCTGCTCGGTCTCGAAGAGCGCCATCGCGTCGACGTCGAAGCCGGTCGCTTCACCCTCGTCTTCCTCTCCGCTCCCGGTGACGAAGCGGCGCAGGTCGAGTTGACCCACAACTGGGACCCCGAGGAATACGATGGCGGGCGCAACTTCGGTCACCTCGCGTACGAGGTCGAGGACATCTACGGCGCTTGCCAGAAGCTGATGGACGGCGGCGTGACCATCAATCGCCCGCCCCGCGACGGACACATGGCGTTCATCCGCTCGCCCGACGGCATCTCGGTCGAGCTGATCCAGAAGGGCCAGGGCCTCACGCCCCAGGAGCCGTGGGCTTCGATGGAGAACACGGGCGTCTGGTAGCCGCGCGCGACGGGAGGACGATCCCCCAGGCAGCCGGGGGCTCCGCCGCAAGCTCCGCTCCGGCGATTTCCCGAGCCGGGATCGCCCCCCATCCGGCGAACGTCGCACGCTGAAACGTCGCTCTCGCGCAAGCGTGATGCGCGTCACCGGATTCTCTTGTGAGAAGCCGGCCCCCCTCAGGATGGGGAAATTAATCGGCAACGGGACGGCAACTTGCTCAAGGCTTGCCGGTCGGATTCCGATCCCGTTGCACATGTTGCGACACGAACGATCTGCGCCGATCTGGCTCTTCTCCTTCGTCGATCTGGCGTTCCTGCTCCTGATCGCGTTCACCCAGATCGGGCCGCGCGAGAACCCGGACCGTCTCGATCTCGCGACGATCGAGATCCCGCGCATCCACGGCCCCGGCGCACCCACCGATCTTCCCGCGAAGGCCGACGTGTGGCAGCTCCGTATCCACCCGCTGCCCGCCCCCGTCGACGAAGCCGCGAGCCACGCGCCCTTCGTGCTGATCGAGCCGGGCGCCGACCCCGACGCGTCGACGTCGCGCAGCGCCGAGGACCTCGCCGCCGCGCTCGGACTCCTCGACCGTCGCGGCGAAACCAAGCCGATCCTGGCGCCCCACCGCGACGCGCGTGCCGAGGATCTCCTCGTCGCCGTCGCCCTGCTCGACGAGACCTGGGGCGGCGCGCGCGTCAGCGCCGTTCGACCGGGCGCCGGCGCGCCCTCCACGAACGAAGCGACCCCGGCCCCGAACGACGTCGCCGCCGCCGCCGCGACGGAAACGCGTTAGTCGGGATGGATCCCCTCTTGATGCATCGCCGCTTCGGGCGCGGCGCCGCGCGTCTATCCCTCGGCACCCCGATCGAGACGGAGTCGCTGTCGACGACGGCGCGCGCACCGATCGCCGGCGAGCGGCTCGGATCGCTCGCGCCCGGCTTGGCCTGCCTGGTCCTTACGGCCCTGGTAGGCAGCCTGGCCTCGGTCGCGACGACCCCGCCGGAGGGACTCGAAGTGCCGACGGTCCTCGTCGCCGATGCCTGGGACGTGCCGCCGGATCCGATCGTGCCCCCGAAGCCGCGGCCGCTCGCGAAGAGCGAGCCGATCCCGGTGCCGGACATTCGCGCCGACGCGTCGCCGCAGCCCGCCCCCGAGGCGGAGCCGGAAACGACGCTCCCCTTCGATCCCCGCGCGCTCGCGGCGACCCGTGCGCCGTCGATCCCGGAGCTGGCGACGCAGCCGGCGCCGAATCGCCCCGCAGCGACGCGGCCCGGTGGTCTCCCGACGGCGCGCGCCCTGGCCGATCTCGCGCTGGCCGTCCCGCGAAGCCCCCGCGCCGGCAGCACACCCGACGGCGGACCGGACACGCCGCGCACCCTCCCGGACGTCACCCGCGAGAACGCGCGCCCCACCGCCCGAAGCGGAGCCGACACCCCCGCGACGCCCGCCTGGGACGCGATGAACGATCGGCGCGCCTTCCTCGCCGGCCTCGACGCGGACGCCACCGCAGTCCCGGTTCAGGGGGCCCGCGACCGGGCGCTGCCGGCCGTCGCGACGTCCTCGAACGCCGCGGCCCTCGCCGTGCGCGAAGCCGCGCTCGACCAGCTCCATTCCGAGGGCTGGGAGGCGGTGCCCCTCGAAGACCTGCCCGACTGCCACCCGGCCGGACGCCAGGACGCGCTCAAGCGACGGATCATGCTCGCCGCCGCCGACCGACCCACCTGCACCCACGCCGAAGGCGCCTACCGCTTCCTCGAGACGCGGAACCTGAACGCCTTCCTGATGGGCGCCCGCAATCACGACACGCCGAAGCGAGCCACGAGCGGCCCGCGCAACGCGTGCGAAGTCCTGGAGCGCGCCCTGCGCTGCCTGGAAGGAACTCCCAGCAAGGAGATCGAAACGAGATGATGCAGACATCCCTCGACCATGGACCGGGTCGCCGGTTGCGTCGGCCCCGAACGTCGACGCGGCCCGCGGCCGTGCTCGGCGTGCTCGCAGGCCTCCTCGCCTTCGTCGCCCCGAAGGCGATGGCCGCGGCGCAGCCGAGCTGGAACGACTACCTCGATCACGCCTACGTCTACTCGGCGGCGGACGAAGCCGACCTGCGCGCGCTCCTCGAGCGCACCACGCACGTGGTCGGCCGGAGCCTCGCGGACTACCACGCGGAGACCTTCCCGGCGCTCGCCGCGAGCAAGACGCCGATGACGGAAATCCAGCTCCGACGCAAGGCGATCGCGGAGCTGCTCCTCCACCGGATCGGCGACCGACGCTCCGGTCTCGCCGACGCCGTCGCGACGATCGACCAGCTCGAGGATCGCCTCGACCGGCACGAGAACCGCTACTGGTTCCACACGATCCACGCTCACGAGGCACTGCAGGGCGGTGACGCCGCGGCATTCGTCGACCAGATCCTCTCGGTCTGGCTCGGCGTGATCACGCCCCTCGAAGTCCCCTTCGAGACCTACAAGACCCTCGCTCTGACCGAGAACGGCAACGCCGGGTTCGTACGGACGCTTCCGCACCTCTACGAGAGCGTCGCCCGCCTGATCCTGGTGCAGAGCCAGACGGCGGCCCTCGACGGAGACATCGACTCCCTCGGCGCCATCGTCCGGGTCCTGACCGACGAACGCGTCGGCGCAGACCCGGAAGCGATTCCGGTCGATGCGACGTCGAAGGCCTTCCTCGACCACGTGGTCGCGCGGCTCGACGGCGCGGAGAGCGACGGCGGCAGCCTGAGCTACACCCTCGCGCTGATCGAAGCCGAACGCGCCCATCAGCGGGCGCGCAAGCATCTCGCCGAGAACGGCTTCGACGCGGCCAGCGAGGCCGCCGTCCGCGACACCGTCGCCGCGTACCAGCGCGCGATGCGCAACGCGAACACGCTCCAGGGACAGATCGCGATCTACTCCCGGGCGCTGCGCCAGGTCGGCGAGGTCTACGCCACCGCCGAACGCACCGAGACGGAAGTGACCCTCGACATCCCGTTCAGCATCGAGCGCGCGCTCGAGCTCTACGGCTCGCTCCACGCGGCCAAGGACGGCGACTGGGACCGGCAGGGCTACGTCGATCAGGGGCGCGACGCCTACCTGACGGCGATGCAGGGCCTGTGGTCCGAGATCCAGGAGGCGAGCTTCAACGCGGCCGCCTACTACATGTCGCGGCGCGACCAGGGCGGTCCGGCGTCCGACGAGGCGATCGTCCACGCGATCAACACCTACTCGCGCTATCTCCACGCCTTCGAGTCGTTCGCCGGGGATCCGACCGGCGAGTCCCTACCCGACTCCGCCTACTTCGGCGCCTACCTGGCGGCCCGGGGGATCGGCGACGGCGTGCTCTTCTTCGCCGGCGGCGACGCTTCCGTCGACCAGCTCGAAGAGGCAATCACCCAGTACCAGACGGCGCTCGGGTACTTCCCCTTCGATCGGGCCCTGTGGTCGACCCTCGCGGTCGCTCTCCAGCGCTCCGGCCGCGAGAGCGATTTCCTGGCGGTGGCGAAGCCGATCGCCGACGGGGTCGTCCGCTCGCGCCACCTCGATCGCTGGATCGAGAACGGCAGCGTCTGGGGACAGGAGATGGCCAGCTTCCGCACCGCCTTCGAGAACGATCGCAGCCTCGTCTACTTCGGCTTCGCCGACGAGTCGAAGCTCCCCGAGCTCGAAGCGGAGTTCGCTCGCCTGCAGGCGGAGCGGGACGACGTCGCGGCCCGGGTGGCGGCGACCCGGACCGAGCGCGACGGCCTGAACACGGAGCGCCGTGAGGCCCACCGACTGGCCGCGGAGCTCTCCGGCGAGAACGAGGGCCCCGCCCCGCCGGCGGTCGCCATCGGCGGCAACGGGCGCACGCGGCAGAGCGAGCAGATCGCCCAGCTCGGCCTCGATCTCGAACGGCTCGGCTCGAACCACGAGCGCCTCGAGGCGCGCATCCGGGCGATCGCCCACTCGCTCCCGACCTTCAAGGCCACGCTCGGACACGAGGCGCTGCAGAGCGAGCTCGCCGCCCAGCGCGACCACCCGGTCCACGGTCTGCTCCGCCGCTACGCGGAGGAGTACGCGCCGACGACCGGTCCGGCACCGGCCCCGGAGGCCACCAGCGCGGGCTCCCAGGCCGCGTGGGAGATCCTCCAGAGCTGGGCCGCCGGGGAGGAACGATGAGCATTCACGCAACACACGACCAGAACCCTCGACGAGGAACGACGACGATGAATCGAACCCGCCGACTCCTGACGCCGCTCGCCCTGAGCGTCGCCACCGCGGTCCTGACCACGGGCTGCCTCTTCCAGAACGGCCCGCAGGCCGCCTTCTTCGAGCGCCAGTCCGGCAGCGAAGCCCTCGAGGCCCAGCTCGCCGGAGAGGCCCTCGCCCAGCGCAAGTACTCGATGCGTCGCGTCCGTCGCGACCTCGGAAGCTTCCGCCTCACCCTCGAGCAGCTCCAGCGACACGGCAAGGCCGCGGGCATCGAGCGCTTCGTGCGCTTCGCCCGGCCCTACCTGACCGATCGCGTCGACCCGCTGATCGAGCACGACGGTGCGGTCTCGCATCCCGAGCTGCGCCCCTTCCACGCGGAGCTCCTGCTCTCGAAGGCCGTGCTGCTCCACCAGATCGGCGACGCCGGCGCCGTCCGCGCGACGATCGACCGACTCGAGGAGGAGTTCGCCTCGATGACCAGCATGCTCGTGCTCTACCCGACGGGACAGGCGGTCACACTCGAGCAGGGGATCGCCCTCCTCCGACACCAGACGGGAGGTGCCTGATGGATCCGGTCATGATCGAACCCATCCTCGACCTGGGCACCCGCGAGCTCCGCGTGACCCTCGTCGTCTGCGCGATCTCCCTGATCGCCGTCTGGATCCCGCTCGCGCGGGGCACCCTCCTCTGCTGGCGGGCCCGTCGTGCGACGGCCCTTCCCCGCGACCCGGGCGCGGCTGGAGCGACCGGCGTCGTCGCCCTGACCCGTGCGGTCGCGACCTCGGCGACGCGACAGCTCGACGGCGATCAGGAGCTGCCCTTCGTGCGCGACGCGGCCAAGCAGCTGGTGATCGACGATTACGAGACCAGCTTCGCCCAGCCGATCTCGATGTACGCCAACATCCTGCCGCCGATCGGCTTCATCGGGACGACCTGCGGCCTCGCGGTCCTGCTGCTCTCGATGCGGATCTCGAACGACGTGCTGCAGATGGGCGCCCTCGCCCTGGCGCTCTCCTCGACGATCTTCGCCCTCGTCGGCTACGCGACCCTCGAGAGCCTGAAGATCGGCCTCTACGGTCGCCTGGCCCGCTCGATCGATGCGGGTCTCGAGGTGGACGGGGAGGAAGAGGCGGCGTAGACCGAGCCGCTCCCGCCATCCGGACGAACGACGGCCGGCCCCGCTCGCGGGGCCGGCCGTTCCTCTTGGAGCGCACGGAGGGCACCCCGTCGGGCCCCCTCTCCTCTCCCTCGGCTCAGACGCGCGCAAGTCGGACGTGGAAGGGCCGCAGCGCGGAGGAGCGTCGCCGGAACGGGTCACGAAGGCGATTCCGTCCGCGCCCCGCCCGGCGGTTCCGCCGCGGCGCGGGTCGCTCGACCGCGATCGGCCGTCTCGCCGGCACCGCCGACCGTGCCGGGCGTCACGTGTTCGCGGGTCATCCGTCACGGCCATCCGGAATTCCGAAGCGGGAAGCGAGCCCCGGTGAGGGCGATCACGGAGGCCCCTGCGGCGGCACCCGAATCACTGGTCATGCCGAGCAAGACCCTGCGATCCACGACCTGCTTCCTTCCTCGACCGTCGCGCGCTTCCGTTTCGCGAAGACGCGCGCTGCACCGTCTGGGTCTCCTGACGGCGCTTCTCACCCTGGGGCTCCAGGGCGAGGCGATGGCCGGGCCGGAACACCACTACATCCTGTTCCGCCCGAGCCCCACGCCGACGGTCGTCGGATACATGCTCCACCTCGGCACCGAGAGCGGCAACTACGTCCAGCAGGTCGACCTCGGCCGGCCGAGCGAAGACGATTCCGTCCTCGCCTATTCGACCAACATCGACACCTCGACCGATCTCTACGTCGCGCTCTCGAGCTACGACGAGAACGGCCTGGAGTCGGTCTTCTCGAACGAATACCACCTGCGGGCGGCTCCGATTTCGCCGGGGCCCGGCGGGGAGCCGGCTCCGGAGCCGACCCCCGAACTGCCCCCCGAGCGGGAGTGGATCTCGGATCCGGTCGTCGACCCGGGATTCGGGACGACGCTCGCCGCGCAATACGCCATGGCGAGCATCGGGCTGACGTCGGACGCCTCCGGCCTCATCTCGATGGTTCACGGCGATGGCCGCGTGGTCGACCTGACGATCGACTCCCTCGCCGCCACGCGCGATCTGCGACCGACGCGGTGCGACCTCGACGGCGATGGCGACAGCGACCTCGTCGTCGGCTTCGGCCCCGGCAGCGACGGCCAGGTCGCCCTCATCCATCTCGAGAATGGTGACGTCTCCTCGATCGACTCCGTGGTCGCAGGGGACGCCGACTACCACAGGGCGGACGGTCAGACCCATCCGGCCTGCGGCGACGTCGACGGCGACGGGCGAAACGAACTCGTGATCGGCCTCGGCCCTGCAGCGAATTCGAACCTCGCCGCGTTCGACAGCGCGGACACGGGCTTCGCCCCCTTCGCGGGCTCCACGGGCGGCATCGTCCGCGCGCCCACGCCCGGGGGGCTGGGGAGTGCCGGAACAGGATGTGTGCCGGCCCTCGGCGACATCGACGGCGACGGACGAGACGAGCTCGTCGTCGGCTTCACCGCGGCCGGACATCGCGCGATCGCGATCCTGGACGACGGTCTCCGCGCCTTCGCCCGGCACGAGAGCATCGAGAACGGAAACGGCATCGTCCGGGTGGCGGGTGCGAGAGACGACGATGGTCGGGGTGGCGGGACGTACCCCACGCTCGGAGACTGGGACGGAGACGGCCTCGACGAGTTCGCGATCGGCTACGGCGCCGGCAGCGACAGCTGGGTGCTCTTCCTGGATGATGCCCTCTCGACGCAGATCGACCGCTACCCCGGCTTCCTGCGGATGCAGGTCGGGCGCGACGCGGCCCGAGAAGCGAACGAGACCGTCCGGCCGGCGTTCGGTGACATCGACGCGGATGGCCGCGACGAGATCGTGGTGAGCTTCGGGGACCAGGGCAGCTACGAGCTGCAGGTCTTCGAGGATCAGACCTCCGGAACGAGCATCTTCCGAGGTGGCGCAGGGTTCGTCGCCTCCGAGAACGGGGCCGCACGCTGGATGGCGGCGCCCGAACGCTGAGCGCGTTCTCGAGGAGCAGCGCCCTCCCGCGCGGCTCCCCGTCGCGCGCCCCGAAACGAAAACGGCCCCCGCGATTCCGACTGTCGTCGGTTCGCGGGGGCCGTTCAGTTCAATCCCACCGTCGCGCTACTCTCCCACCCAAGAAATGGGCAGTACCATCGCCGAAGCAAGGCTTAACTTCCGTGTTCGGAATGGGAACGGGTGTGGCCCTTGCTCTATGGACGGTGGGAAAACCGTCTTTTCGTTTTCACAGATCCGCAGATCCTGATCGTTGAATATCTTTCCGGGCTGGAGCGTCTTGCCCAGCGCGATGACTTTTCACCTTGGTGAACTCGCTGCATCTCTGCAACGCGTCCTTTACCCAGTCTCGACTTGTCCAATTTGATTTGGTCAAGCCTCACGAGCGATTAGTATCGGTCAGCTTCACACATTACTGCGCTTCCACCTCCGACCTATCAAACACCTAGTCTTGGTGTGCTCTTCAGGAACCGAAGTTCAGGGAGATCTCGTCTTGGGGCTGGCTTCCCACTTAGATGCTTTCAGCGGTTATCCAGTCCGAACTTAGCTACCCGGCTATGCTGCTGGCGCAACAACCGGTCCACCATTGGTTCGTCCATCCCGGTCCTCTCGTACTAGGGACAGATCCCCTCAAATCTCCTGCGCCCACGGCGGATAGGGACCGAACTGTCTCACGACGTTCTAAACCCAGCTCGCGTGCCACTTTAATCGGCGAACAGCCGAACCCTTGGGAGCTGCTTCACCCCCAGGATGTGACGAGCCGACATCGAGGTGCCAAACCTCCCCGTCGATGTGAACTCTTGGGGGAGATAAGCCTGTTATCCCCGGCGTACCTTTTATCCGATGAGCGATGGCCCTTCCATTCGGGGCCACCGGATCACTAAGACCTAGTTTCCTACCTGCTCGACTTGTAGGTCTCGCAGTCAAGCTCTCTTCTGCCTTTACACTCTACGGCTGATTTCCAAACAGCCTGAGAGAACCTTCGCGCGCCTCCGTTACTCTTTAGGAGGCGACCGCCCCAGTCAAACTACCCACCACGCAGTGTCCCCGACCCGGATGACGGGCCCAGGTTAGATCAGCAGCACAGCAAGGCTGGTATTTCAAGGTTGACTCCCCCAAGACTGGCGTCCTGAGTTCAAAGTCTCCCAGCTATCCTACACGTACTGAACCGATGATCACTGCGAAGCTGTAGTAAAGGTGCACTGGGTCTTTCCGTCATGCCGCGGGT
>JANSYR010000023.1 GCA_024742285.1 bacterium | reverse complement strand
GTTCGTTGTTCTCTGCCTGGAGGCGGGTCGCGAGGGTGAGGGCCTCACGGTGTTGAGCGATGGCCGCCTCGGTCTGCTCTTCCTTCTCGGCGGCGAGCTTCTCGAGGTCGTCCGCGCGATCGGTGTGGAAGTCGATCTCGTGCTGCCGGTCCTCGACCCGGGCCGCGGCGATCGCGAGCTCGGTCGCGACGGAAGCCACTTCGGAGGCGAGCCGGACGTTCTCCTGGGCGGCGTCGTCGAGGCGCCCGCGCAGACCGATGACCTCGGCCCGGAGCGCCCGTTCGCCTTCCGGAAGCGGGACCAGCGCCCCTCGTGCGGCACGCAGCGAGGCTTCGAGCTGCTCGGCGGCGCGCTGGGACTGGACCAGCTCCCCACTCTTCGCGGCGAGCTGATCGATCAGCTGGTCGCGTTCGATCGTGACCGTCTCGAGCTCGACGCGGGTCTCTTCGAGCTCCTTCTCGTCGACGCCGCCTCCGGCGCCCTGCGCTGCTCGGACCGTCGCGAGCTCCGCGTGGGTCGCGTCGAGGTCCGCGAGGGCCGCGGCCAGCGCGCGATCGCGGTCCGACAGGTCCCTCCGCATCTCCTCGAGTGCCTCGTCCTCGGCTGCGAGCGTCGCGGTCGCCGCGCCGCCCGAATCCGGCGGGGCCATCGGCGGTGCCTCGATCTCGCTCCGCGCCATGACCTCGTCCGCACGCAGCAGGAGCGTCTCCTGCATGCCCTCGGAAGCGGGCCGCGGCTGGATCTCTTCGTAGTCGACGGAGGGGCGGTCGCTCTCGGACGCGGCCTCCGCGTCGTCGTCCTCGTCCTCCGCGCCGGCGGTCACGATCGGGGCGTCCTGGGTCGCGACCGGCGCGCCTTCTCCGGCTACCGCCTCTTCGGCTGCGGGGGAGGCGCTGGGGGGATCGTCCTGCCCGGGATCGGCAGCGGCTTCGACGGGGCTGCTCTCTCCGACTTCGGCTTCGCCGTCTTCGGTCGCGTCGTCGTCGGCGACCGCAGGGGCGACGGCGGCCGTGTCCTCGTCCGCTGCGGTGGTTTCCGCGCCCTCATTCCCGTCGGCGCCGAAACCGAGCGCTTTCGCGAAGTCCGCTTCGTCGCCATCGAGGGTGGAGGCGTCGGGCTTGTAGGACGCGTCGAGCGTCTCTTCTTCTTCGGTCTGGTCGTCGTCGGCCATGGCGTGGACCCGCGCACAGGAATCGATCCTGAGGACGGGGAATCCCTCCCGTTCTGCGCATCGGATGCGCGTGGGAGGGGCTTGACGCGGGATGGCCCCACGCCCGACAAAGCCATGTTCGACCCGAGGTGATCCAGGGGGAACCCCCTAGGTCGGCGTCGATGTTAGTCGGGGTCAGCCGCGCCGGCGCGGGGGGCCGCTGGCGATCCGGTCGGCCATGCTGCGAACCATCCGCACGGCGACGGCGGGGTTGCAGGTGACGAGCTGCTCGAGCTCCGCCTCGTTGAAGAGACAGCACCAGGTGGGCCCCTCGGCGCGGAGCGTCGCGAAGCGCTGCGCGCCCGTCAGCGTCGAAATCGCGCCGAGGAAGGTGCCTTCGCGGGTCTCCCGCGCCACGACGCGGTCGTCGATCTCGACGCCGACCGCGCCCGAGAGCAGGAGCACCGTGTGCTGCGCGGGATCGGAGACCGCGGCGATCGTCTCGCCGTGCTCGAACTTCACGAAGTAGCGGTCGAAGCCCGGTCCCCGGCAGATCGACGCCCAGAGCGGATCGACCAGGCCGTCGATGATCGCGGCGATCTCGTCGGGATCGGCGTGGCTGCGCCGCGCCGACGCGATCGTCGCCGTGTCGAGCCCGAAGCCGCTCGCGATGGCGCGGATCCGCGCCAGGACCTCGCCCGTGCCGCCGGGCCGCCGGGTCGGATCGATGTAGAGCATCTCCATCACGATCTCTTCGAGGGGCGGCGGGCAGTCGAGGGCCACGTCCGACAGCGCCTGCAGGCCGAAGATGTTGCCCTGCTCGCGGGTCCGGAGCACGTCGTGGCGCTTGTTGAGGTCGATCCCCGTGAAGAGCGCCCAGGCGGTGGCGCCGACGCCCCAGAGGTCCGTGCGCAGGTCGAAGTTCTGGACCTTCGCCGACGCCTGCTCCGGCGCGCGGAAGCCGTGGGTCCCGAGCCCGATCGAGAGCTGTCCCTGATGCAGCAGACCCTTCGACATGCGCGACGAGTGGGAGACGCCGAAGTCCGTGAGGACGTAGCCGCCGTTTCCGTCGAGCAGCACGTTCGAGGGCTTGACGTCCAGATGGAGAACCGAGGCGCGATGCGCGGCGCCGAGCGCCTGCAACAGATCGGAGAGGAGGCGCCAGGTCTGCTCGGGCGAGAGGCGCCCCAGGAAGGGCCAGGCGTCCGCGAGGCTTCCGGCCGGGTAGTACTGCATCGCGGCGAAGCAGGTCTCGCCGTCGATGTTCCAGTCGTAGACCTTCGGGATCCGGTCGTTGCGGACCGCGAGCAGCGCCGCGAGCTCCCGTTTGAGCGAGTTCCGCGCCTGGGGATCATCGGGGCGCGCCATGACCTTCAGCGCCACGAGCTTCGGCGGGGCGTCTTCGGCTGCGCCGCGCTCCGCATCGAGGCAGCGGGCGAGGAAGACCGAGCCGAAGCCCCCGCGACCGAGACGCCGGAGGACGCGATAGCGGTAGGTTGCCTGGAGCTCGTCGCCGGGCTGCGGCGCCCGGATGGCCGGCACGTCCTCGCTCGATTCACCGCCGGCGGTGGCCGTGCAGTCGAGGGTCCGGTCGTTCGCCAACACGCCGGCCTCGCGAACCTCGGTCGGATCGAGGGCGATCGTGCGCGATGCGTTCCGGTCGGATGTCGGATGGTGGGGGGCGCCCAAGGACCACTCCAGATCGGCTCCTCCGCAGCGTTCGGGAGGGCGACTCGAGGGTCTTATCGGCCGGCTCGCGGGATCGCGCGACCGCAAACTGTGGGCTGGAACACGCGGAGCGTCGCGGCGGGCGGAGTGCGCCGGCGACTTGCGACGCGATTGCGTCAGGCCTGCGCGGCGCGCGCGGCCTGTTGGTCCTCGAGGAACTCGGCGATCCCGCGCGGGACGGCGCGCAGACAGATCGGCTGCATCACGAGGTACATGATGCGATTGAAGTTCTGATGCTCGAGCATCTCGGGATCGGTCGTCAGGAAGCCGTCGTAGCCGAACCAGAGGGTGAACGCGACGAGCAGCACCGGCAGGAAGAGCGGGTGGTGGATCGGATTGGGCGGGGGGCCGCGGCGCTCGGGGTCCTCGCTCGTTCCGGGGGTCTCGCTGGATCGTTCACTCATGGGGCGGCATCATAGCGTTCGCCGCGCTCGTCGATAGGACGTGGGTCGGCAAGTTCCCGATCCGCAATGCACGCGCAGGCCGGAGTCGCGCCGCGCCCAGGTCGATGTCGAAGACGAACTACATCACGCGCGAAGGCTTCGAGAAGCTTCGGGAAGAGCTCGACTGGCTGTGGACCGACGAGCGCCCGAAGGTCACCGAGGCGGTCTCGGTCGCGGCGGCGCTGGGCGACCGATCCGAGAACGCGGACTACATCTACGGCAAGAAGCGCCTTCGCGAGATCGACTCGCGGATCCGCTTTCTGACCAAACGGATCGACGAGCTGACGGTCGTCGACGCGGGCCCGCGCAAAGATGCGGATCGGGTCTACTTCGGCGCCTGGGTCACGATCGAGGACGAAGACGGAAACCAGCAGCGCTATCGCCTCGTCGGCCCCGACGAGTTCGACGCGAAGGCGGGGATGATCAGCGTGGACTCGCCGGTCGGCCGCGCACTGATGGGGCAGCGACTCGGGGACGAGGTCGTCGTGCGACGGCCGAAGGGCGAGACCGTCTACGAGATCCTCGAGATCGAGTACGACGAGCCGGGGTGGGCCTCGGCGCGAGGCGAGGCGGAGCAGGGCGCGGGCGGCGCGTCGTGAGCGACTCGCTCTGGATCTTCGGCTACGGATCGCTCGTGTGGCGACCGGCGTTTCCCCACCGCGCCCGGCGTCACGCCTGGATCGAAGGCTTCGCCCGACGATTCTGGCAGGGATCGACCGATCACCGCGGCGTGCCCGAGCGCCCCGGGCGGGTCGTGACCCTGTTGCCCGACGCGGCGATGGCGGGGCACGAACCGGACTTCGCGCCGGCCCCCTGCTGGGGCACGGCCTACGAGGTGCCGATCGACGACCCCGACGGCGTCCTCGCCGGTCTCGACCATCGCGAGCGCGGGGGATACGACCGCGTCGAGCTCGACGTGTTCCTGCACGAGGGCGACGGTCGCCTCCCGCGGCGCCCCGTTCGCGGGCTCGTCTACATCGCGCACCCCGAGAACGAGAACTACCTGGGACCGGCTCCGCTCGACGCGATCGCCGCGCAGGTCGCAGGCGCGGTCGGGCCGAGCGGGGAGAATCCGCAATACGTCTTCGAGCTCGCGAGGAGTCTTCGGCGAATGGGCGCGGACGATGCCCATGTCTTCGCGCTCGAGGCGGCCCTGGCGGCGCGACTCGCGGCGCGCGGACGGAGCGGGTCGCGGTGATCGAGTGTCGCGGGCTCACCCGCCACTTCGAGAGCAGGGCCGTCGTCGACGGGGTGGACCTCGACGTCGCGCGGGGTGAGCTGCTCGTTCTGATCGGCGCCTCCGGCTCCGGCAAGACGACGCTCCTCAAGATGCTGAACCGCCTGATCGAGCCGTCGGCGGGGACCGTTCGGATCGACGGCCAAGACAGCGCGCTTCCACCGCCGCACGAGCTCCGCCGACGGATCGGATACGGCGCCCAGCGCGCGGGGCTGCTTCCCCATCTCGATGTCGCCGCGAACGTCGGTCTCACGCCGAAGCTGCTCGGGTGGGCGCCCGAACGGATCGCCGCGCGCGTCGATGCCTTGCTCGAGCGGGTCCAGCTCGATCCCGCGACGTATCGAAGCCGCGACGTCGGGAGGCTCTCCGGAGGGGAGCAGCAGCGCGTGAGTCTGGCGCGGGCGCTCGCCGCCGAGCCGCCGCTGTTGTTGCTCGATGAGCCCTTCGGTGCGCTCGATCCCGTGACCCGGGATGCGCTTCAGGAGGAGCTTCGCAGTCTGCGCGAGGAGCTCGATCTGACGATCGTGTTCGTGACCCACGACATGAGCGAGGCGCTGCTGCTCGGCGATCGGATCGCGTTCCTCGAAGCCGGGCGGATCGCGCACGTCGGCACGCCGGCGGCCCTGCTCCAGGACGCCGACTCGGCGGCGATCGACGCCTTCCTGCGCGCGCCACGGCGGCAGGCCCAGCGGATCGAAGCCCTGATCGGCGGAACCGAGGAGGGGGCATGAGCGGTTGGAGCGCCCAATGGGCCGAGCTCCCGCGCTACCTGGCGAGCCACATCGAGCTCACGCTCCTGGCCCTCGCACTCGGCCTCGCGATCAGCTTGCCCCTCGGCGTCGTCGCGTCGCGGCGTCCGGGGCTGGGGCGTGTCGTCCTGGCCGTGGCGAGCGTGCTCCAGACGATTCCCGGCCTGGCCCTGCTCGCCTTGATGGTGCCGGCGCTCGCCGGGCTCGCGACGATCACCGACGGCCTGGGCCTCGGCCCGGTGCCGAGTATCGGCTTCCTGCCCGCCGTGCTCGCGCTCGCGCTCTACAGCGTGCTGCCGATGCTGCGCAACACCGTGACCGGGTTGGTCGGCGTCGACGCGGATCTGGTCGAGGCGGCCCGGGGCGTGGGGATGGATCCGCGGGAGGTGCTCTGGCAGGTGGAGCTCCCACTCGCGCTTCCCACGATCGTGGCGGGCCTGCGGACGGCGACGGTCTGGGTCGTCGGGATGGCGACCCTCGCGACGCCGGTCGGCGGGACGAGTCTCGGCAACCCGATCTTCGCGGGTTTACAGACGCGGAACTTATCGGCGGTGCTGCTCGGGAGCGCGGCGGCGGCGGTGCTGGCGATCGTGCTCGACGGGGTGGTGCGCCTCGCGGAGACCGGCTTCGAGCGGCGTTCCCGCGCACGAATCGGGGCTGCGGCGCTGCTCGTCTCGACGATCGCGCTCGGCGCGCTCGGATACGGCACGCGGACGGACACGGAGACCGCGAACGCGAGCGGCCCCGCCGTCCGGATCGGCGCGAAGAGCTTCACGGAGCAGTACGTCCTGGCGCGGATCCTGGCCGGCGTCGCGGAGGAGGCCGGCGCGCGCGAGACCACCGAGGTGCCCTCGCTCGGGTCGACGGTGGCCTTCGACGCGCTGGCGGCCGGGGACCTCGATCTCTACGTCGACTACACGGGCACGATCTGGGCGACGATCCTGCGTCGGACGCAGGCCGGGGCAGATCGCGCGGCCGTGCTCGAGGAGGTGCGCGCACGGCTGGCGGCGGAGCACGGCGTCGTCCTCCTCGCCGCCCTCGGCTTCGAGAACACCTACTGCCTGGCGATGCGCGGGGACGATGCGCGCGCGCGCCGGGTCAGGCGGATCAGCGACCTCGCGCCGATCGCCGGCGGACTCGAGATCCTCGGTGATTTCGAGTTCTTCGAGCGCCCGGAGTGGCGCGCGATCGAGGAACGCTATTCGCTGCGCTTCGCGGAGGAACGCGCCATGGACGCGAGCCTGATGTACGAGGCACTCCGGTCGGAGAGCGGCGATGTGATCAGCGCCTACTCGACCGACGGGCGGATCGAAGCCGATGGGCTCGCGGTCCTCGAAGACGATCGCCGCGTGATTCCGCCCTACGACGCCGTCGTGCTCGCCAGCGCCGCGTTCGTCGAGCGGGCGCCGCGGATCGCCCTGGCCCTGCGGGCGCTCGAGGGGCGGATCGATGCACCGGCGATGCGACGGATGAACGCGCGGGTCGACCTCGAGGGCCGGGCGCCGGCGGCGGTCGCGGAGGCCTGGCTGGACGCCTGCCTGGGGACGACGGGGGTCTGTCCAGGGCCCTGAGAGGGCGCTCAGGCTCCGATCAACGTGCTCCCGGGCGGGCCCCGCGGCCCGGGTTTCAGCCCGATTCGCGTCGGGTCGATGGAGAGGACATGCTCTTCGACTTCCTGTTCGGACTCGTCCTGCTCGCGATGGCCGCGCTCGGCGCCTGGCGTGGCGCCGTCGTCTCGGGCACCGGCCTCGCGGGCCTCGCTTGTGGCTACGGCGGCGGCCTGCTCGGCGCGGTCCATCTCGCCGGCTGGGTCGAGCGGACCCTGGTCGTCTCGTCGCTGGTCGCCCCCGCGATCGCCGGCACGATCGGCTTCGTGCTGGCCTGGCTGGTCGTGAGCAGCGCGGGGGACCTCCTGGTCGCCTGGGACGCCGAGCGCGTCGATGGCGTGCCGCGGGGTCCCTTCGATCGCGGGCTCGGCGGCGTCTTCGGCGTCGCCCGGGGCAGCCTGATCGTGGTCCTGCTCGCGGTGCTCGTGAGCTGGCTCGACGCGGCCCGGGACCTCGGTGCCGTCGACGGTCTGGCCGCGCTCCCGGAGACGGAATCGTCGACGGTGACGGCGGCGACCGGCGACCTGGTCGAGTCCGTCGTCTCGTCCGCGCTCTCCGATGCCGGTGCCGCCGGAGAGATCGCGGCTCGGATCGCCGCGCGCCCGGGCCGGACCCTCGGGAGCGTGCAGTCGATTCTCGAGGACGAGCGCCTCGACCAGCTCTTCTCGGACAAGCTCTTCTGGACGCTGATCCAGAACGGCTCGATCGACTACGCCATGAACCGCAACGCGATGCGCTCGATGGTCCTCGACCCGGAAGTGCGTGGCCGCTTCGCGGACCTCGGCCTCGTGGGCGACGACGCCCGGGAGGATCCCCAGGCCTTCCGCGAAACCTTGTCGGGCGTTCTCGGCGACGTCGCCCCGAAGATCGCCCGCCTCCACCGAGACCCCGAGATCCAGGCGCTCGCCCAGGACCCGGAGATCCAGCAGCTCGTCGCCTCCGGCGACACGCTCGCGCTGATCGCCCACCCCCGCATGAAGCGAATCGTCGACCGCGTTTCCCAGGAGCTCTGATCCGAGACGCTGCGCCAAACGAAACGAGGCGAGCCCCTCAAAGGGAACTCGCCTCGATGTCTTCATGGTGGCAAGAAACGGATCACCGGACACCGCCAGCAACCGCGTTCGTGCCTAGCACCCCAGCCCCGAACCAGGACGCCACAACGTCGCAGAGCTCACCCTCGCGGCGAACTCTGCACAATGGATCCCCACCTCAAAAAAGAGGGGTGTCGTCGCCGTCCGGCGCGTACGCCGAGATCTCGCAGCACAGGGAGATCTCCTGGGCGGCGGGGCGCTCGAAGCGCTTGGGCTGGTCGTTCTGCTCGGCAGCGCCGAAGCTCGTCGCGGGTCGGATGATGCGTTCTTCCATGGGCGCCATGTATAGCAGTCTCCCGGTCGGTCCCGCACGCCCCGCAGGTGGAGTCTTCCACGGCGGTGCGCGGTGGGCGCTCCCCTGATCGGCCGGGGGCGCGGGGCGCGTGAGCGGATTCGGTCAGGCTGCCGGCGCGATGCCGCCCGCCGCCCGCTCAGCGCAGCAGGACGTCGCAGACTTCGCGCACCTTCTTCACCAGCCGGCCGAGGCCATTCTCCGGCCGGATCCGGCGGCGCACCCCCACGAGCACCCGGCGCTCGAGGGCGTAGCGGGTGAGCCTGGGGCGGGGAGCGGGCTTGCCTGCCAGGTCGATGGCCTCGAGCTCGCGGACGATGTCGGCCCGGGGATGGCCCCAGGTCTCGAGGTCCTCGTCGGCGAGGCGAGCCACGATCTCCTGATAGAGGCCCACCCGTTCGGGCTGGCCGGTCGCGGCCTTCGCCCACTTGGAGAGGCTGTCGGTCGTCGGCCGGCTCTGCTGGGCGACGTTCGTGGGGTCCCCGAGGCCGCGGGTCGATTCGCCGCGGGCGTTCGGGGCGGCGCCGTAGTCGACCATGCCGGCCTCGAATTCGATTCCCAGGAAATCGCAGATCTGGCGGGCATTTTCCTCGGGTTCCTGAACCAGATTCTCGTATTGGACGCGGTGGTAGGGCACGCGCTGCTCGCGGAGGAAACGAGCGATCGCGGGGACGTAGCGCTCGAGCAGCGGGTTGTGCGCGTGGGCCACGGCATCGTCGCCGTCGAAGAAGGAGTCGACGTACGAGGACCAGACCGCGACGGGGTGGCGGGTCAGGACGATGAACTTCGCCAGGGGGTAGAGCCGTGCCAGGAAATCCAGGGAGAGTGCGTAGGCCGGGGTCTTGTCGAGGAGGAGCGAGGCGTCCCCCGCGCTCTCGAAGAGGCCGCCGTAGATCTTGTCCGTATAGGACCGCAATGCCTCGAGATAATCGGCCTCCCCGTTCGGCAGCGCGGCGACCAGCGCGCGTGCCGCGGTCCGCGTGATCACGGGGTCGTAGGGCGCTTCCTCGACCGCGTCGTAGTAGCCGAGGTGGGCCAGAGGCGTGATCAGGTGCGGCTCTTCGGGGGCGAAGATCGCCGAGTGGGCCCCGAGCACGCGCGAGAGCAGCGTCGAGCCCGAACGCGGCGAACCGATCAGGAAGACGAGCCGGTCCTGCATGGCCTCCAATCCTTCACGAATCACTCGAAGGTGCTCGCGCACGCTTCGGGGGCAGGAGCTGCGCCGGTCCGTGGGATCAGCAGGATACCGGAGTCAGGATGGATCGCTGACGAGGCCGATGATCTTGCCCATGCGCTGCGCGTGGACGCGGAGGAGGGCGACGCCGAGGCGATGCCCGAGCCAGGGCTTCATGCTCCGAAGGTGTCGGAACGCGCCCGCGTCGAGCTCGAGGAGCTTGACGTGGTCGTTCGCGACGGCGCTCTCGGCGTGGGGCAGATCCGCGAGGAGCGGCAGACCGCCGAAGAGATCGCCCACCTGGAGCTGGGTGAGCGGGCGCTCGAAGGCGTCGCGGACGCGGACCTGGAGCGTGACCGAGCCCTCGATGATCAGGAAGATCGAGTCACCGCCGTCGCCGGTCTGGCCCTGGCGGTAGATCATGTCGCCGGGGCTCAGGGAACGGAAGCGGGTGACCTGCGCGAGGCCCATCGCCTCCTCGAGGCCGAGCTCGTGGAGCGCCGTTCGCTCGTAGAGAAAGCGGGCGAGCTTCTTCCCGGCGTCGAGGACCTGGTCCCAGACGAGCTCGAGGTGATCCGGATGGGGATTCTCGAACTGGACACCGGTGAGGATCACCCCTTCGGCGGGATCCTCGCGCTGCCAGCATCCGATCGCGTCGAGCATGACGCGCTGGGTGGGCAGGTCGAGGACGATCCGCTGCACGCCCTTCACGGAGAACGGGGAGGGGGTGGCGATGCAGGCGCCGCCGATCGAGAGGTCGCGGGTCCGGCCCACGAGCGCGCCACTGAAGTCGGTGGCGTAGAGTTCGACCGCGAGGTCGGTGCCGACGCGCGGGTTGCTGCGAACCTCGAGCGGGTCGACCGGCGCTGCCGGGCGGGAAGCGGCCGCGGAATCTTCGGAGGGAGCTTGATCGTCGGGCTGGTTCATGAGGCTTCCGAAAGCGGGAGGCGCGCGAGGCGCGGTCGAGCGCAGCACACAGGCTTCGCTCGTTTGCGTTTCGGTTGCGCTGACATGGGACTTGACCGCTGCGAGCGGACTCAATCCAAAGGGCGCGGCCCCCGATGTCCCAGGACGGGCACCGACTCGAGAGGCGCGCGTCCGGCGTGTTCCCGGGGTGGCCTCCGGTGAATCCGGGAGGGAGGCAGGCAGTGCGGCGGCAACGATGCGGTCCGGGCCGGCGCTCGCGACGGGCCCGCGCGAGGTGGACATGACGCGCGGCGAGTGGGCGATCGTCGCCTTGCTGCTCGTCGGCTGGGGGCCGGGCCTGCTGGCGCTCTCGGAGGTCTGGAGCAGCGTCGAGTACGCCTCCCACGGCTACCTCGTGCCCTTCGTCGCCCTGTGGGCCGCCACCGCCCACCGGGTTCGCCTGGCCGCGCTTCCGGCGGCGCCCGTCCCCGGCGGACTGCTCGCGCTGGGAGCCCTGGCCGTTCTCTACGTCGGCTTGATCGGGTTCGGCGACGCGAGCCTGCTCGGGCTGCTCTTCGTGGCGACCGTCGTCGTGGCGGTGCTCGCGCTGCGCGGCGTCGAGTGGGTCCGGACCCTGCGCTTCCCGCTCTCGTATCTGCTCTTCATGGTGCCGCTGCCGATCGCCTGGGTGAACCCGCTGATCGTCGAGCTGCAGATCCTCGTCTCGACGGCCGCCGTCCGGCTGCTCCAGATGAACGGGGTGGCGATCTTCCGCGAGGGCAACGTGCTGACGCTGCCCGGCGATCAGACCCTCTTCGTGGCGGATGCCTGCAGCGGGATCACGAGTCTCGTGACGCTGATCCCGATCGGCGTCTTCATCGCCTACTTCACCGACTCCGTCGCCTGGCGTCGGGTCGCGCTCGTCGTCGCGGTCGTGCCGATCGCGCTCGCCGGCAACCTGCTGCGCGTGATCCTGACCGTGGTCCTCGCGATCGAGGTCGACGTGGCGTTCGCGACCCGAGGGCCGCTCCACGAGTGGGCGGGCGTCGCGACCTACGTGCTCGGCTGCGTCTGCCTGCTGGCGGTCGGCGAGGGGCTGCGCAGACTCTCCGCCGCCCCCTCGCGTGGCGCGGTCGCGTCGTGAGTGCACGGCCGTCGGAGGGAGGCTCGCTCGCGGAATCGGTGCGGCGCGTGGGGCTCGTACTCGGGCTGGATTCGGTCGGCTTCGCCGCCGCCGCGCCCGGTCCGCACAACGGGTTCGTCCGGGAGTGGTGGGCGCAGGGCTACGGCGGCGAGCTCGACTACATCGGGCGCCGGCTCGACGAGCGCGTCGATCCGCGGCGCGTCCTTCCGGAGGCGGAGTCGTTGATCGTCGCCGCGCTGGCGCTGCCGAGCGAGGAAGCGGTCGAGGCCGATGATCCGGGTCCGCGCGGATCGATCGCCCGCTACGCCGGCGGAGACGACTACCACGACGTCCTCCTCGAGCGGCTCCGTGCCCTCGAGGCGGCGCTCCCGTCGCTCGCCGAGCGCCGGGTCGTCTCCCGGAGCTACGTCGACACGGGACCGATCCTCGAGCGCGCAGCGGCGGCCCAGGCCGGCCTCGGCTGGATCGGGAAGAACACCTGCCTGATCGATCCGGAGCGCGGGTCCCACCTGATGCTCGGCGTGATCCTGACGGACCTCGCCCTCGCGCCCGATGCGCCGGAGCCCGATCACTGCGGAACGTGCCGGGCCTGTCTCGATGCGTGTCCGACCGACGCGTTCCCCGAGCCCTGGGTACTCGATGCGACGCGCTGCCTCTCGTACACGACGATCGAGCTGCGGGGCGCGATTCCGGCGCACCTGCGCGAGGCGCAGGGAGAGCACGTCTTCGGCTGCGACGTCTGCCAGACGGTCTGTCCCTGGAACCAGAGTCGGCCGCGGGAAGCGCCGGAGGATCCGCTGGGACTGCGCGCGCGACTCACGCCGCGCTCGGCCTGGCAGTCGCCGACGCTGCGCTGGCTCCTGGAGCTCGACGAGGTCGGCTTCCGCGAACACGCGCACAAGACGGCCATCAAGCGAACGGGTCACACGGGCCTGCTTCGCAATGCCCTGGTCGCGGCCGGCAACAGCCGGGACGGTTCGCTGCGTCCGGCGGTCGAGCGCCACGCGGAGAGCCCCGATCCCGTCTTGGCCGAGCATGCCCGCTGGGCGCTCGACCGGCTGACCTCCGCCTAGCGGGTCGGTCGGGGGGACGCTCTAGCGAGGGCGGCGGGCGAGCAGCCGGGCCGTGTCCGCGGGCTTCGGCTCGTCGGTCGGGCCCTCCTCGAAGCGAAGGGGCTCGAGACTCGGGAAGAGCGTCGGCAGCTCGCCGGGCGCGAGGAGGAACGCATCGCGCGAGGGGCCCCAGCCGCGTTCGCGCTGCGCGGTCGTGAACGTCTCGTAGAGCAGGATTCCGCCGGGCGCGAGGAGCGACTCGATCCAGGGCGCGAGGGGGCGATGGAGGTAGCGGAAGACGAGGACGGAACCGAAGGGGGCCGTGCCCAGGTCAGGGGGCGCACCGGTCTCGAGGTCGACCACGCGCGTCTCGATCCGGTGCCCTGGCGCGGCGGCCTGCCGGAGCGCCGCCAGGGGATCGCCGTTGCGATCGACGGCGAGGACCGCGAGGCCGAGGTCGGCCGCCGCGAGGGCATGGCGGCCGCGTCCGCAGGCGAGATCGAGGGTCGGGCCGAGCTCGGCGGAGCCGCGCAGCGCGTCCTGGCAGGCCACGAAGAAGGGCGAGGGGGCTCCGATCTCGCGCCTAGCGTCGTCCATCGGCCACCAACCAATCGTGCATCTGCCCGGGCAGGTCCGTCACGATTCCGTCGACGCCCCGCGCGAGGAGCTCGGCGATCTCCTCGAGGTCGTTGATCGTCCAGACGTGGACCTCGACGCCATGGGCATGGGCGTGCTCGACGAGCGCCGGGGTCGCGAGGGGCTGCCCCGCGAACTCGGCCGGGATCTGGAGCGCGTCGACGCCCTCGGGCATCTTCCCCTGGCCGAGCGCGCTCCCGACCGCCTGGACGATCTCGCCGAGGCTCGCGCCGATCGCCGGGGCGACGGCGTGTTCGCGCAGGGCCGCGCGCAGGAGTGTCATCACGTCGTCTTCACCGGCGGCGAGGAGCGTCCGATCCGCGCGATCGAAGCGCGCGACGAGATCGAGGGTCGCGCGGATCGCCGCCGCGTCGGCGCACTTCACTTCGAGATTGAAGCGCGCGTCCGGGAAGGCATCGAAGGCGGCTTCGAGGGAGGGGATGCGATGTCCCGCTCCCTGGAAGGTGGGCTGGTAGTGGCCGGCGTCGAGGGCGGAGAGGGCGGCGAAGTCGAGATCCGCCGCCAGACCTTCGCCCTCGCTCACGCGTCCGACGTCGGGATCGTGAAGCAGGATCGGTACGCCGTCTCGACTCACGTGGATGTCGCTCTCGAGAATCTGGGCACCCTGCTCGAGCGCGGCGGCGAAGCTCGCCAGCGTGTTCTCCGGGTGCGTGCCCGCGGCCCCTCGATGACCGATCACGACCGGTCGATCCACGTTGAAGTATTCGTGCGCCATGTCTCTACGGTAGTTCAGAGGCCATCTCATGAACCCCTCGGTCGCGATGAACGCGCCTTCGGCCCGATCTCGGCGTTGCGAAATCTTGAAGTCGGGAGGAGCCGACAGGCTCCGAGTAGCTACGCCTGCGATTTCGCGCCTTGATCT
This sequence comes from bacterium, assembly GCA_024742285.1. NCBI lineage: Bacteria > bacterium. The sequence continues at coordinate 55,403 of JANSYR010000023.1, read as the reverse complement.
CGGGCCCCTGTTTTCATCCATGAGAGGCGCGTCCCTCACTCGGTCGGGATTTATGAGATAGCCTCTGCGCCCGATGTCGGTCCTGACCCGTGACGTGATCCTGCGCGAACTCGATTCGGGGCGCGTGAACATCGACCCGCTCGAGACGTCCCAGGTGGGCGTGGCTTCGATCGATCTGACCCTCGGACGCGAGATCCGGGAGATCGTGGGCAACGAGGCCCCGATTCCGGTCGAGGACGCGACCGACTACCGGGACCACACGCGGGTCCTCGACCTCGACGAGCCCTATCGCCTCGAACCCGGGTCGACGATCCACGGCATCACCCTCGAGCACGTGACGCTGCCGCCGGATCTCTGCGGCTTCCTGGAAGGGCGCAGCCGCTTCGCGCGCCTCGGTCTGATGATCCACGTGACGAGCGCCTTCGTTCAGCCCGGCGTCTCGAATCGCCAGGTCCTCGAGATGAGCAACGTCTCGAGCCGGGCCCTCGAGATCGTGGCCGGCGTGCGGGTCTGCCAGCTCGTGCTGATGCGCACCGAGGGCGAAGCGGTCTACCGCGGACGCTTCCAGAACCAGCGGGAGATCTAGTCGTGCGCGCCGTCGTCCAGCGCGTGTCGTCGGCGTCCGTCGACGTCGGCGACGATCGCGTCGCCGAGATGGGGGCCGGGCTCCTCGCGCTCGTCGGGGTCGCCGAGGGCGACGACGAGCGCGCCGCAGCGGAGCTCGCGAAGAAGATCTGTGGTCTGCGGATCTTCGAGGACGACGGGGGCAAGATGAACCTTTCCCTCGAAGAGATGGGGGGAACCCTCGGACTCGTCTCGCAGTTCACGCTCCTTGCCGACGCACGCAAGGGAAGGCGGCCGTCGTTCGGGGCGGCGGCGCCTCCGGAGTCGGCGGAGCCGCTCTTCGAACGCGTGGTCGCCGAAGCGAGATCGATCGGCGTGCCCGTCGTCACCGGAAGGTTCCGCGCGATGATGCAGGTTTCCCTCGTGAACGAGGGGCCGGTCACGATCCTGTTGGATACCGACCGCGCGTTCTGAGTCCGCCGGAACCCGCGCGAGTTGGACGACCTCGGAAGATCGGGCACACTCCCTCACGGGGAATGTGAGAGGTCGAGGGCAGGACGGCGCGATCGTGTCGTCCGAACCTCGCATTGAGAGGTTGGACGAATCATGACATTCGAGATCGATCGCTCGGGCGAGCGCCCGAGCATGGAATCCGTGCGCCCGAAGCGCGGCCACGACGTCAAGCGGCGCTTGATGACGGCCCTGGTGGTCGTTGCGATGCTCGGCGCCCCGAGCGCGGGCTTCGCCGAGAGCGCGGCCCAGGAGACGGGCCGCGAAGGGGGCCTCGGCGCCGCGGCAGCCCTTTCGAGCCTGATCTACGGGCCGGTGAAGCTGCTCTACGCCACGGGGGGCCTGATCGTCGGTGGCTTCGCCTGGGCGTTCACCGCCGGTGACTCGCAGGTCGCCGAGAAGGTCTTCACGCGCTCCCTGCGCGGCACCTACGTGCTCACGCCGGACCACCTGACCGGCGAGCAGGAGATCGTGTTCATCGGACGCGACGTCGACGAGCCCGGCCGTCGGCCGGAAGCCGTCGCTTCGGCGACGACGGCCTCGGCGTCGGCCTCGGCCGAGCCGATCGACACGAGCGGCTACGACGAGATGGGCTGGTAGCCCTCGTCCCGTCCGGCCTCGCGCGCGCGTCCGGCTCCGACCGGGCGTCGCGCGCGGTGCCGGAAGGGTTGGCCGGGACGCAGCGAGCCGATCGACACCCAGCGGCGCGGGCCGACCGCAACGGATCGTGGCCCTGCCGGCGTTCGAACGATGAGTGCTGGCATCGGCGGGACGTGCGCGTCACCTTCCCGCGCAACCCATGTCCGACTTCGTCACGCAGATCCCGATCGTGTTCGCCTCGGGGCTGATCTCCGTCCTGTCGCCGTGCGTGATGCCCCTGATGCCCGCCTATCTGTCGCTCGTCTCGGGCGTCTCGGTCCAGGATCTCGGGGAGGGCGCGTCGACCGGTGAGCAACGAGCCCGCGTGATGGAAGCCTGCCTCGGCTTCGTCTGCGGCTTCTCCACCGTCTTCATCGTGCTCGGCGCGAGCGCCTTCGCGCTGGGCCGCGTGCTGCGGACCTTCCGCCTCGACCTCGGCTTCGCGGAGCTCGGGATCGCCCAGATCGCAGGGGTCGTGATCCTGATCTTCGGCCTTCACATGATGGGGGCCTTCCGCCTGTCGTGGCTGATGCGGGACACGCGTCTCCACCTCGACCTGGGGGCGCCCGGCTTCATGGGCTCCTTCACCGTCGGCGCCGGGTTCGGCTTCGGCTGGTCGCCGTGCATCGGGCCGATCCTCGGCGCGGTCCTGACCCTCGCCGGAAGCCGCGACACCGTCTACGAAGGGATCACGCTGCTCGCCGTCTACTCGGCGGGGCTGGCGATTCCGTTTCTCGCGGCGGGCTGGAGCATCGACTACTTCTTCAGTGCCTTCGCCAGGATGAAGCGCCACTTCCGGACGCTCGAGTTCGTCTCGGGGATCCTGCTCGCCGGCGTCGGCCTCCTGCTGATCTCCAATCAGCTGGCGATCTTCAATACCTACTTCGGGTTCCTGAACGACCTGGTCTACGCCGCCGAGGAGGCGCTCCAATGAGGGCGCTGGGCGGCGGGGTCCCCCGGTGAGCGGCCCGCGATGAAGGCGGCGATCGGGATCTGGCTGGTCGTGCTCGTCGTGACCGTCGTCGCGAGCGGCTACCTCGACGGCTGCTTCGTCGAGGAGTCGATCGAGCGACCCGAGGCCGCGTCCTTCGAGCTCGTGCGTCTCGACGGTCTCCCGGTCCGCCTGGAAGAACAGCGCGGCCGCGTCCTGATCCTCGATTTCTGGGCGACCTGGTGTGCCCCGTGCGAGGTGCAGATGCCGATCCTGCAGGAGATCTGGGAGCGACGCCGGGACGAGCCGCTCACGATCGTGGGTGTGTCGATGGACACGGATCCGCCGCAGAAGGTGAGTCGCTGGCTCGCCGAGCGCGGCCTGACGTACCCGATCGCGATCGCCGATCAGGAGCTCGCGGTCGAATACGGAGTCTGGTCCTTCCCGACCCTCATCGTCGTGGATCCGTCGGGCCGGATCGCTCGTTCCCATCAAGGCGTCTTGAGTCGTCCGGAGCTCGACGATCTGATCGATCAGCTGCAGCGCGAGACTCCGCCGGCCTCCTGAGGGCGGTGGGGCGCGGACCGCGACGCAGACCGGCCCGTCTCAAGTGGTCCTTGCGCGTGGACGAAAGAACCCGGAGGCCCCGCCCAGCCGGGCGGAGCGCCGAGGGGGACGGTCGGCTGTCTGCGGGAGAAACGACACAGATCCAGGTCCGGAAGGCCTTCCAGCGCCACTTCGAAGACGGCGAGGTCGTCTTCGACGAGGGCGACGAAGGGATCGACCTCTACGTGATCCAGTCCGGTCGGGTCGAGATCAGCCGCTCCGGGAGCTCGGGGCCGCGGGTCATCGCGCGCCTCGGCCCGGGGGACTTCTTCGGCGAGATGAGCGTCGTCCTCGGTGAGGCTCGGACTGCCCGCGCCGTCGCGGCGGGCCCGACCGAGATCCTCGAGATCGATGGCGAGACCTTCGAGCTCATGTGCATGGAACGCCCGGAGATCGGCGTGCGCATGATCCAGCGCCTGGCCACGCGCCTGATCGGCGCCGAGCGTCGCCTGGCCGCACTCGGTCTCGACGAGCTGGTCGGTCCGCTGGTCCGCTTCCTGGCCACCCGTCCCGTCGGCGAGAACGAGGACGAGCTGCGGCTCCGCACGAGCCTCCGGGAGCTGTCGGCGGGGTGCGATCTGTCGATGGAGGAGACCCATCAAGCACTGCATCAGCTGATGGACCAGAAGCTCCTCCGGCTCGTCGAAGACGAGCTGGTCGCGCCGGATCGCGCGGCGCTCACGACGGCGCTCACCCGGTTCGCCCAGGCGAGCTAGCCGCCGGTTTGGCCGGGCCGCCGGCACTCAGGTAGCGTCCCCCTGTCCGCACAGGAGTGCGCGCAGCGCGCGTTCCGTGGCGACGGGGGGAAGCGTGGCGCGAGGGGCCACCTGCCAGAGCAGAAGGGGCCGCGGTCTGCCCGCGTGTATTCGCCTGGCGATCGCCGTGGCCTGTCTGATCACGGGACCCGTCGCTGCACAGCAGGTCGACCGCGCGCGGCTCGAGGATCCCCTCGAGATCACCGCGGACCGGATCGACTACGACGGCGAGCGTGATCTCTACGTCGCCACCGGCAACGTCCACGTGATCCAGACGACGCGGACCCTGCGCGCGGACTGGGTGGCCTTCAGCACCCAGACGCAGACCGGCGTGGCCGAGGGCGACGTCGAGCTGGTCGACGAGAGCGACGTCCTGCGCGCGGAGTTCATGGTCTTCGACGTCGAGACCCTGCGCGGGATGTTCTTCGACGGTGGCTTCGACGCCGGCAGTCAGGGGTTCCGGATCCGCGCGAAGGAGATGATCCGAACCGGGGAGAACACGTTCGAGATGCGCGACGCGGTCTTCACGACGTGTCGCTGCGAGCCGGGCGAGCCGCTGCCCTGGAAGATTCGGACCGCGGACGCCGACGTCGAAGTCGGCGACTACGGCACGGTCAGGAACGCCACCTTCGACGTGCTGGGGGTTCCGGTGCTGTGGTTCCCCTGGGCCTTCTTCCCCGTGAAGAGCGATCGGGAGTCCGGCGTGTTGCTCCCGCAGCTCGTGCTCGGCGGACGGAGCGGCTTCGGCGGTGGACTGCCGCTCTTCTGGGCCGCGCACGATCAGGTCAACGTCACGTTCACGCCCAACTACTTCTCGGAGCGGGGCTTCAAGGGCGACGGCCAGATCGAGTACGTCTTCGGCGAGCGATCCGGGGGCGATCTCTTCGTCTCGGGGCTCTACGACCAGCGCGACGACGACGTCGCGAGCACGGATTCGCGACGCTTCGGCGTTCGCTGGCTCCACGACCAGATGCTGCCCGGAGAGTGGCGCTGGAATACGGACCTCAAGTACGTCTCCGACAATTTCTACCCCGAAGACTTCGCCGAGTTCCGCCCCTTCCGTGAGTTCCGATTCCTCGAGTCGACGACGAACGTCCATCGCTCGTTCGGCGACGCGGGGGGGCTCGGCGCGATGGTCGGCGCCCGCTTCGCCGACGACGTCCAGGGCATCCGTAGGCGGGACACGGTCCCGCCCGGGGAAGTCCAGCTGCTCGACGCCGACGACGTGACGCTGCAGCGGTTCGGGGAAGCGGCCGTCGACGTCCAGCCGGGGACAGCGGTGGCCCCCGGCGGCATCGAGTTCCTGCTCGACGCGGACGTCGTCCACTTCCGGTCGATCCGGGATCACGAGAGCGTGTACGACCCGCGGCCCGGCGCGAATCCCTCGGTCGCGGACGGCCATTTCTACGATCTCGGTGCCGACGGGCTGGTGCCGGCCACCGTCTCGGGTCGTCCCTTCGACTTCGGCGGCGGCAACGGCCTCTTCGAGCCGGGCGAGCCGATCCGCGAGCGCGGGGTGCGGGCGGTGATCCATCCGCGCGTCGCCCGACGCTTCCACCTCGGTCGCTTCGGAGCCGTGACGCCCGAGGTGGGTTGGCGCCAGAGCCTCTACCGCACGGATCAGCAACAGTTCGGGGAGCGCGGGCTGCTGACGGCGCGGCTCGAGTGGCGCAATCCGCTCGCGCGTGAGTTCGAGCGCGGTCGGGGCGGCCTGCTTCGGCACGTCGTCGAGCCGCGACTGGGATGGGCCCTCGTCTCTCAGCGACAGCAGGACCGCAATCCTCTGTTCACGCCGCGGGGGCTCGTGGAGCAGTCTCGCCTGCGCTCGCTCTCGCTCGAAGCCATCACGCGCGACCCCGCCGATCGGATCGAGACCGCCAACCGCGTCGTGGCCGCCGTCGGCCAGCGCTTCTACCAGAAGCGCCGCGCCCGAGCGTCGCTCCAGTTCCTCGGCGAGGTCCTGACCGGCATCGACTACGACTTCGCGGAAGGCGGGCTCGGCAACGTCTTCCTCGACGGCCGCATGATGCCCCTTCGCGGCTTCTCCGCGCGCGCGGTCGCGGCCTTCGACCCGGAGGCGCTCGCCCTCGACGAGGGCGGCCTGGATCTCCGGTTCGGGAAGAAAGTCGACCTCTGGCTGCTGCGTCGCTTCACCCTCGTCGGCGGCTATCGCTACCGACGCCGGATTCCGCCGGTCCTCGAGAGCGACCGGGGCGTCGTCCGGATCGGTGAGATCGATGCGATCAACCAGATCCGAGGGCAGGCGATCGTGGAGCTCACGTCGCGGATACGCCTGCGGTACGCGACCGTCTACAAGCTGGCGGAACGCGACGAGTTCATCCGGAATTCGGGGACGTTCGAGTACGTCTCGAAGTGCCGGTGCTGGTCGGTGGGCGCGACCGTCGCCGTCGATCGGCGGGACAACCTCCGCGGCGGGCTGATGTTCCGCTTCATCGGGCTGGGGGAAGGGCGCGAGGACCAGCTCTTCGACTCCGGCTTCGGGACCGGCGTCAGCTTCTGAGGCGGCACAGCGCCCCGTGGCCCGTACGCGCTGCCCATCGCTTGCTGGACTCACCACAAGGTCTTAGAATCACAGGGTTTTCTGCTCCCCCTACCCACTCCCGACGCACCGGTCCCGCCGGTCCCGTCCCCGAGATCACCTCGTGCTTCGCACATCCCCCGAGCAGTTCGAAACGCTCGCCCAGCAGGGGAATCACGTCCCGGTCGTACGCGAGGTCATGGCCGACCTCGAGACGCCGCTCTCCCTGTTCCGCAAGATCGACGACGGCCGGACGGCCTTCCTCCTCGAGTCGGTCGAGGGCGGGGAGAAGTGGGCCCGGTACAGCTTCCTGGGTGTCGGCGCACGCGCGAAGTTCTCCGCGACGGGGAGCCGGGTCGAGTGGACCGAGGGTGATTCGACCGAGGTGATCGACACGGGCGGAGATCCGCTCGAGGTCCTGCGCGACCGTCTGCGCGCGTACCAGGCCGTCCAGCCGACCGATTTCGCCCTCCCGCGCTTCATCGGCGGCGCCGTCGGCATGATCGGCTACGACTGGGTGCGCTTCGTCGAGAAGATCCCGGACGCGAATCCGGACAAGGTCGGCCTGCCCGACGCCTTCTTCGTGCTCCCCGAATTCGTCGTCGTCTACGACAACGTCCGGCACACGGCCCTGATCGTCGTGCACGCCGAGATCGGGACAGCCGGCGCGCGGGCGGCCTATGACGCGGCCTCCGCGCGGATCGAGAAGATGGTGGAGCAGATCCGCCAGCCCCTCGCGGCGGAGCCCCGTCGGACACCGGTCCGTGCGCCGATGGAAGTCGAGCGGAGCATGACCGAGTCCCAGTTCCACGAGATCGTGAAGCGGGCCAAGGAGTACATCGAGGCGGGTGACATCTTCCAGGTCGTCCTCGCCCAGCAATTCCAGCTGCCGCTCCAGGTCGACCCGTTCTCGATCTACCGACACCTGCGCGTGATCAACCCCAGCCCCTACATGTTCTTCATCCGGATGGAGGACGCGGTCATGGTCGGGGCCTCGCCGGAGATCCTCGCGCGGGTCGAAGGAGATCGCCTGGACGTGCGACCGATCGCCGGTACCCGCTGGCGGGGGGAGACGCCAGAGGAGGACAGGGCGCTCGAAGCCGACCTGCTCGCCGATCCGAAGGAGCGCTCCGAGCATCTCATGCTCGTCGACCTCGGGCGGAACGACGCCGGTCGGGTCTCGGAGATCGGCTCCGTCGAGGTCGACGACTACGCCTTCGTCGAGCGGTACTCGCACGTCATGCACATCGTGTCGAACGTGCACGGGAAGCTGCGCAAGGGGCTCGACTGGCTCGACGTGCTGCGCGCGACCTTCCCGGCGGGCACGCTCTCGGGCGCACCGAAGGTCCGCGCCATGGAGATCATCGACGAGCTCGAGACGGTCCGTCGCGGCTTCTTCGGAGGCTGCGCCGGCTACCTCGACTATTCCGGCAACATGGACATGGCGATCACCATTCGCACGATGGTCGCGAAGGACGACAAGGTCACTCTCGAAGCGGGGGCGGGCGTCGTCGCGGACAGCGAGCCCGAGTACGAGTTCGAGGAGACGATGAACAAGTCGCGGGCCGTACTGACGGCGATCGATCTCGCGCGGGAAGGCGTCGACTGAGATGCGCCTGCTGATGATCGACAACTACGACTCCTTCACGTACAACCTGGTCCAGTATCTGGGCGAGCTCGGTGCCGAGGTCGAGGTCGTGCGCAACGACGAGGCCGACGTCGAGACGCTCCTCGGGCGACAGGCGGATGGCCTGGTGATCTCGCCGGGGCCGGGCACGCCGGACGACGCCGGTGTGTCGATGGCCGCGATCGAGGCCTTCGCTTCGGCCGGGATCCCCGTCTTCGGGGTCTGCCTCGGGCACCAGTCGATCGGGCAGGTCTACGGCGGCAAGGTGATCCGCGCGCGGTCGATCATGCACGGCAAGGTCTCGACCGTCGCACACGACGGGAAAGGCGTCTTCGAGGGACTGCCCCAGGATTTCGAGGCCACGCGTTATCACTCGCTGGTGATCGAGGAGTCGACGATCCCGGATTCGCTCGAGATCACCGCGCACACCCGGGACGGCGAGATCATGGGCGTGCGCCATCGAACGCTCCCGATCGAGGGGGTCCAGTTCCACCCCGAGTCGATCATGACGGGCGAAGGCAAGCGACTGCTCGGCAACTTCCTCGCGCGATGTCGCGCGGTAGCGGGATCTGCGGGATGACGGCGATCCGCGACGCGATCCAGGCGCTCGTCTCCGACGGCGCCGCCCCGCCGGCGCTCCTCGGACGGGCCTTCGGCGAGATCATGGACGGCGAGGCTTCCCCCGCCGCGGCGGCGGGTCTGCTGGTCGGTCTCCGCATGAAGGGCGAGACCGTGGACGAGATCGTCGCCGTCGCCGAGGCGCTGCGGGCCCGGGCGACGAAGGCGGCGCCGGCGGACCCGCGGACGATCGACACCTGTGGAACCGGGGGCTCGGGCCTCGACACCTTCAACATCTCGACGACCTCGGCCTTCGTGGTCGCGGGGGCCGGCGTGTCGGTCGCGAAGCACGGCAACCGGGCCGCGACCAGCCGGTCCGGCAGCTTCGACGTCCTCGAAGCGCTCGGCATCCGGATCGACCTGCCGATCGAGACCTGCGGCCGGATCCTCGCCGACGTCGGGATCGCCCCGTTCTTCGCGCGCACGGCCCATCCCGCGTTCAAGCACGTGGCGCCCGTCCGTGCCGAACTCGGCGTGCGAACGCTGCTCAACTGTCTCGGCCCCCTGCTGTCCCCGGTCGGCGCGCGGTATCAGGTCGTCGGCGTCTATTCGCGCGAGCTGGTCGAGCCGCTGGCGGAAGCGCTCGGTCGCCTCGGAGCGGAGCGCGCGTTGGTCGTGCACGGCTCGGACGGCATGGATGAGCTCACCACCACGGGGCCCAGCCACGCGGCGCTCCTCGCGAACGGCAAGGTCGGCCCGATGGGGGTCGAGCCCGGGGCGCTGGGTCTCGAAACGGCGCGCCTCGAGGACCTGGCGGGCGGAACGCCGGAAGAGAACGCGGCGACGACCCTGGCGATCCTGGACGGGGCCACCGGTCCCAAGCGCGACATCGTGCTGCTGAACGCGGCCGCAGCGCTGCTCGTCGTGGAACGAGCGCCGAACCTCGAGGACGGAATCAATCTCGCTGCGGCGAGCATCGATTCCGGCGCTGCGCGGGCGCGACTCGACGCCCTGGCGGAAGCCACCCGTGCGGCCGGGGAGGCGGCTTCGTCGTGACGATCCTCGACGACATCCTGACCCACAAGGCGACCGAGGTGGAGGCGGCCAAGCGGGCGCGGCCGCCGGAAGCGCTGGCGCGCGCCGCGGAGAGCTGTGAGCGGAAGCCTGCGGGTTTCCGGGAGGCGCTCCGTTCGACGCCGGGGGCGTCGGTGATCGCCGAGGTGAAACGACGGTCGCCGAGCAAGGGGCTGATCCGGGAGGACTTCGATCCCGTCTGGATCGCGAAGTGTTATGCGGAGGCCGGCGCGGCTTGCATCTCCGTCCTGACCGACGAGAAGTTCTTCGGCGGCAGCCTCGAGGTGCTCGAGGCCGTCCGCGCAGTCGTCGAGCGGCCGCTGCTGCGCAAGGACTTCATGATCGATCCGTACCAGGTCGACGAGGCCCGGGTCGCCGGCGCCGATGCGATCCTGTTGATCGTCTCCGCCCTCGACGACGGGACGATGGAGACGCTCGACGCGCGGGCGCGGGCGCTCGGGCTCGACGTCCTGGTCGAGGTTCACGACGAGGACGAACTCGAACGGGCGCGTGCGCTCGGAGCGGATCTGATCGGGGTCAACAACCGCAACCTCAAGACCTTCGAGACGGATCTCGCGACGACGGAGCGGCTGGCGGCCCGCCTCGACGATCGCGACGTCGTGCTCGTGGCCGAGAGCGGGATCGGCTCGGCAGCGGACGTCGCGCGACTCGAACGCGCCGGGGCCGCGGGATTCCTCGTGGGTGAATCGTTGATGAGACAGCCCCATCCGGGGCAGGCGCTCGAAGCCTTGCGACGCGGCGAGGTGAGCGCGGGAGGGGCATCGTCGTGACGGGAAGCGTTCGGATCAAGATCTGTGGCGTGCAGGACGTCGAAGATGCGCTGGCTGCCGTGGAGGCAGGGGCGGATCTCATCGGGATCAACTTCGTCGACGGCTCGCCGCGACAGGTCGACGTCCACCGGGCCCTGGAGATCTGCGAGGCGCTCGAGGCGCACGACGTCGAGCGCGTGGCCCTGTTCCGGAACGCGCGCTGGGACGTGATCGACCCGATCCTCCAACGCGTGCCCTTCGAGCGCGTCCAGTTCCATGGTGACGAGAGCGAGGAGGAGGTCGAGGCCGTCGATCTTCCCACGATCAAGGCAATTCGCGGCGCCGATCACGACGCGGCGGAGACCTATCCGAGTTCGATCCTCCTGCTCGATCATCCCCATCAGGGGGGCGGACAGGGGCAGACCTGGGACTGGAGCGAGGCCGAGGACCTGATCGCCCATGGCTACGACGTGATCGTTGCCGGCGGGCTCACGCCGGATAATGTTGCAGAGGCCCTCGCGGACGTCGGAGACATCCCGCCGTGGGGGGTCGATGTCGCCACGGGCGTCGAGGACGAGAACCGACGCAAGGACCCGGCCAAGATGCGCGCCTTCGTCGAGGCCGTGCGCGAGCGAGAAGAGGCGGTGGAAGCCGCGAAGGAATCGGGCGAGTAGTTCCTGCGAGGACGACCGCCAGGGAGACCCCTTGAAGAGCGAACCCGACGAGCGAGGCATGTTCGGGCCCTTTGGTGGCCGCTTCGTTCCCGAGATGTTGATCAGCGCCCTCGACGAGCTCGTCGAGGAGTCGGAGAAGATCCTCGCGGACCCGGGGTATCGAAAGGAGCTCGACGACCTGCTGCGCGACTACGCCGGCCGGCCCACGCCGCTGACCTTCGCGAAGCGGCTGACCGAACAGACCGGCGGCGCGAAGATCTACCTGAAGCGCGAGGACCTCGCGCACACCGGCGCGCACAAGATCAACAACGTACTCGGCCAGGCGCTCCTCGCGAAGTACATGGGCAAGACCCGCGTGATCGCCGAAACCGGCGCCGGCCAGCACGGCGTCGCGTCCGCGACGGCGGCCGCGCTCCTCGGCCTCGAGTGCGAGGTCTACATGGGCGCCGAGGACGTCCGGCGCCAGGCGCTGAACGTCTTCCGGATGGAGCTCCTCGGCGCGAAGTGCATTCCCGTCGAGAGCGGATCCCGAACCCTCAAGGACGCGATCAACGAGGCGATGCGCGACTGGGTCACGAACGTCGAGGACACCTACTACCTGATCGGTTCGGTGATGGGGCCGCACCCGTACCCCCGGATGGTCCGTGACTTCCAGCGGGTGATTGGTCTCGAAGCGCGCGAGCAGATGCTCTGCGTCGAAGGCCGTCTGCCCGACGTGGCGATCGCCTGCGTCGGTGGCGGCTCGAACGCGATCGGGCTCTTCCACCCCTTCGTGGAGGACGACGAAGTCGCTTTGGTCGGCGTCGAGCCCGGTGGCGAGGGGCTCCAGGGCAAGCACGGCGCCACGATCAATGCCGGCGTCCCGGGGATCTTCCACGGCAAGCGCACCCTCGTCCTCTCCGACGACGACGGCCAGATCATGGAGGCGCACTCGATCTCCGCCGGCCTCGACTATCCCGGCGTGGGCCCCGAGCACGCCCACCTCAAGCAGATCGGTCGGGCGTCCTACGCGGTCATCAACGACGACGAGGCACTCGAGGCGTTCCAGCTCCTCTCGCGCACGGAGGGGATCATCCCCGCCCTCGAGAGTTCCCACGCCGTGGCCCACGCGATCAAGGTCGCGAAGACGATGAACCCGGATCAGATCGTGCTGATCAACCTCTCCGGGCGGGGCGACAAGGACGTCGACGAGGTCCGACGGATCCTGGCCGAGCGTGCGGGAGAGTCCGCTTGAGCGACGCGAACCGCATCGACGTCCGCTTCGCGAAGCTCCGGGAAGAGGGCCGCACGGCGCTCGTTCCCTTCCTGACCGCCGGCGATCCGGACCTCGAGACGAGCGAACGCCTGATCCTCGAGATGGCCGACGCGGGAGCGGACGTGATCGAGATCGGCGTGCCGTTTTCGGATCCGACCGCCGAGGGGCCGACGATCCAGCGCTCGAGTAGTCGAGCGCTCGCGAGCGGAACGAGCCTGCGCGCGATCCTGATGATGGTCGATCGACTGCGATCCCGGATCGAGCAGCCCCTCGTGCTGATGGGCTACGCCAATCCGGTCCACGCGATGGGCGCCGAGGCCTTCGCGAAGTCCTGCGAGGACGTCGGCGTCGACGGGATCATCTTCCCCGACCTGACGCCGGAGGATGGCAAGCCCTATCTCGACCCGTGTCGAGAGCGGAACGTCCACCCGATCCTGCTGGCGGCACCGACGACCCGTCCCGATCGGCTCGAAATGCTCGTTCGCGAGACCCGCGGCTTCCTCTACTACGTCTCGCTCCAGGGCGTGACCGGTGCGCGGGCGGACCTCGCGAAGGGGATCGAGGAGAAGGTGCGCGCCGCCCAGGCGCTCGGCGACACGCCGGTCTGCGTCGGCTTCGGAATCAGCACGCCCGAACAGGCGAAGGCGATCGGGGCGTACGCCGACGGCGTGGTGATCGGAAGCGCGATCGTCGACCTGATCGAGCAGGCGGAGGGCCGGACCGCCGCCGTCGACGCCGTGGGGCGCTACATCGCCGAGATCCGGGCCGCCCTCGACTGACCCCGACTGACCCTGGCCTCGCACGGCCCCAGGCTAGGCGGGGCCCGAGGTCTTCTCCAGGTAGAAGGCTTCGACCTGCACGCGGGTCTCCTCGTACGTGCCGGAGTTGTCGATCACGTGGTCGGCCATCTCGCGCTTCTCGTCGATCGGCATCTGCGCGGCCACACGCCGCTCTGCCTCGGCGCGGTCGCAGCCGTCCCGTTCCATGGTGCGCTCGACCTGGACCTCGACGGGGACCCAGACGCAGACCGTGCTGTCGTACTCGTTCGCGGCAGCGCTCCCGGTGCCGGCGCGGTAGCCCTCGAAGAGCAGCGGGATGTCCATCACGACCATCGGCTCCCCGGCGTCGATCGCCACCGCTGCGCGCCGGGCCATCTCGGCTACGACCGGCGGCTGGACGATCTTCTCGAGCACCTTTCGCTGGGCCGGGTCGCGAAACACGATCCCGCCGAGGGCGGGGCGATCGAGGGAGCCGTCCTCGCGGATCACGTCGTCACCGAAGGCAGCTCGAATCTCGTCGAGCATCGGCTGGCCCGCGGCCTGCATCTCGTGCACGAGCGCATCGGCGTCGACGACGGTCGCACCGAGTTCGGCGAGGAGCTTCGAGACCGTGCTCTTGCCCGAGCCGATCCCGCCAGAGAGTCCGATGAAGGCGGTCATGGAGCGGGAGTCTCGCGCGACAAGGACGCCGCCGCTAGGCGTTCGCTACGGGATCTCCGCGCCCTCGTTGCCCGCGATGATCACGCAGTTCTTGCCGTTTTCCTTGGCGGTGTAGAGGGCCTTGTCGGCCTCGACGAAGAACTCGCGTCGGTCGCCGTTGAACAGTGCGACGCCGAGGGAGATCGTGATGTTGATCGGCTTCATGTTGTCGCCGATGATGAGCCTCGTCGATTCCACGGTCATGCGGATCTTCTCCGCGAGGTGGACCGCGCCGGCGAGATCCGTGTTGGGCATCAGGATCACGAATTCCTCGCCGCCGTAGCGGGCGATCAGGTCGGATTCCCGGGCCGAGTCGTTCATGATCGCCGCGAGCGCCACGAGCACCTCGTCGCCGGCCGCATGGCCGTGGGTGTCGTTCAGCAGCTTGAAGTCGTCGATGTCGAGCAGGATCAACGAGAGCGGCGCGTGGGTCCGGCTGACGCGCTTGATCTCGCGGGTCAGGTGGTCCTGGAAGTAGCGATGGTTGTGGAGCTTCGTGAGGCCGTCGGTGATCGAGAGCTGCGCGAGGATCTCGTTGGCGCGCTGGAGCTCTTCGTTCTTCTCGTGGAGACGGATGCGATCGTTCTCGATCTCGAGCTGGCTGCTGCGCAGCTTGCGCATCATGCCGTTGAAGGTCCCGGTCAGCAGACCCAGCTCGTCGTCGTTCGCGGGCATGGGGATCTCGTAGTCGACGTGGCCCTCGGCGATCCGCTGGGCACCGCGCGAGAGTGCCTCGATCGGCTGCATGATCGCGAGGGTGATCTTGTACGCGAGGACGCTGAAGAGCAGGATGATGCAGATGTCGACGATGAAGATCTGGTTCGTGATCGCGATCGCCGGCGCGAAGGCGCGCGCGTGCTCGGTCTCGGCGACGAGGTACCAGCCCGATCGGCCGAGGGGAAGCAGGCGTCCGACGAGGTCGGTGCCCTGGTCGTCCTCGTAGCGGGCGAGGGCGCCGTCGGCCGGGTGGAAGAGGTCGGCCATCGGGAGTCGCTGGCCGATGCGCGCACTGGCGCGGATGCCACCGGCGACGGCGATCCGGCCGTCCGCGGTCGCCACGAGCAGTCGCCAGCCCCGCACATCGGCCGACGCCGGCTGGAGCGCGTCGTAGAGACTCTCGTTGCCCACGCACCCCTCGAGATGCCCGGCGACGCTCGAGTCGGAACGGATCAGGTCGATGCCCGTCGGCAGGCAGGCGTCGCGAACTTCGGGGCCGGGACCGTCACGGCGGAGCGTCAGGCGGTCGAAGCGGGCCGCGACGTCCGGGGGCGGCGTCGGGAGCGAACGGACGCGTGAGTCCTCGGCGATCGGCGTGCTCTGCCAGTCCCAGCTGCGGGTGTCGGGGCGGGCGTCGAGTGCGGCGACCAGGGCCGCGTGCCAGTCGCTGCCGATTGCGGAGGCCGCGGACAGCCGAGCGAAGGCGCTGGCATGGCTGGACTCGATCTCGGCGGCCTGCCGGTCGAGGACGACCGCCGCCCGAGCCGCGATCCGGGTCCTCACGTCCTGGTGGATCGCGCCGACCGAGAGCCAACTCACGATCAGCGCGGTCAGGAGCGTCGAGAAGAAGACGCACAGAATGATCCGTGTCGAGACGCTGTTCAGCGGCGCACGTCGACGCGTCGGCTCGGCAGGGCTGCCGGCGGCGATCTCGGGCTCTCGCGGGTTCATCGGGCCTCGGACGGGTGGACTCGCCCGTCGTATCGGCGTCATCGAGTCCCATCTTGAATCACGTCCGTGGAAAGTCGCGTGAATTCAACGGCTTACGCTCGTTCGGCCCGTGCCGGACGCGAGCGATCGGGCCCACCGGCGGGGGATTCCGGTAAACCCTTGCTTTTAGAAGAGAAAAGCCGATTTCGAGGTTTGCAGGGCGGGAGCGCCTCCGATATGATGCGCCAGCAATTTCAGGGGGTTAGAGGACCTCGGCCCGTTTCCCCGGGTGTCTCGTCCCCGCTCCGTCTGGAGACCGTCCTACATCGCGGGTTCGCGGCCGCCTCCTGCCTCGTGCCGTGACCCGACCACCCATCCGCAACGCGTCCACGCGAAGCCGCCCGACGGCGTTCCTTCGCGGGCAATCGATCGTGTCCCGAGAGCCGGGGCCGCCGTTCGAACGGACCCCATCCCCCGACCCGAGAAGCATTCCGACCCATCGCCGTGCCGTCGGTGGTCGGTCGCCGTCCGAGGCGCCGTCGTCGCGCCTCCGAGACGCCGAGGAAGCCGGGTCGCCTGGAGTTCGTTGTCGATGTCGAACGAAGACCGCAGCGCCAAGGGGGCGGGCGCGACGAGCGACGCCTCCGGGATCGAGCAGGAGCTCACGGAGCTTCGCGCGGAGATCGATGCGATCGACGCCGACATCCTCGCCCGGCTGAACGCCCGGGCGCGCGCGGTCCAGCGGGTCGGCGAGATCAAGGAAGGCGGTCGCAAGGGCCCCATCTACGTGGCGGCGCGCGAGCGCGACCTCGTGAGCGCGCTGATCGAGGCGAATGAGGGCCCGTTCCCGAGTGCGGGGATCCCGCACGTCTTCCGGGAGATCATCTCCGCGACGCGTTCCCTCGAGGAGCGCGTGAAGGTCGCCTTCCTCGGACCCGATGGCACGTTCAGCCACCAGGCTGCGAGCCGGCAGTTCGGGGCGCAGGTCGACCTCGTGCCGGTCGAGAACATGCGCGACGTGTTCACCCTGACCGAGCGGGGCGATACGCACTTCGGGGTCGTCCCCGTCGAGAATACGATCGAGGGGCCGGTGACGGTGACCTATGACGCCCTGATCGAGACGGAGGTCACGATCTGCAGCGAGATCAAGCTCGAGATCGCCCAGCACCTGATGTCGCGAACCGGCCGACTCGAGGACGTCCAGAAGGTGGTGTCCCACCCGCAGCCCCTCGCACAGTGCCGCCGCTGGCTCGAGCAGAACCTTCCCGGAATCGACGTCGTCGAGACGACCAGCACCGCCGCCGCCGCCCAGCTCGCACACGCGGACGAGAAGGTGGCCTCGATCGGATCCGAGGTGTCGGCCGAGGTCTACGACCTGCTGATGGTCGCGTCCCGGATCGAGGACCAGCGTGGCAACACCACCCGCTTCCTCGTCATCGGGCGGGAGACGCCGGCGCCCTCGGGCCAGGACCTCACGAGCGCGGTCTTCACGGTCCGGCGCGATCAGTCAGGGGCGCTCCACAACCTGCTCGGCCCCTTCGCCAAGAACGGCGTGAACCTCACGGCGGTCCAGTCCCGGCCGATGAAGGGAAAGCCGTGGGAGTACATCTTCATCGTGGACATGGAGGGTCACCAGGACGACGACGCAGTGGCCCGGGCCCTGGCCGAAGCGGGCAGTGTCGCCGCCTCCCACAAGGTCCTCGGTTCGTTTCCGCGCGCCCTCGAAGTGAGTTCCGGTGTCGGTCGCTCCGCCGCCGTGGCCCAGGAGTCCCATTCGTGAGCGTTCGCGATCTCGTCAAGCCGCACATCCGCGAGCTGTCGCCCTACAAGCCGGGCAAGCCGATGGAGGAGCTCGAACGCGAGCTCGGGATCACCGATTCCATCAAGCTCGCCTCGAACGAGAATCCCCTCGGCCCGAGCCCGAAGGCCGTGGCCGCAATCCGCGAAGCGGCCTCCCAGATCCACCGCTATCCCGACGGCGCGAGCTTCAAGCTCCGGTCCAAGCTCGCCGCCCGCCTCGGCGTGGGCGAGGACCAGCTCGTCTTCGGCACGGGTTGCGACGAAGTGATCGAGCTGATCGCGAAGACATTCATCGGCCCGGGCGACGAGGTCGTCTTCCCGTGGCCCTCGTTCGCGATGTATCCGATCGTCGTGACGGGGATGGGGGGCACGAGCGTGCCGGTTCCGCTCAAGGCGGACCTCGATCACGACCTCGACGCCATGGCGGATGCGATCACCGACCGGACCCGCGTCGTGATGGTCTGCAATCCGAACAACCCGACCGGCGTGAGCTTCGGGGCCGACGCGTTCGAGCGCTTCGTCGCGCGTCTCCCCGACGACGTTCTCCTGGCGATCGACGAGGCGTACTTCGAATTCGTGCGAAGGGACGACTTCCCGAATGCGACGGCACTCCTCGCGGAGCGGCCGGCGACGATCGTCCTGCGCACCTTCTCGAAGATCTACGGGATCGCCGGCGTCCGCATCGGCTACGGCATCACGAGCCCGGAGGTCGCGAGCTTCCTCGAGCGCGCGCGCCATCCCTTCAACGTCAATCTGCTCGCCGAAGCCGCGGCGGTGGCCGCGCTCGACGACGACGAGCACCTGAACGCCACCCTCTCGTTGAACGCCTCGGGCGGGGACTACCTGCGGTCGGAGCTCGGGAAGCTCGGGATCGAGACCTGGCCCACGGATTCGAACTTCGTGCTCGCCCGCGCGGGGGCTGGCGTCTACGACGCGCTCCTGCAGCAGGGCGTGATCATCCGTCCGATGGGCGGCTTCGGCCTCGACGATTGCGTACGGATCTCGATCGGCCTGCCCGAGGAGAACGAGCGACTGATCAAGACGATCGCCGAGCTCCGAGCCGCCGAATCTTCCGGGGAGGACGGCGCTTGAGCGGTCATCCGCCCTTCGATCGACTGGCCGTGCTCGGCCTCGGACTGCTCGGCGGCTCCGTCGCCGCAGCGGCGAAGGAGCGTGGACTCGCCCGGGAAGTGGTCGGCGCCGCGCGGCGGCCGGCTCCGCTCGAGCGGGCGCTGGCAGCGGGGATCGTCGACGTCGTGGCGAAGCCCGCGGAAGCGGTCGTCGGCGCGGACTTCGTCGTACTCGGCACGCCGGTGGGCAACATGACTGCGGTCCTCGCCGACGTGCGCGAGGGCCTTGCGCCCGGCGCCCTCGTGACGGACGTCGGCAGCGTGAAGGGGGCCGTCCTCGATGCGCTCCCCGGGCTGCTGCCCGAAGGCGTCGAATTCGTCGGGTCGCACCCGATGGCGGGGAGTCATCTCCGCGGCCCCGACCATGCCCGTGCCGATCTCTTCGAGGGCGCGACCTGCGTCGTCACCCCGCGCCCGGGCCAGGACGAGCGACCCGTGGAGCGGATCGCGGCGTTCTGGGAGGCGCTCGGCGCGCGTGTGGAGCGTCGCTCGGCCGACACCCACGACGAGGACGTCGCGTGGGTGAGCCACCTGCCGCATCTCGTGGCCTTCGCCTTCGCCGACGCGCTCAAGGAGGCGCCCGATCAGGTCGGGACGCTGGCGGGCGGCGGCTTCCGCGACTTCACGCGCATTGCCCAGAGCGATGCCGAGATGTGGGGCGAGATCCTGCGCCTGAACGGCAAGGCGCTCTCGGGCCCGCTCGAACATTTCTCCGCGTCCCTGGCGAAGCTCGCCCGGGCGCTCGAGGAGGGCGACGCTGCGTCGCTCGAACGAACGCTATCTCAGGCGCGGGAGCGTCTCGCCGAGGTCGCCGCGAAGGCGTCGGCCGAGGGGAGGGGCGAGGACTGAGCAGTTCCTCGCGCCTGAAACGCTGGCACCAACACAGAGGGAGCCATGGACACGGGGTTCATGGCGACTCTCAGGAGAACCATCCAACAATGTCCGAATCCACTGAACAATCGCAGGGAGCCGCAGGCGCTTCCACAGGCGCCGCGAGTTTCGCGGAGCTCTTCGGTCAAGCCGAGAAGGCCATCAAAGAGGGCGAGATCGCCGTCGGCAAGGTCCTCTCGATCGACAACGATTACATCCAGATCGACATCGGCTTCAAGTCCGAGGGAATGATCGCCGCCTGGGAGTTCATGACCGAGGAAGGCGAGATCACCGTCAACGTCGGTGACGACGTCGAGGTCCTCGTCGAGGAAGTCGAGAACGAAGACGGTCAGCTCGTGCTCTCGAAGGAGAAGGCGGAGCGCCTCAAGGTCTGGGACGAGATCAGCGACGCCTACGACAACGAGAACCCGGTCGAGGGCACGATCGTCGCCCGCGTGAAGGGCGGCCTCAGCGTCGACATCGGCGTCAAGGCGTTCCTCCCCGGCTCGCAGGTCGACCTGCGCCCGGTCCGGAACCTCGAGGCGCTGCTCGGCGAGAAGGCCAACTTCAAGATCATCAAGTTCAACAAGCGACGAGGGAACATCGTTCTCTCCCGCCGCGCGCTGCTCGAGACCGAGCGCAAGAAGATGCGCGAGGCGACGCTGACCACGCTCCAGGAGGGCCAGATCCTCGACGGCGTGATCAAGAACCTGACCGACTACGGCGCCTTCATCGATCTCGGCGGCATCGACGGCCTGCTCCACATCACGGACATGTCGTGGGGTCGCATCAACCACCCGAGCGAGCTGTTCCAGGTGGGCGACGAGATCAAGGTCAAGGTCCTCAAGTTCGACCAGGAGAACGAGCGCGTGTCGCTGGGTCTCAAGCAGATCCAGCCCGACCCGTGGATCGACGCCGGCATGCGGTACCCGCTCGGCATGCGCATCCAGGGCAAGGTCGTGTCCCTCACGGACTACGGCGCGTTCATCGAGCTCGAGCCCGGCATCGAGGGCCTCGTGCACGTCTCCGAGATGTCCTGGACGAAGCGCGTCAAGCACCCGTCCAAGGTCGTCACGATCGGCGACGAAGTCGAAGCGGTCGTCCTCGACGTGGATGAGCGGGATCGCAAGATCTCCCTCGGCATGAAGCAGATCGAGGAGAACCCGTGGACGGTGATCGAGGAGCGCTACCCGGTCGGCACGGAAGTGTCGGGCCAGGTCCGCAACATCACCAACTTCGGCATCTTCGTCGGCCTCGAAGAGGGCATCGACGGCCTGGTCCACGTCTCGGACATCTCCTGGACGGAGCAGGTCAAGCATCCCTCCGAGCGCTTCGAGAAGGGCGACGAGGTGAAGGCGGTCGTGCTCAAGATCGACAAGGAGAACGAGAAGTTCTCCCTGGGGATCAAGCAGCTCGAGCCCAACCCGTGGGAAGACATTCTCAAGAAGTACACCGTGGGCAGCGAGATCACCGGTCCGGTCAAGAGCGTGACCGACTTCGGTGTGTTCGTTCAGCTCGAGGACGGGATCGATGGTCTCGTCTACAGCTCGGAGCTCGCGCCTGAGCGGATCGAGACCCCGTCGGAGCACTTCAGCGAAGGGCAGGAAGTCACTGCGCTGGTCGTCAAGGTCGACGCCCACGAGCAGAAGATTTCCCTGTCGATTCGTGCGGTGAACGACAAGGCTGAACGTGCGGCTCTCAAGGAGCTCGCGGAACAGCAGTCGGCGAGCCAGACCACCACGCTCGGTGATCTGCTGGCCGAGAAGCTCAAGGGACAGGGCGACTAGCCCACCCGCGAGAAGAGGTCGGGGCGCGGCGCCCTGCAACCACACGGCGCCGCGCCCCTTGCCTCGGTCCCTGTACGCCAGGGATGCCATGTCTGGGGAGACAGAATGACGAAGAGCGGTTTGATCGAAGAGGTGGCGAAGCGCACCCCGCACATCTCGAAGAAGGACACGGAGGTCGTGGTCAACACGATCTTCGACGCGATGATCGAGTCGTTGCGTGCCGGCGACCGGATCGAGATCCGGGGGTTCGGTTCCTTCCAGGTGAAGATCCGCGAGGCGCGGGACGGCCGGAATCCCAAGACCGGCGAGCCCGTGCACATCTCCGCGAAGCGCACCCCCTTCTTCAAGGTGGGCAAGGAGCTGAAGGAGATGGTGGATTCGTCGCCCGCGCAGGGAGACGCTTCCGCCGCGGCCGAGTCCGACCCGATCGGTCCGGGCGATTCGACCGCCAGCTGATCGGCTGACGAGATCGGGGGGGAAGCGGTTTGAAGCGGAATCTGACCATCGTCGCGCTGATCGTGATCTTCGTGTGCGTGAACGCCGTCTTGTGGATGTTCTACGCCGCGAACACCGCGGTCGTGACGGTCGACCTGCTCGGCCTCGGCGTGATCGAAGTGACCGTGTGGAAGCTCACACTGTCCTGCTTCGCGCTCGGTGCCGTGGTCGTGCTCCTGATGGCGGGCTTCTTCGGCCTGCGCGGGGGCGAGCTGCGGCGCCGATACCGGAAGACGATTCGCCGCCTCGAGGGCGAGCTGCACCAGCTCCGCAGCCTGCCGCTCTCGACGGATCGGGAACCTCCGGTCGCGGCGGAGACGGCGGCCGGGGGCGACGGCCCGAAGGCCGCCGCAGGCGGGCAGGGCTAGCGACGTGGCGATCGGGAGGAAACGGCCGGTCGTCGATCCGCGCAAGGCGGGGTCGGTCGAGGCCGCCCTTCGCCGGGCGCTGCGCGCGGCCGTCGGCGGGGACTGGCCGGCGGCCGAGACCTGGCTCGAGCGGATCGTCGAGGCGGACAGCACCGATCTCGACGCGTATCACGCCCTCGCGCGCCTCTATCGGGAGCAGGGCGCGATCGGGCGGGCAATCCGAATGCATCAGAACCTGCTGCTGCGCCCGGGGATCTCGAAAGAAGAGAAGAACGAGGCATTGCTCGAGCTCGCCCGGGACTTCGATGCGGGGGGCTTCGTCGAGCGCGCGGTCGCGGGCTACGAGGAGGTGCTCGATACGAGCCCGAGGGAGCGTGAGGCCCTCGCGCGTCTCGTGAAGCTGCTCGGCGAGATGCGCGAGTATCCGCGGGCGCTCGCCCTGGTGAAGCGTTGGCGAAGGCTCGACCGGGAGGCCGCCGAGACCGAGGAGCACCGACTGCTCCTCGCGCAGGCGCAGGGGCAGACGGAAGAGGGCGACGCGGACGCGGCTCGCTCGACCCTGAAACGGCTGCTGCGCAAGGACAAGGCGTGCGCCCCGGCGTGGTCGATGCTCGGCGACCTCGAGGCGGAGAAGGGTCGCGACGCGAAGGCGATCGGCGCCTGGCGGAGAGCGGTCGAGGCCGACCGGACCCTGGGCACCATCCTGCTGCCCAGGATCGAGGCGGGCTTCGCCGCGCGCAAGAAGCCGCAGGACTACGAGAAGCTGGTTCGCGCGCTCCTCGAATCGCAGCCGACGGATGCAGCCGCGCAGGTGGCCCTCGCGCGCACGCTCGCCAGCCGGGGCGACGCGGCCGCGGCGATCGAGTCGCTCTCGCGGGCCATCGAGATCGCACCGAGCGCTCCCTCCCTTCGCGTCGAGCTCGGCCGGATGCTGCTCGACGGAGGGCAGGATGCCGAGGCGCTCAAGGCCTTCGCCGCGCTCCTCGACGTGGTCGAGCGCGACGCGTGGCAGCGCCCCGCCCGCGCCGGCGACGAGGAGACGAGCGCGTGAGTGGCTCGGCGCTCGACACGCCGATGATGCGCCAGTTCATCAAGGTGAAGGCGCAATATCCGGATGCGGTGGTCTTCTACCGGATGGGCGACTTCTACGAGATGTTTCTCGACGACGCGGAGCTCGTCGCTCCGATCCTCGACATCGCCCTCACGTCCCGCGACAAGGGAAAGAAGGACGCCGTGCCGATGTGCGGCGTGCCGGTCCACGCGGCGGATGCGCACATCAAACGCCTCGCCGAGCTCGGGCACCGAATCGCGATCTGCGAGCAGGTCGAGGATCCGAAGGAAGCGGGCGGCAAGCGGCTCGTTCGGCGTGAGGTGGTCGAGGTGGTCACCCCGGGACTCGTCGGAGATCCGGAGGGGCTCGATGCCCGTCAAGTCGTCGCCGTCGCCGCGATCGCCGCCGACCCTGGGAGCGATGCCTTCGGTCTCGCGGTGCTCGATGCGTCGACTGCGGACTTCCGTGCGACCGAGGTCGCCGGCGTCCCCTCGTCGTTCCCGCTTGACGGCAAGGGCGCTGGTCTGCCGGACACGCTCGTCCAGGAGCTCTCCCGGATCGCGCCTCGCGAGCTCCTCGTGCCGGGCGCACGACTCGACGATTGGCAGGCAGAGCTTCGTGATCGCCTCGACGAGGTCGCGCTCACCCCCCTCGAGGAGAAGGGCTACGACGTCGTTCCGGAGCGCGCCGAATGGCCCGGGGACTTCATGGGCGCGCCCGACCCCGCCTCCCGGGCGGCAGTGGCGATCGCCAACTACCTGACCGAGAACCAGCCCTTCGCGGCCGAGAATCCGCCGCGTCTGCGCCGCTATGAGATCGCCGAGACCGTCGTTCTCGATGCGTCGACGCGACGGCACCTCGAGCTGCACGAGAACAGCGAGGATCGTGGACGGACCGGGACGCTCGTGGCCGAGCTCGACCAGTCGGCCTGCGCACTCGGTGCCCGGCGCCTGGCCCACTGGCTCAGCTATCCGCTGCTGTCGACCCGTGAGATCGAGCGACGCCAGGACGCCGTCGAGTGGCTCGTCGAGCGGGATCGCGTTCGAGGCACGCTTCGCGAGGCGATGGGACGCGTCCGCGACCTCGAGCGCATGCTGTCCAAGGCGACGCGGCCCGGCGCCGTGCCGCGGGATCTGGGTCAGCTGCGGGGCTCCCTCCAGGCGCTCCCCGATGTCGTCGCGGCCCTCGCGGTCGAAACGGAGGGCGAGGACGCGCTCCTCGGGAGCGGGGCGGCGGGCGACGCTGGGACGGTCGTTCCCCTCGACGGCCCGGCGCCGCTTCCGAGCCTCACGCGGCTCCTCGAACAGGCCCTGATCGACGACCCGCCGACGATCGCCAAGGGATCCAGAGGCGCCAACGAGACGGGCTACATCCGGGAGGGCTACCGCAGCGACCTCGATGCGCTGCGCGAGAGCGCGACCAAGGGACGCGAGTGGATCGCCGGGCTCGAGGCCGAGGAGCGCGAGCGGTCGGGGATCCCGACGCTCAAGGTGCGCTTCCATCCGGTCCACGGCTACTCGCTCGAGGTCGGCAAGGCGCACCTGGCCAAGGTTCCGGAGGACTACGACCGAAAGCAGACCCTCGCGAGTGTCGAACGTTTCACGACCGAATCGCTGCGCGAAGTCGAGTCCAAGGTCATGGGCGCGAACGAGCGCGCCGCGAAGCTCGAGCGGGAGATCTTCGAGGCGGTGCGCCTCGAGGTCTGCGCCGCTTCGGAAGCGATCCGAGAGGCGGCGGACAAGGTCGCGACCCTCGATGCGTTGGCCTCCCTGGCCGAGGTCGCCCGAACCAAGCGCTGGGTTCGCCCCGTCGTCGACGAGGGGGAAGCCCTCGAGATCGTCGGCGGACGTCATCCGGTCGTCGAGACCGTCCTCGGTCGTCAGGGCTCTGATGGATTCGTGCCGAACGACACGCGACTCGACCCGGCGGGTCAACAGATCCTGCTGCTGACCGGTCCGAACATGTCCGGTAAGAGCACCTATCTCCGACAGGTCGCGCTCATCGTCCTGCTGGCCCAGATGGGGAGCTTCGTCCCGGCAGAGTCCGCGCGGGTCGGCGTCGTCGATCGGGTGTTCACGCGCGTCGGTGCGTCGGATCGCCTCGCCAAGGGCGAGTCGACCTTCATGGTCGAGATGCGGGAGACGTCGGACATCCTGCGACAGGCCTCGCGCCGGAGCCTCGTCATCCTCGACGAGATCGGGCGCGGAACCTCGACCTTCGATGGACTCTCGATCGCCTGGGCCGTCGCCGAGTACCTGCACGACACGCGCGGGGTCGAGGCCCGGACGCTCTTCGCGACCCACTATCACGAACTGGTGGCGCTCTCGGAGTCGAAGCCGCGGATCCACAAC
Source organism: bacterium (assembly GCA_024742285.1). Classification (NCBI taxonomy): domain Bacteria; species bacterium. The sequence continues at coordinate 29,924 of JANSYR010000023.1, read as the reverse complement.
GCGCACTTCGAGGTCCGCGAGTGGAACGACGAAGTGATCTTCCTGCGGAGACTCGTCGAAGGCGGCGCGAACCGGTCCTACGGCATCCAGGTCGCCCGCCTCGCCGGGCTGCCCTCCGCCGTCGTAGAGCGGGCGCGGCAGATCCTCCACGACCTCGAGGGCGGGGCGCTCCCGGGCGGTCGGCCCAAGCAGTCGGCCGCGGCGGGGGACGGACAGCTCAGTCTGCAGCTCGCTCCGGCGCGTCCCCCGCGCAACGACGCAGCGGGGGCGCTTGCGGTCGCGCTCCGGGAACTCGACCCGAACACGATGACGCCCCTCGATGCCCTCACCTGGCTCGCGAAGAGCCGTGCGACGCTCCTGGCCGCCGAGGACGAGGAGCGTTCCGGAGGCGCGACATGAGGCGGCTCGGGCGGCGCGCAAGGGGGGGCTGGCTGCTCGCGATCGGGGTCCTGGTGCCGGCACTGGTGGCGATCGAGCGCCCGCCGGGCCTCTCGGACGTCGCGGACGTCCGGACCTGGTCCTACCCCGAATACACCCGGGTGGTGCTCGAGCTCGAGGGCGCGCGAGACCTCGGGCCCCCGGCGCTCGTTCGGCTACCGCCGAACTCGGCGGCGCATCGACCCGAGCGACTCTATCTCGACGTCCCGGACGTCTGGGTCGGACGCCGCTTCGAGGAAGGGGTCGAGGTGGGCGACGGACTCCTCGAAGGCGTTCGCCTGGGACAGAACACGCTGTCGACGACGCGGCTGGTCCTCGATCTCGCGCGCTACGACCACCACCGGGTCTTCACGCTGCCCGCGCCGCCGCGCATCGTCGTCGACGTGTACGGGGAACGAGGGCAGGGCGCCGACCCGGCGGGCCGGCTCCCGGCCGGCCTCCGGCGCGTGCAGACCGTCGTCGTGGACCCCGGACACGGGGGGAGCGATCCCGGCGCACTCGGGGTCGGTGGGCTTCGGGAGAAGGACGTGAACCTCGGGATCGCCCGCGCGCTCGCGACCGAGCTCCGCGCTCGCGGGTTCGACGTCGTGCTGACGCGCGACGACGATCGGGCGCTCTCACTCGAAGACCGGAGCGCGATCGCCGAATCCGCCGGCGGCGACGTCTTCGTGTCGATCCATGCGAACGCCGCGCGCCGGAAGGGCGCTCGGGGCATCGAGGTCTACACCCTCGATGCGAACCACGAGCGTCACAGCCTCGACGTCGCCGCGCGGGAGAACAACGTGCCGGCGGCCAGGCTCGACGCGCTGCAACGGGCGCTCGCACGCATCCGCGTCGACGACGTGGGAGACCATTCGGCGCGGCTCGCCACCCACGTGCACGACCAGGTGATCCAGGGGGCCCGCTCGCGAGACGCCTCGCTTCCGGATCTGGGCGTCAAGAAAGGCCCCTTCTACGTGCTCTTCATGTCGAGCATGTCCGCGGTCCTGGTCGAGACCGGGTTCGTGACGAACCGACGGGACGCCCGGCTGCTCGGGAGCGAGCGCTACCAGGCCCTGCTGGCCGAACGGATCGCGATGGGGATCGATCGGTACCGCACCGAGATCGAGACCGGTCTGGCCGCCCGAGGGCTTCCCTGATGGCCGCGCCGCAGCCCGGAGCCGGGGGACCGCCCTCCATCGAGACACAGCTCGCCGACCTGCCCGCCGATCCCGACGCGCGACAGAACGCGGTCACACCCGCGGTGAAGAATTTCCTCGTGGACGTTCGTGCCCACCTCGAGAGGATGCATCGGGAGTACGGCTCCGGTCGGCGGGTGAACGAAGCGAACTCGGACCTGATGGACCGCATGATCCGGCGCCTCTTCGAGCTCGCCGAGGACCTTCACCTCGTGCGCGGCGGCGAAGTCCACGAAGGCGTCTCGATCATCGCCGTCGGAGGCTACGCCCGACGGGAGATGTCGATCCACTCGGACGTCGACCTCCTGCTGCTCTATCGGGACGAGCTCACGCCCTTCGTCGAGTTCATGGCCGAGCGGCTTCAGTACTGGCTCTGGGACGCGGGACTCACGATCGGCATGGCGACCCGCACGATCGAGGAGACCGTGGAGCTCGGACGCGAGGACGTGACCGTGCGGACGGCGGTACTCACCGCGCGCTTCCTCTGCGGCGACGGCGAGTTCTTCCACGCCTTCGCCGATCGGATCCGCGACGAGCTCCTGCCGGATCCGGCGGCCTTCGTGATGGAACAGGTCGAGCTGATGCGCGAGCGGCAACTCGAGTACGGCGACACGCTCTATCTCCTCCAGCCGAACGTGAAGGAGGGGGCGGGGACCCTGCGCGACTACCACGCCGCCTACTGGGTGGCACGCGGGACGCAGCCGTCGGTCCGGAACGTCGACGACTTCCTGCACTTCGGCCTGCTGACCGAGACCGAGATGGACGAGTATCGCGAGGCCCTCGAGTTCCTCTGGCGGACCCGGAACGAGCTCCATCTACGGGCGAAGCGGTCGAACGACCAGATGAGCTTCGAGGCCCAGGAAGAGGTGGCCGAGGGGATCGGCTACGGGTCGATGCTCGAAGCGATGACCGAGGCCGCGGCGAAACCGGCGCCGGACGACGCGACCCTCGCGGACCTGCGCTTCCAGCCCGACGACCCGGATCTGCCCGTCGAGCGCTTCATGCGCGACTACTACCGCCACGCACGCACGATCAAGTCGCACTCGGAGCTCGTGATCGACCAGTGCGTTCGGCGCGTGAGCGGCGCCGACGGTTCCCGCGCGGAAGAGAGGCCCGTCGAGGACGGATTCAGCCTGATCGACGGCCAGCTCGCGATCCCGCACGCCGGGCACCTGCGAGAGGATCCGATCCGGATCCTGCGCGTGTTCGAGATCGCCCAGCGCCACCAGGTCCGACTCTCGCGAATGGCGCAGCGCCTGATTCGTGAGAACCTGGCCCTGCTCGACGACACGCTCCGAGGGACGCCCGAGGTTTCGGACATGTTCATGCGGATCCTCGACTCCGAGACCCGCGTGATGCGCACGCTCATGGCGATGAACGACGTGGGGGTGCTCGCCCAGGTGATTCCGGAATGGGAGCACATCGTCTGCCGCTGGCAGCACGTCATCTACCACACCTACACGGTCGACGTGCACTCGATCTTCCTCGTGGAGGAGCTCCGCAGGCTCTGGCGCGGGAAGTACGCCCGCGCGATGCCGGAGCTGACCGAGCTGATGCAGGAGGTCGACGATCGTGCGGTGCTCTTCCTCGGCTGCCTGCTCCACGACATCGGCAAGGGCTTCGGCGGCGATCATTCGAACAAGGGCGTGATCCGGGCGATCCCCGCGATCGAGCGGTTGGGCCTGTCGAAGGAGCGCGGCGACCGCGTCCTCTTCATCGTCCAACACCACCTGCTCATGTCCCATCTCGCCCAGAGCCGCGATCTCTCCGATCCCCAGCTGATTCTCGAGCTCGCGCAGGTCTGCGGCGACCGGACCAACCTGCGGAATCTCTATCTGGCGACCTTCGCGGACATTCGCGCCTCCTCGGTCGAGGGTTGGACGGACTGGAAGGGGCAGCTCCTGCGCGAGCTCTTCGAGCGGACTGCCGAGATGCTCGAGACCGGCGCCGAGCGACCCGACCAGGCGGTGGCCCTCCTCGAGGCCCGGGTCGAGCGACGACGCGACGGGGCCCGGGAAGAGCTCCTTCGTCTGGGCGTCGGCGAGAGCAAGATCGAGTCGCTCTTCGATCAGCTGCCTCGCCGCTACTTCCTCTCGCACACGCCTCGGCAGATCGCGCGGCATGCTCAGCTCGTTCTGCGCTTCGGCGACGGCAGACGCGTCGTCACGGCGCACCGCGAGATGAAGGGCGGATTCACCGAGTTCATCGTCTGCACCCAGGACGTACACGGCCTCTACAGCAAGGTCGCCGGTGTGATGACCGCGTGTGGCCTCAACATCCTGGGCTCCCACGTCTATACGACGCGGGGTGGGCTGGCGCTCGAGATCTACCGGACCCACACGCCGCGGGGCGGGCCCGACGAGCGCGACATGCTCTGGGGCGAGGTCGAGGAGCAGCTCGAGAACGTGTTGGCGGGATCCGTCGAGGTTGGCGAGCTCGTGCGGCGTCGGCGTCGCCCGGTCGGATTCACGCGTCCTCCTTCGAGGAAGGAGCCCCGCGTGCTCATCTCGAACACCGAGAGCGAGTTCTACACCCTCGTGGACGTGATCGCGGACGACCGGCTGGGGCTGCTCTACGACGTCACCCGGACGATCGGCGAGCAGGGGTTCGAGATCTACATCTCCAAGGCCGCCACCATCAAGGATCAGGTCACGGACGCCTTCTACCTGAAGGACGGAAACGCGAAGAAGATCAAGGATTCCGAAGCGTTGGATCGACTTCGCGAGGCGTTGCTGGAGGCCGTGTCCGGCGGACTCGAGGGGGCGGGGCGTGGCTAGGGCGGGCGCTTCCGAGCTCGAGGCGCTCTGCGACGCGTTCCTCACGCGGCTCGCGGTCGAAGAGGGCCTGTCGCCTCGGACCGTCGAGGCCTACGCGAACGATCTGCGCCACCTGCGCGCCCACCTCGCCGATCGCGGCATCGACCGGATCGAGCGCGTGACCCGCCACGATCTGTCGACTCTGGCGGGCTTTCTCGACGAGCGATCCATGGCGGCGAGCACCCGGGCGCGGGTCTTCGTTTCCGTGCGGCGCTTGATGCGCTTCGCCGAGGAGAAAGGACTCATCGGCGCGGATCCGATCGAGGCGCTCCAGGCGCCGAAGCAGACGCGGAAGCTGCCGCGGATCTTGAAGGCAGAGGAGACGGCGGCGTTGATCGAAGCGGCTCGAGGCGACGACGCCCTCTCGCTCCGGGACGTCGCGATGCTCGAGGTCCTCTACGGCGCGGGACTGCGGGTGACGGAGCTGGTCACGCTGCCCCTCGATGCGATCGATCGACGGGGTCAGCTCCTTCGGGTCGTGGGCAAGGGGCGGAAGGAGCGGATCGTTCCGATGGGGGACGTCGCCGCCGAGGCCATCGACGACTACCTCGAGCGCGGGCGGCCGACGCTCCTCGGCGAGCGGCCCGATCGGAGCCATGCGACGTTCCTCACCCGGCGCGGGACGGCGATGACCCGGCAGAACTTCTTCTCGCGGCTGCGTGGCCACGCGAAGGCGGCGGGCCTCGCCGCGGACCGCGTCTCGCCCCACGTGCTCCGTCACGGCTTCGCCACCGACCTGCTCGAAGGGGGCGCCGACCTGCGGGCGATCCAGTCGATGCTCGGACACGCGGATCTGTCGACGACGGAGATCTACACCCACGTCAGTCGAGCGCGACTGCGGGAGACCGTCGAGTCGCGACATCCGCGCGGTGCGGGTGGCAAGCGGTGACCCGTCCGTCGGTCTCCTTCGACGACGTCGCCGGCGCGATCCCGGCGGCGATGGCCGCGCTGCTGGAGCGCGTCGTGGCGACGGCGCAGGATCGCGGCGTCGAGATCCATCTGGTCGGCGGGCCGGTCCGCGACCTCCTGCTCGGCCGTGCGCTCGACGACGTCGATCTCCGGGTCGAGCACGACGCGCAGGGACTCGCCGAGGCGGTCTGTGCGGGGCGGGGAGGGGCCGGGCTCGAGGCGGTGGCCCACGATCGTTTCGGCACGGTCCGGATCCTCTCCCAGGAAGCCAGTCTCGACCTCGCGACCCTTCGCCACGAGACCTACGCCGCACCGGGCGCCTTGCCCGACGTCGTCCCGGGCTCGCTCGAGCAGGACGCGCGACGTCGGGACTTCGCGGTCAACGCGCTGCACGTTCCCCTCGACGCGCGGGCGCGCGGCAGGGCGCTTCCGATCGTGGACCTCGAAGGCGGGCTCGAGGATCTGGCGGCGAAGCGACTGCGGATCCTCCACCCCAGGAGTTTCCACGACGACCCGACCCGGGCCTGGCGCGCGGCCCGCTTCGCCACGCGGCTCGGCTTCCGGCTGGACCGCGGCTCCCGCAGCGCCCTCCGGAATGCGCTTCGGGACGGGGCCTTCGGCGCGGTGAGCGGAGAGCGCTTCCGCCGGGAGCTCGAGTTCTCGTTCGCGGAGGCGCGGCACGGGGCGCACGTCGGGAAGATCCTTCGCCTGCTCGACGATTGGCACGTGCTCGGTGCCCTCGAGCCGGGACTCGGTCTCGGTGCAGATCGTCTCGTGCCGCTGCGACGGCTGTCGAAGACCATCGCCGAACCCGATTGGCCGGCCCCGCGCTGGCGGAGCTTTCACGCGGGACTCTCGATCTGGCTCGCGCCGCATCCCGCGGCGCTCCGACGGCGAGCCCTCGAACGCTTCGCCGTTCGGGGTGAGGCCGCCAAGCGGATCGTCGAATTCGGACGCAGCAGCGAGCGGACCCTCCGCGCCCTCGCGAAGGCGCGGGGACGGGGGGCCGTCGATGCGACGGTGAGCGGGCTGCCCGAGGAGACCCTCCAGGCGCTCTATGCGATCGCGGACCTCCCGGTCCGGAAGCGGATCCTTCGTTGGGCAGCCGAGGACCGCCGTCGGCGTCCGCCGGTGAGCGGTGGCGACCTGGTCGAGGCGGGGCTCGAGGGGGCGCTGGTCGGCAAGGCCCTGGCGCGAATCCGGGCGGGATTCCTCGATGGCGAGATCGCCAACCGCGAGGAGGCGCTGGCGCTCGCCCAGGAGCTCGCGCGCCGCTCGGCGCGTCGTGGAAATGCGCCCAAGCGCCGGAAATCACGTCGAAAAGTGGCGTCCCGGAAGCCGATTGCGGATACTTCCGGGGACGTCGACGGGGGGTCGGCGCGCGCCACGGACTGAGCCACTGCTCGCACGGAGCCGGCTCGGCGGACGGCTGCGGAAGAGAGGGACGGGGCCCGACGCGCGTCGGATCCGCCTCGCGACCGCAGGCCGAGGGCACGCGCCCGGTGCCGCGGAGGCGCCCCCGATCCCGGCCACCCCCCAGGCAGCCATGCAGGACGGTTTCGATCGATGAGCGCAAGCGACGTGGAAGTCGGAGAAGGCCCTGCTCCCCTCGATGTCGAGGGCAGCGTGCTCGAATCCCTGGGTGCCGACCCGGACGAGCGCACCGATGGCCTCGACGGCTATGCGGTCAAGCTGGCCGTCTTCGAGGGGCCCCTCGATCTGCTGCTCCACCTGATCCGGCAGAACGAAGTCGACATCACCGACATCCCGATCCAGCGTATCGCCGAGCAGTACCTCGAGACGATCGAGCTGATGCAGGAGCTGAACCTCGACATCGCGGCGGAGTACCTCGTGATGGCGGCGACGCTCGCGCTGATCAAGAGCCGGATGCTCCTGCCGAACGAGGCCGAGGACGAAGAGGAGGCCGTCGATCCGAGGGCCGAGCTCGTCCAGCGCCTCCTCGAGTACCAGCGCTTCAAGGAAGCCGCGGAGACGCTGTCGAAGCGACGTCTCCTGGGGCGCGACGTCTGGAGCGTCGTGGGGCCCGGTCCGGAGAAGACCCCCGAGAGCGAGCGCGAGATCGAGGTCGGGCTCTACGAGCTGGTCGCGGCCTTCAAGGAGGTGCTCGACAACGCGAAGGGCGCGAGCCTCAAGCACGAGGTCGAGACCGAGAGCGTGACCGTGCGCGACCGGATGCTGGTCGTGATGGACCTGCTCGAAGAGAACGAGACGGTCGAGTTCATGCGGATCTTCGAGTCGCCCGGCGAGGCCGGCGGAGTCCCGTCCCGTCCCGTCCTGGTCGCGACCTTCCTCGCGATCCTCGAGCTCGCCCGCCTCTCGGCCCTTCGGATCTACCAGGGAATCTCCGAGAGGGGAACGCCCGAAGGTGCCATCCGCGTACGCCGAGCCCAGATCGAGAGTGACTCGCCGGAATGGCGTGAACGCATCACGGAGACGATGTAGCGGCCGCCGAGCCCCATCCTCCCGCCCTTCGAGATTCGTCGGTCGTGTCGACGCCACGACGCACACCGAGAGCCAGCCAGGAGCCCCATCCACATGAGCCGAATGGAAGCCAGCGAGAAGCGACGTATCGTCGAGGCGCTGATCCTGTCGTCGCCGGAGCCGCTATCGGCGGCGCGGATCGCGGAGATCATTCCGTACTGCAACGCGGGTCAGGCCAAGGACCTCGTCAACGAGCTGAACACCGAGTACGTCGAGCAGGACCGCTCCTTCGAGATCTGGGAAGTCGCCGGCGGCTACCAGATCCGGACCCGAGCCGAGTTCTCGGGCTATCTCCAGAAGCTCCAGAAGGAGCGGGCACTTCGTCTCTCGCAGGCGGCCCTCGAGACTCTGGCGATCATCGCCTACCGCCAGCCGGTCACCCGCGCCGAGATCGAGGACGTGCGCGGCGTCGACGCGGGCGCGACCGTGAAGAGCCTGCTCGACCGTCATCTGATTCGGATCGCGGGACAGCGCGAGGTTCCCGGGCGACCGATGCTCTACGGAACCACCCGACGCTTCCTCGAGGTCTTCGGCCTCGAGCGTCTCAAGGACCTGCCCACCCTGCGCGAGCTCGACGAGCTGGCGCGGGAGCAGGGGCTCCTCGAGAAGACGGCGGAGGATGCCTTGCCGACCACTGCTGAAGGCGCAGGCGAAGGCGAGGCCGAGGGCGAGAACGCGACGACCGACGCCGAGCAGGCGACCGACGAGGACGGCGCGGTCGCGGCGTCGCAGACGGGTGACGACGGCGGCCCGGCCGAGGCCGCATCGACCACGACCGAATCGGAGCCTGCCGCCGAGGCGGCCCCCTCGACGTCCGAGCAAGCGGACGGCGCGGCCGAGCCCGCCGACGAGGAGGATGACGCCCCGCGCGTCTAGCCCAGCATGTCTCACGGATCCTCTCCCCGTCACGCGCGGAAGCCGAAGAAGGCGCGCGCGAAGAAGCCCGCTCGTTCCGCCGCCTCGCGCGACGACACGCCGGACGGCCGGCCCCCGCGCGGCCGGTACTCGAAGACGATGCCCGAGCGGGCGTCCGACAAGCCGAGCCGGAAGGCCAGTGCCACGCCGGCCCCGAAGCCCAGCGCCGCACGAGGCCGCAAGTCGAGCGCTTCCGGCGGTCGAAGCGCGAAGCCCTCGGACGCCGGCGCTCAGCGTCTCCAGAAGCTCCTGGCGGCGGCCGGCTTCGGTTCCCGTCGCGACGTCGAGCAGTTCCTGGTCGAAGAGCGGGTGACCGTCAACGGGCGCGTCGCCAGTCTGGGGGACAAGGCGGACCCCCTGGTCGACGAGATTCGCGTCGACGGAGAACGCCTCGCCCGCGACAAGCCCGCCTACTGGATCGTGAACAAGCCTCGCGGCGTGATCACGACCGTGCGCGACAACGAGGGGCGGCGGACGGTGATGAACCTGCTCCCGCCCAAGGTGGGGCGGCTCTTCCCGGTCGGCCGCCTCGACCTCGAGACGTCGGGGCTCCTGCTCATGACGAACGACGGTGACGTGGCCCACGCGCTCCTCCATCCCTCCCTCGGAAACGAACGGGAGTACCGCGTGAACGTGAAGGGGGAGCTCGACGCGAAGGCGATCGGTCGACTCGAGCGGGGTGTCAGCCTCGACGAGGGCAAGACCGCGCGCGCGCAGGTCGAGGACGTCCGCTACGACCCCGATTCGCACACGACGTCGCTCTCCCTCACGCTCGTGGAGGGCAAGAAGCGCCAGATCCGCCGGAGCCTCCTCGTGCTCGGATTCCCGGTCCGCCGGCTCGTGCGCGTACGGATGGGACCGCTCCGCATCGGTCGACTGCCCGTCGGCGAGTCGCGGGCCCTGCGGCCCGAAGAGCGTCGGGCCCTGCTCGAGCACGTGCGACGACTTCGCGCAGGAGAGCCGGTCGCCGCGGCCGCACGCTCGGGCTCCGGGCGTGACGACCTCGCGGCACCGCCCCGCAAGAGCGGAGCGCGCCGGCCGGCGAAGAAGAAGGCGGGCGCCCGAAGGTCGCCGCCCTCCGGTCCGCGGGCAGCGAAGTCGGACGGTCGACGGTCCCCGCCGTCCGGACCGAAGGCGACGTCCTCCCCGACGCGAAGATCTCCGCCGTCGGGACCGAAGGCGACGTCCTCGTCGGTGCGAAGATCTCCGCCGTCGTCACCGAAGGCGATGACCTCCGCGGCGAGAAGATCGCCGCCGTCGGGTCCCCGAGCCCAGGCGGCACGGGGCGAACGCGCCGGTCCGGCCGGGCCGCGCAAGAAGGCCGCCCGGAAGAAGAGCGCGGCGGCACGCCCGAGTGCGCGGCGAGCGCCCAAGAAGGCGGCCCGCAAGAAGGCCGCCCGGAAGAAGGCGGGGGCCACGCGCCGTCCGTCCAAGGGCGCTGCGCGCAAGCGACCCGGCACGAAGCCCAGGGGTCGCCCGGGTCCCCGCGGTCGGCGCTAGAGGGCCTGCTCGAGAAACGGCGTCAGGACGACGAAGGCGAAGAGCAGCCCCATCACGAAACAGAGCAGCCCCATCGTGCTCGACGGCATCGCTCGCACTCTCCCCGATTCCGACGACCCCGCCTGATTGCGGGCCTCCGTACGCAGAGAGAGCAAGATCCGTGCTCGCGAGCGGTCGCGGGACGCGAACGTTTCGGGGCCGCGCGCTTGCCGCTCCGAATGCCGCCGATCTGCGTATGCGCAGGCGACGGTCAGCGGAAGTCGTTTTCCTCCGGAGTGGAAGCGGGCTTCCTCATCGGCACATCCGTGGGGCCCGGCGAGGCCCTCGAGACCCGGGACTCGTCTTCGTCGGGGTCGCGCCCGACGCGGGCGATCAACAGCGTGAGCCCGAGGCCAGCCACGAAGGCCCCGCCCGCGCCGGCGAGATCGGTGCCGCTGGGCGAGTAGCGCTCGAGGGGCCAGTCCTCGCGCGGGACGTCGTCGAGCTCCTCGACCGGGATCTCGACGCCGCGATGGGTGAAACCCGGCTGCGGGGGCACGGCTTCCTGGAAGGGATAGAGGCCGATGACCGCGCCGAGGAGCAGGCCGAGCAGGGCGCCCAGGGTCGGCTTCTCGTAGCGGTCGAGCAGCCAGCGGAGCCCGTTGCTCACGCCGACGATTCCGAGGACCACGCCGATCCCGACCGGAATCACGACCTCCATCGCACCGAGGACGAGACCGGGGTCGAAGCCCGCTTCTCCGATCAGTCCTTCTTTGGCGTCGTCGATCGCGCCCAGGATCGGCACGTACTGACCGAGCAGGAGGAGCAGGTAGCCCCCGGAGATGCCCGGAAGGATCATGGCGGATGCGCCGGCGAGACCGGAGAGCACGAGCAGGAACGGGCTCGCGCCCGAGCCGCCGTTCCCCTCGGCGCCGAAGGCCATCGCGACCATGAGCGCGAACGCCGCCGCGGCGCCGCCCCAGACGCCGGGCGTCGCAGGACGGGCGAGGCGCCAGACGAGCGGCAGCCCACCGAGGGTGAGCCCGATGAAGAACGCGTACATCAGGCTGCGATGGTCGAGGACGAGATCGCGGGTCGGGCCCGCGAGCAGACCGATCGCGAGGACGGCCGACCCGCCGATCGTGCCGAGGACGAAGAGCGGCCAGCGGGTGAGGCGACCGCGGGTGACGTCGGCGATGGCCTCGATGAAGGTCGGGTAGACGCCCGCCGCAAGGAGCATCGTCCCCCCGCTGATCCCCGGCACGAGGTTCGCGAGGCCCATCAGCACGCCGCCGAGCACGCCGCGCAGCAGGAAGCGTGCGAGGGAGGGCATCGGTTCAGACGAGTTCACCTCCGACACCTCCGACACCTCCGGCTCGGCGCCGTCCTGCGCTTCTCTCACATCGTCCCCCACGACTCGGCTAATCTAGCAAGGTCCATGGATGGACGCGCAGGGGGACGAGCGACGCATGGGCGGCCGGATGCGAACGGCTCGGAGTGGGACATGTGCGGGCGGCTGAGCGCTGCGAGGAGTCGGCCATGTGCGGGCCGTTGAGCGCTGCGAGGAGTCGGCCGTGTGCGGGCGGTTGACCCTCACGCGATCCGGCGACGAGATCGCGGCCTACTTTGCGGAGGCCATGGCGATGCTCGTGGCGAGCGACGGGGCTCGGGAGCTGGACGGCGCGCCGCTCCGTCCGCGCTTCAACGTCTCGCCCATGCGGGACGTCCTGACCCTCGTCCCGGCGGACGGCGGGGTCGCCTTCGCGTGGAAGCGCTGGGGATTGGTGCCGAGCTGGGCGAAGGACCCCTCGATCGGGAATCGGACCTTCAACGCGCGGGCGGAGACGGTCGCGGAGAAGCCCTCCTTCCGAGCGGCCTTCCGACGACGGCGCTGTCTGGTCGCGGCCGACGGCTTCTACGAGTGGACTCCGAAGAACCGCGACCATCGTCCTTTCCACTTCACCCCGGGCCGCACGGCCCTGCTCGGGTTCGCCGGCCTCTACGAGTCGTGGAGCGGCGAGGGCGGCGAGGTGATCGAGTCGGCGACGGTGATCACGACCGACGCGAACGCCGACCTCACCGACGTCCATCACCGGATGCCCGTCGTCCTCGATCCGTCCGACTACGCGCGCTGGATCGATCCGACGAGCGAGAAGGCGGCGCTCCTCGCGCTGCTGCGACCGGCGATCCCGGGTACGCTCGATCGGCGTCCGGTCTCGCGCTACGTGAACGATCCGCGCCACGAAGGCCCGCGCTGCCTCGAGGACGAGGAGAAGGCCGAGCAGGGCGCTCTCTTCGAGCTCGACCCTGGCGTGGACGACGAGGAATTCTGAGCTCGATGTCGGACGACGGAGGCCCCGGGTGAACGCAATGGTTCGTAGGATCTGCCTGGTCCTGATCGGGGTGCTCTACGTCGTGTCGGTCCCGTGGTACCGCGAGAGCGGCGAGGCGCCGGCGATCTGGCTCGGGCTGCCTGACTGGGTCGCGGTGTCCGTTCTCTGTTACGTCGCCGTCGCGGTGCTCAACGCCTTCGCCTGGGGAGCGACCGACGTGCCCGACGACCTGCCCGAGAACGAGGGCTTCGCGGGCCCGGCGGAGGGCGAGCGATGAACTTCGGCATCGTCGGCGTCATCGCCCTCGTGGTCTATCTGCTGGCGCTGGTCGCCGTGGCGGAGATCGCGCGGCGGGCCAAGCAGGACCATTCCCCCGCCGACCACTTCCTGGCCGGGCGCTCCCTCGGCGCCTTCGTCCTGTTCCTGACGCTCTACGCGACGGCCTACTCGGGCAACTCCCTCCTCGGCTATCCGGGACGGGCCTATCGCGACGGCTACAGCTTCGTGATGGCGACGGGCTTCATGATGGGGATCATCGTCGCCTTCCACGCGCTCGTCCCGAAGCTGCGCCCCCTCGCGGTCCGGCATCACTTCGTGACGCCGGGGGACTATCTGCGGCTCCGCTTCGGCGGTCCGTGGGCGAAAGCGCTCCGCCTGGCGGTCGCGGTCCTGATGACCCTCGCGCTCGCCAACTTCCTGCTCGCCCAGCTGAAGGCCATGGGCGACGTCGCGAGCGTCGTGACGGGTGGCATCGTGCCCTATGAGGCAGGGGTGGTCGGGTTGGCCTTCGTGATCCTCTTCTACGAGACCCTGGGCGGCATGCGGGCGGTCGCCTGGACCGACGCCGCGCAGGGAATCGCGATGCTCGTCGGTCTTTCGGCGCTCCTCGTCTGGCTGCTCGGCGAATCCGGGGGGCTCGAGGCCATCACGCGGGCGGTGGCCGAGAAGGCTCCGGAGAAGGTCGCGACGCCGACGGCTCGGATGAACGCGAACTGGTTCAGCTCGATCGCGCTCATGGGGCTCGCGAGCGTGCTCTATCCGCAGGCGATTCAGCGCGTCTTCGCCGCGGAGAGCGGGCAGGCGCTGCGGCGTTCCTTCGCCGGCATGACCTTCATGCCCCTCGCGACGACGCTGGTCGTGACGCTGATCGGCGTCGCGGCGATCGCGCGCTTCGACATCGAGAGCGCCGTCGATACCGATGGGGTCGTGCCGATGCTGCTGGCGGAGTGGGGGAGCGCGGGGGGCTTCGCGACCGCGGCGGCCCTGATCGTCTTCCTGGGCGCGCTCTCGGCGATCATGTCGACGGCGGACTCGTGCCTGCTCTCGCTCGGGTCGCTGCTCTCACGAGATCTGCTCGGCGCGGAGGGGAGCGACGCGGCGGCGACCCGGTTCGGGAAACGGCTCGCGGCGGCGGTGCTCCTCGCGACGATTCCGTTCGCGCTGGCCCGGGAGCTCACGCTCTGGCGATTGATCGAGCTGAAGATGGAGCTCCTGATCCAGTGCGTCCCGGCGTTCCTGATCGCGCTCCACTGGTCGAGGCTCCAGACGGGGCCCGTGCTGGCGGGGATCGTCGCCGGCACGCTCTTCTCGATCACGCTGACCTTCAGCGACGTCACGCGTCTGGCCGGCGTCCACGTCGGCGTGGTGGGCTGCGGTGTGAACGTCGCGGTCGCCGTCGCGCTCTCGCTCTTCGTCCGCGGTGGGCCGCGATCGGCGGAGGAGACGCAATCGCGCGGCTGATCCGCTTCTTCGGGGGGCAGCGGAGCGGCAACTCCCTCCGCTGGGACGGGATCCGTTCAAGATTCCTGCGAGAACCGGGCGCGGATCCCCACGAAGGGACGGAACCCGATGTCGGGCTCTCCGCTCTTCGCCCCGGAGTCGTGATGATCCCCCTGCTGGGCATGCTTTGTGTCGCCTGGACCGCGTACGAGATTTCCCGTCTCGTCGCGCGCGTCGGACGTCCCGTGCTCGCGGCCGAGGGACCTGCCTCCGAAGAACGCCCCCCGCGCCCCCGCCGCCGTCGCTTCGCGGCCTGGGACGAGCGCGGGTGCCCGATCGACGTCGAGGATCTCGGGCAGGCCTGATTCCATCGGACCCGGATTCCGGCTCGATGCTGGGCTGGTTGCGCTCGGGTGGCTAATTTTCCCCTCGGATGTGGCCGATCGACGCACGAATCGTCCAGTCGACGGACATCCAAGAGGGGGGGATCGGTGGCCGGATCGGCAGCTCGAGAGGGGAACGGAGCGAACCCGCTCCATGCGGCAGGCGCATTGCCGCGATTCGACGAGATCGAAGCGAGCCACGTCGTGCCGGGGATCCGTGCGCTGATCGCGGAGCTCGAGGACGAGCTCACGGCGCTGGAAGCCGATCTCGAGCCGACCTGGACCGGACTCGTCGAGCGACTCGAGGCGATGTCCGATCGACTCGGCTACGGCTGGGGGCTCGTCGGCCACCTGATGGGCGTGAAGAACAGCGATGCGCTCCGGGAGGCCCACGCGGAGGTCCAGGGCGAGGTGATCGGCTTCGGTCTGCGCCTGGCCCAGAGCCGGCCCCTCTACGACGGCCTCGAAGCCCTCCGCGCGAGCGACCGGTTCACGACCCTCGAGCACGCGCAGCAGCGGATCGTCGAGAGCCTCCTGCGCGAGGCGCGTCACGCCGGGGTCGGCCTGGGCGATGCGGAGCGCGAGCGCTTCAACGCGATCCAGGCGGAGCTCGCCGAGCTCGGGACGAAATTCAGCAACCACGTGCTCGACGCGACGAAGGCCTTCGCCCTCGTGCTCCGCGACGAGGCGGAGATGGCCGGCACGCCGGACAGCCTGCGGGCGCTGGCGGCCCAGAGCGCCGCGGAAGAGGGCGAGGCCAGCGCGACGGCCGAGGCCGGCCCGTGGCGGATCACGCTCGATGCGCCGGTTCTCCTTCCTTTTCTCGAGCACGGGGAAAGGCGCGATCTGCGCGAGCAGCTCTACCGCGCCCACGTGACCAAGGCGGGGAGCGGCGAGCTCGACAACACGCCGCTGATCGGGCGGATCCTCGAGTTGCGCCAGGAGATGGCGGCACTCCTCGGTTTCGAGAGCTACGCCGCCCTGTCGGTCGACGCGAAGATGGCCCCCTCCGTCACGGAGGTGGACCGACTGCTCGAGGACCTGCGAACGGCCTCGATCGACGCGGCGAAGGACGATCTCGCGTCGTTGCAGTCGTTCGCGACGGAGCGCGGGCTCGAAGGCGGACTCGCGCTCTGGGACGTGGGCTACTACGCCGAACGTCTTCGCGAGGAACGCTTCGACTACTCGGAGGAGGAGCTCCGGCCCTACTTCCCGATGCCTCGGGTGCTCGAGGGCCTCTTCGCCCTGGCCGGGCGTCTCTTCGGCGTCTCGATCGAGGCGGCGGACGGCGAGGCGCCCACCTGGCATCCCGACGTGCGTTTCTTCCGGGTGAAGGACGAAGCGGGCGCGCCGATCGCGGCGTTCTACCTCGATCCCTACAGCCGTCCGGGCGACAAGCGAGGCGGCGCATGGATGGACGAGTGCCTCGGACGGACGCGGCTCGGGCGAGACGCGGCGCGCGAGCCCGTGGCCTACCTCGTCTGCAACCAGACGCCCCCGGTCGGGGACCGGCCCTCACTCATGTCCTTCGACGAGGTGCTCACGCTCTTCCACGAATTCGGCCACGGCCTGCAGCACATGTTGACCCGCGTCGACTACGGCCTCGCATCGGGCATCCGCAACATCGAATGGGACGCCGTCGAGTTGCCGAGCCAGTTCATGGAGAACTGGTGCTACCACCGCGCCACCCTGATCGGCCTCTCGGGCCACTTCGAAACGGGTGAGCCCCTCCCGGACGCACTCTTCGAGAAGATCGAGGCGGCGCGCACCTTCCGGGCGGGCAGCGCCATGCTCCGACAGCTCTACTTCGCGACGATGGACATGAAACTCCATCGTGAAGATCTCGCGGCCTCGGGGCAGAGGATCTTCGACGTCCAGCGGGACGTGGCGGAGAAGACGACCGTGCTGCCCCCGCTGCCGGAGGACCGCTTCCTCTGCAGCTTCGGGCACATCTTCGCCGGGGGCTACGCGGCCGGCTACTACAGCTACAAGTGGGCCGAGGTGCTGTCGGCGGACGCCTTCTCCGCGTTCGAGGACGCGGGACTCGAGGACGAGGCGGCCGTGGTCGAGACCGGCCGGCGGTTCCGGGAAACCGTGCTCGCCCTCGGTGGCGGCGCGCCCCCCATGGAGGTCTTCGAAGCCTTCCGCGGTCGGGCGCCCACGCCCGAGGCCCTGCTGCGCCACTCCGGGCTCGCGGCATGAGCGGCTGGTCTCCGGTCTACCGCGTCGTGCGGCGGATTCCGGAAGGGCGCGTGTCGACCTACGGACAGGTCGCCGCGCTCGCCGGAATGCCGCGGGCGGCGCGTCAGGTGGGGTATGCGTTGAACGCGCTCACCGGGGACGAGGACGTTCCCTGGCACCGCGTGATCAACGCGAAGGGGGAGATCAGCGCGCGGGGGGAGCGGGCCTTCGCCGACCTCCAACGCGCACTCCTCGAATCCGAGGGCGTCGACTTCGACCGGCGCGGGCGCATCGACCTCGAAACGTACGGGTGGAAGCCGCGCGTGCGACGAAAGCAGGGGGACGCATGAACAGGATGGTCAAGCTGGCGATCGACTTCGAAAACCCGGCCCCCGAGTGGTGGGAGAACGGGGGGCGCGACCTGTGGGAGTCGATCACCGAGGCCTTCGACAACAACGACGTCGCCCTCGACGAATCCCTCGCGCAGTCCTGGCTCGCCCAGGCGGCACGGATTCCCGGATGGGAAGGGGGCCCCGAGTTCTCGCCCCATCCGATCTGCGTGAAGGAACTCGACGAGGACGAGATCGTTTGAGGTCCGGTCCAGCGTGACGGACCTGGATCCTTCCGGGCTCCCGCCGCGCGTCGTGGCGCTCGCGCGCGCCTTCGAGGCCGAGGGCGGAAGGCTCTTCGTGATCGGCGGATGGGTGCGCGACGCGGTCCACGGTCGCCAGGCCAAGGATCTCGACCTCGAGGTCTACGGACTCCCGGCGGAGCGGATCGAAGCGATCCTCGCGCCCCAGGGATTCACGCCGCCGGTCGGCCGCCACTTCGCCGTCTGGCGGCACACGGCCGAGGGCATCGATGTCGCCCGACCGCGCGTCGAGGGCGACGGCCGGGCCGATCCGACGGTCGCGTTCGCGCGTGCGGCGATGGGTCGCGACCTGCGGATCAACGCGATGGCCTTCGACCCGCTGGAGGGGACCGTTCTGGATCCCCTCGGTGGACGCGAGGACCTGGCGACGGGCACGATGCGGTGCGCGGATCCGCGGACCTTCGGAGAGGACCCGCTCCGGGTCCTGCGCGTCGCGCGTCTGGCGTCGGCCTTCGAGATGGAGCCCGACGCCGAGCTCGTCGAGGTCTGCCGTGGACTCGATCCGAGCGCGATCCCGGTCGAACGCCTGGCCGCCGAGCTCGACCGGATCCTGCTCGAGCTGCCGCGCCCGTGGCGCGCGATCGAGTGGCTGGATCGAATGGACCAGCTCCCGGTCTTCCCGCCCCTGGCCGCGCTCAAGGGCGTGCCGCAGGATCCGGAGTGGCACCCCGAAGGCGATGTCTACGTGCACACGGGGATGGTCGTCGACCGAGCGGCCCGGATCGCGCGGGAGGAGGCACTCGACGGAGAGCCGCGGGCCGTCCTTCTCTGGAGCGCGCTGTGCCACGACCTGGGCAAGCCGGCCACGACCGGGACCGGGGACGACGGCCGGATCCGCTCCTACGCACACGACGAAGAGAGCGCGACCCTCACGCGCGTCTGGCTGACGGCGCTACGCCTCGGCGGCCGACGCGTCGACGCCGTCGCGGTGCTGGTTCGCCATCACCTCGCGCCGGCGCTCTACGTGAAGAACGGCGCGAAGGCGCGCGGCTATCGCCGCCTCGCCCGCAAGCTCGAGGCCGGGGGCGTCACGCCCGTCGATCTCGAACGCCTCGCGCGTGCGGATCATCTCGGTCGGACCACGCCGGACGCCCTGGCCGACCGGTTCCACGAGGGCGAGGTCTTCCTCGCCGCAGCCCGGAATGCCTTCGTGGAGCGCGGCCCGCGGCCGGACGTGGTCCGGGCGGCGACGCTCATGCAAAGGGGGGTCGAGGCCGGCCCCGCCCTCGGTCGACTGCTCGCGCGAGCCCGGGAGCTCCAGGACGAGACGGGGCTCCAGGACGAGGCCGCCCTCGTGGACCGGGTGCTGGGGGAGGAGACGGACTGAGCAGGGCCCCTGGGCTCGACCGACTCTGCCTTCGCGGCAAGCTCAGCGGAGCAGACGCGCCTTCGGCCTCGCGCCGGGCTTGCGCTCGAAGCACTGGCAGGGCTCGCCCGACGACGAGAAGACCACGTCCGAAGGCAGGTCCGCCGACTTGAACTCGTAGGCGCGGCAACCGCGGGGCCGATCGGACTCCCACGTCACGAAGTAGTGGACGCAGTGGAGGCAGTCCGGGCGCTCGCTCTCGCTGGGGGTTCGTGCCGCCATTCGCCTAACGCACGAGCTCCGCCATCAGGCCGAAGATCTCCATCGTGTCGGGCGCGGGGCCGTCGTACCCGAACTCCTTGTAGAGGGTCGAGACGTTGACCGCGATCCGTTCCGAGTCGAGCCACGCCGAGTAGTCGCCGAGGGCGATGTCGTGGGCCGCGTCGCGGATCGACAGGCCCGCATCGAAGCGCTTGCGGGTCTCGTCGCGCACGTAGACCAGGTAGTCGCGAACGGCGAGCGCGCCGCGGGTGTCGGTCAGCGGGCCATGCCCCGGGACGATCACTTCGGGGTCGAGCTCGGCGATCTTCTCGCAGGCGGCGATCCAGTTGGCCACGGGGCCTTCCCACATGATGGGCGTGCCCTCGATGAAGAGGATGTCGCCGGTGAAGATCGTGCGCGTCGACGGGACGTGGATGATCACGTCGCCGGCGGTGTGGGCCGGGCCGACCTCGATCAGCTCGACCTCCCGATCGCCGATCGCGAGGTCGAGCCGCCCGTCGAAGGTCTCGGTCGGCGGCGTGGGCTTCAGTCCCTCGAATTCGTACGCGCCGAAGGCCTTCTTCACGAACTCGCCGACCGGGCCCATCTGGTCGGCCGCGGCGAGCATGCGCGTCATCATCTCGGGCGGGACCTCGTCCCACTCGCCTGCGGT
Source organism: bacterium (assembly GCA_024742285.1). Taxonomy (NCBI): domain Bacteria; species bacterium. Next base: position 10,179 of record JANSYR010000023.1, on the reverse strand, counting down.
CGCCGTCGACGTGATGATCCGGGCGTCGCCGACCAGCTGGTTGCCGAAGCAGTGGTCCCCGTTCGCGTGGGTGTTGACCAGGGTGTCGATCTTGCGCGCCGCGGGCGTGGCGTCCGCCATCGCCTCGAGCATCCGCCGGGTCAGCGGAAGGTCGTAGAGCGTGTCGACCAGCAGGCTGCTCCCGCCGTCCGAAACGAGGCCCGCGTTCGCGAGGCCCCACGACCCGTCGGGCTGCAGCCAGGCGAAGATCCCACCTCCCAGATCCTCCAGTCGTGCCTCGTCGCGCATCTGCAGGTCGCCTCCCTCGTCGGTCCCGCGCAGAGTCGCACACGCCTCGAGCGGGCGCCGGTTTCGCGCAGGCAAGGCCCGGACTCCCCGGAATTCCAGCGCTTTGTCGTTCAAGCCAGGGCGGTGTTTGTCCGATGGGGAATGTGGCTCCAGTGAATCGAGGGGGATGGATGTCGACGAATGCTCTGGCGCGCGTGGCCTACCGGGAAGCCGGCCGCGCAACGGTTTGTGAGGTCCTGTACGGGCCGAACGTTCTGAAGCATGCCGTCATCGACGCCGAAGCCGGGGAGGGAGAGGTCGTCACGTTCTCGGGCATGCCGCTTCCGATCGACTGCCGTCCGCCGGCGGGTCGGCGCCGCGGCGAGCAGGTGGGCGTCGTCCCCGACAAGCTGATCGATTCCCACGGCGTCTTCGCCTACGCCGGGATCGCCGCGGAGCGGATCGCGCTCCGTGACGGTCGCTTCGACCCCGTCGATCTCGAGTCCGAGCTGCTCTGGACCCGCTGGCTGGGCGCCGCCCGCCGCGGTCGGGAAGAGCTCGCGCGGATGGCGAAGCTGATCGGGCTGGAGCGCCCGGCGGAGCAGTTCTACACCGAGTACTGCGAGGAGGCCGAACGCCTGCTCGTGCCCGTCTGGAGCACCGTCGAGGAGCTCGCCGAAGCACTCCTCGAGAAGCGAGAGCTCAAGGGCCACCACGTCGATCGGCTGGTGCACGGCGAGGAAGTCCTCGAGCGACCCGCACCGCCGATCTGAGGGGCGTCCGTTCGACGAGGGGGGATGCCCCCGCCGGGAGGCACCCCTCGCGGAACCGACAGCGAACGCTTCGGCACCTCCGTTCGAGGGACGCCCGGCCGTGGCTTCGTTCGGCTCGCGCGCTCGCCGCTCGGAGCCGTCTGGGGCATGGTCTGGGCGCATCAGGGGAACCGGGATCATGCGAAACGGACTCTTTCAGCGCTCCCGTCGGACGATCGTGCGAAGGCGGATCGCCTGCGCGATCGGCCTCGCGCTGTCGCTCGCGGCAGGCTCCGCCGGGGCGGAGGGCGGCGCCGACGCGGACGCGATCAACGCGCGTCTCTACGAGGCGCTCGCGCCGCCGAGCGGCTCGGGGCGAATCGAGACCGTCTCGGGCCAGATGTATCTCTCCAAGGAGAACATGGACGCGGACGTGATCGCGGAGGCGCTGTCCGCGATGCGATCCCTGGAAGCCGGAGAAGGGACGACGGTCGCCGTCCAGCGGACGCCGCGCATCAACTTCGAGATCCACTTCCCGAAGAACAGCGCCCGGCTGACCGACGAGTCCCGCGCGAGCCTCGACGAGCTCGCCGAAGCACTCCGCGGCGGTGACTACGACAGCATGCGCTTCATGCTGGGTGGACACACGGACCAGGACGGCGACGCCGCGGTCAACCAGCCGCTCTCGGAGGCCCGCGCGCAGATGGCCCGAGACTACCTGGTCGAGGAGCACGGCCTCGACCAGAGCCGACTCGTCGCGCGCGGCTTCGGTGCGTCCGAGCCGCTGCGCGAAGTCGAAGAGAACGCGCAGGACAAGCTCTACAATCGACGCGTCGACCTGCGTCCGCTTCGCTAGGCCGATCTCCCCGGACCCCGAAACGACGGAAGCCCGCCCTCGGCCGGGGCCGGGGACGGGCTTCTCGCTCGCGCGGCGTGATTCGACACCGCGTCGAGAGACGGTCTGCTTCGACCTACGGCTCGACGAGACCCGCGCGGATCGCGAAGCGAACCAGCCCGGAGACCTTGTGGATGTCGAGCTTCTCCATGAGGTTGGAGCGGTGCGAGTCGATCGTCTTGAGCGACACGCCCAGGTCGGAAGCGATCTCCTTCGAGGAAAGCCCCTCGGCGATGAGCTTCAGGACCTCGCGCTCGCGCTCGGTGAGCATCGAGACCCCGGACGGTCCCGCATCCCCCGGTCGCGCGATCGCGTCGACCACCTGCTGGGTGATCGCCGGCGACAGGTACGAGGCCCCGGCGCGCACCGCATCGATCGCGTTGTGCACGTCCTTCGAAGCGGAGTTCTTGACGACGTAGCCGGAAGCGCCCGCGCGGAGCACTTCCTCGACGTAGGCACGACTCTCGTGCATCGAGAGCACGAGGATCTTCGACTGGCAGCCGGCCTTTCCGAGCTGCCGCGTCGCGTCGATGCCCGAGAGCTTGGGCATGTTGATGTCCATCAGGACGATGTCGGGTCGCTTCTCCATGACGAGCTGGACCGCTTCCTCGCCGTTCGCGGCTTCACCGACCACGGTGAAGTCTTCCCGCGCCTCCAGCAAACGGATGAGTCCTTCTCGGACGATCTTGTGATCGTCTGCCACCACGATACTGACCATGATTCCCCCCTTGATCGATCCTTACGCACTGGATCTCTTGAAAACCATCGAATCGGGAGTTTCAAGGTAGGGATCCCGGGATTTCACGGTATCGGGGGAAACGAGCAGATTTTCGGTAGGAATGCCGAGGGTTTACGGGGTTCATGACGAAGCCTTCGGGGTTTCCCCCTAGATCCGGGCTTTCGCCATGCCCGTCGCCTGCGCCTGGAGTCCGCAGCCGCGCATCCGCTCGTAGGCGACGCCCCGGACGCTGCGCTCGAAGCCGAGGGCGCCCGGATGCCATTCGCTGCCGTCGAATCCGTAGTAGCGCGCCATCGAGAGGCCGAGGCCTCCCTCGTCGAAGCTCTGCTCGGTCTCCCGCCACCAGGTACAGGAGATCGACTCGCTCTCCTCGAAGCGATCGATCCGACCCGACGCGTCGCTGTCGAAGCGGTTCAGGAACTCCCGTCGGACGCGGTCGTGCCAGGCAGTGGAGCCTCCGTCCGGCAGCCCGCCGAGCCCCTCGCGTTCGAGCAGCCGGGTCACGGGACGTCGGGTGTCCGGCGCGATCGACTCCGCGAGATCCCCCATGTCGAACGGGGTCGGGGCCCGAGGAGGCGGCGGCGCGAGCGCCTTCGCGTCGAAGCCGAGATCGAGCCTTCGCGCACGGAGTGCCGGTTCGCGCTCCGGCAACAGGAGGGCCGTCAGTTCGACGCGGGCCTCCGGTCGGATACGGACTCGCTCGACCCAGCGACGGAACCCGTCCCGCTCGACGACGACCTCGTGCTCGCCGACCGAGAGCGTGTGTGCGACGTCGCCCGGCGCTCCGAACGGGGCGCCGTCGATCTTCACCTCGGCATCGGGCACGTTGGCCCGGACGATCAGTCGACCTTCGCCGGTACACAGCGTCGGCGCGAAGCGGTGGACGGTCCCGGGTCCGAAGTAGACGGATCGCGTCCAGGCGTCGGGACAGTCCGGGCGCGTCACTTCGAGGGCGAAGCGTCCGCGGTCGAGCTCGTGGACGGCGCCCTCGGCGCGCATCTCGGCGACGATGCGCGTGCGGTCCGCGTCGTAGATCCGGAGGGTCGCGGCCGGCAGCGGACCTTCGAGCTCGAGCCTCGGCTTCTGCGAGAGCGCGAGCGTAGTGCGTAGGGGCGCTCGAGTGTCGTCGGGTCCGCCGGAGTAGAAGAAGAGCGCGGCGAGGCCCGCGATCGTTCCGAGCAGCGCACCGATCAGGGGGAGGCGGTCCGGCGTTCCGACGGCGCGGGCAATCGGTCTCGCTGCCTCGAGCCGCGCGATCTCCTCGTCGAGGCGCCGTCGCTCGGGCCCCTCGGTCTCGTCCGCTTCGCGTCGCGCGCGCAGGGCGGCCAGCAGTCGATCGAGAGCGACCCCGATCGACGCTTCGCTCGCATTGGAGGGGAGGTCCAGGATCCGCGTGAGCTGGGCGCGGGTGGGCACGTCGGAGCGGGGCATCGGGCGCAGGCTAGCGCGACGCCCGATCGGCGTCGGGGTCCCGATCGCGGCGGCCGCGTCGGGGAGGGCCTAGTCTTATCCGCGAGTTGGTGGAGGCGAGATGTCCCGGCCCTGTCCGCATTGTGATCGACCCGCGCTCGAGTCTTCCGGCGAGCACGGGGTATTCCGTTGTACGCACTGCGGACAATCCTGTTTGGCGTCGGAGCTCGAAGCGGGCGCCTCCGGCGCGAGCCGTCTGCGCCCGCGTCGCGCCCCCGGTGAGGGACCGGACTGGCCGCCGGCGGTCGGGGCGATCGTCTTCACCGGGGTCTTCTACGGCCTGCTGCAGGTCGTCCCGACGGGCCGGGTCGGGGAACTCTTCCTCGAGCGCGGCTTCGTTCCGGTCCTGATCACCGGCGCCTCCGCCTGGGCGCTGCTCCTGATCGGCGCCCGCTGGGCCCGGCTGCAGTCGGAGGCGAGGATCCTCGACGTCGACCTCTTCGCAGCGGAGTCCGAGCGCGGGATCCGGCCCGACCGCGCAGGGGACCTGCGGCGGGAGCTCACCACCCGTGCCGGCGCGGCCGCCGAGGGCTTCCTCGTCGCCCGCCTCGACCGGGCGCTCCGGCAATTCGAGGTCCGGCCGCGGGTCTCGGCCGTCCTCGAGTTCCTGTCCGCCGAGTCCGCGGCGGACGAAGGGCGGGTCGACGCGAGCTACGCGCTCGTCCGCGTCTTCGTGTGGGCCGTCCCGACCCTCGGATTCATCGGCACGGTCCTCGGCCTCGGCGCGGCGGTCGGGGGCTTCTCCGAGAGCCTCGAAGCCGCCGCGAGTCTCGACGGGCTCAAGACCTCGATCGGCTCCGTCACCGGCGGGCTCGGCGTCGCCTTCGACACGACCCTGCTGGCCCTCGTGTTGAGCATCGTCATCATGTTCCCGGCGAGCATCGTCCAGCGCATGGAAGAGGGACTCGTCGGCGCCGTCGACGACTACTGCGCGGAGTGGCTGGTGCCGCGGCTTCGGGAGAACGGGGCGGACGACGCGGCGATCGCGGCCCTCGCGACGAAGCTCCTCGATCACGTCGGTGCTGCCGGCCGCGGAGCGGGCGACTAGCCGATGGCGCGGCGGGAGGGACTGCCGTCGGCGCTCTTTCCGTTCATGAGCGTCCTCGCGTGCACGATCGGCGCGCTCATCGTCCTGCTCGCGGTGATGGCCCTGGCCGCGGTCGACACGACCCGGACAGCGGACGTCGAGGACGGCGAGCGGCGCTCCGAACTCGCTCGCGAGCGGGCGCGCTTCGAAGTCGAGCTCGCCCGGGCGGAACGTGCGCTCGAGCGGTGGGCGGCGGTCGACGCCGCGCTCCCGGCCCTCGGTCTCCCGGCGGACGCGGAGCTCGACGAGATCGTCGCACGGCTGCGAGCGGCCGGGCGCGCCCGCGCCATCGAAGAGGCGCTCGTGGAAGCGCGAACGGAGGCCGAGCACCTGGCGGACGAGCAGGGGGACGTCGCGACGACGCTGGCGGTCCTCGAATCGAGACGCGAGACCCTGCCGATCCTGATCGATCCGACCGACCTCTCCGCGCGCTGGCAGCCCTTCTTCATCGAGTGCGACGAGGCGGGCATCACCGCGCTCCGCGTCAGCGACGACTTCCGCTACTTCGTGCCGAACGAGGCGATCGCGATGGAGGGGGACCTCGGGCGCTACCTGCGGCGGGTGCGCGCGGAGCCGTCCGCGCTGCTCGTGCTGCTCGTGCGACCGGACGGGATCCCCTCGTCGAGGACGGTGCATCGCGTGGCTGCGAAGGCGGGCATCCGCGTGGCCCGGCTCCCGCTGCCGGGCGACGGCGAGCTCGACTGGCGCCTGCTTCGCCGGGCGGAGGCCAGCCGGTGAAACGTCGTACCGTGGCGGACAACCTGGGGCCCCTGGTCGACACCCTGTCCAACGTGGTCGGCATCCTGGTGATCGTGCTCGCGCTGACGCAGATCGAGCTCGGCGGTGCCCTCGACCGGGTGCTCCAGCGGCGCGCGGAGCAGTTCGAGGCCGAGCGCGAGTTCGTGGCCACGATCCCCGGGCGCCGCGCTGCGCTCGACGCACGGAGCGCCGCCCTCGAGGCCCGGGGAATCCCGTCCGACGACGAGGGGCTCGCCGTCGCCGAGGAGATCCTGGAGGCGCTCGACGAGTTCGATCCGGAGCTCGGGGCCCCGCCAGAGGAGATCGAAGCCCGCTTCCGCCTGCTCTCGTCGATCCGACGCGAGAACGCGGAGACGCAGCGCGCCCTCGACGACCAGCGGGTCCGGGAGGATGCCCTTCGGTCCGTTTCGAAGGAGCGGGTGGCCCGCCTGCCGGATCCGCGGGTCGAGCGCGGACTCGAATCCTGGGTGCTCGTCCGTCACGGCCGGATCTTCCCCGTCGATCGCAAGGCGCTCTTCGAGGCAGGGCAGAACGCGCTGGGTCGACTGCTCAAGATCGAGGAATCCGGCGCGAGCTTCCGCCTCGACGAGTTCGAGTCCGCAGCGCTCTACCTGCGCAAGCGCCGGATCGGAAGCGACGGATTCCGCTGGCTCCTGGAGCCGGGCACGCCTTCCTGGGTCCGGCTCGACTGGCCGCCTGCGGAGCGCGGAATCGATCCGACCGGCCTGACGACGAGCGAAGCCTGGCGGCGATGGCTCGCCCGACGCGTTCCCGGGCGGGACTTCGTGAAGTTCCACGTCTGGAACGACAGCTTCGAGGCCTACGGAACCGCGCGACAGGCGACCGAGGCCGCCGGACTGGGCGGCGGATGGATCGGCTACACCGCCGATGCCGAGTATCGGACCCCCCTGAAGTTCGGCGTCCGGCCGCCGGAGCAGCGCGACATCCTCGTCGATTGACGAGCCGCCGTGTCCCCGCTGCGGCCGACTGAGCGCCACCTCTTTCAGGCTAGGCAGTCCCCGCAAAAGCGCGTATAAACAGAGACCGCCTCGCGGCGGCCTCGTGCGGAGCGCGGATGCCGTTCCCCGGGGCGACCCGCGTGCCAGGGGTGGCGCGCGATGCGCGAGGCAGGGGGGCAGCCAGCGATGGACGATCGGCCGGATCAGGTCGTTCGAGAGGAGCTCGAAGCGCTCGAGGACGTCTCGCGCCGGCTCGCCGAGCTCCCGCCCGCGAAGACCGCGAGTGAAGCGCCCATCGTGAAGGAGCTCGAGCGGATCCGGGAACGGCTGCTCTCGGGCGACGAGAACAAGGATCTCTCGGCCCTCACCGAGCAGTACCACAACCAGTCGGCGATTCTGAACCAGCTGCGTCGTGCGGGGCAGGCCGTCCAGGTCGATGCAGCGTCCCCGTACTTCGCGCACCTGCGTCTCGAGGAAGAGGGCCGCAGACGCGACCTCTACCTCGGGCACACGACCTGTCTCGAGAAGGGCCTGCGGATCGTCGATTGGCGAGACGCGCCGATCAGCAAGATCTTCTACAGCTACCGGCAGGGCGAGGACTTCGACGAGGAGATCTCCGGGCGGGAGCGCTCGGGCGAGGTCCTGGCTCGACGGATGGTGCGCATCCGCGACGGAGTGCTCGAACGGGTCCAGGCGCCGGAAGGGGACTACAGCCTGGATCCCGATTCCCCCTCCGGCTGGCGCCGCGACGAGATGGGGACCCCTCGACTCGCCGGGGGCGAAGCGGCGGCGCTTCGCTACGACGAAGACTCCCTCGATCTCTCCCGACGCATGGGCGAAGACCGGACCGGCGAGGCGCTCCGGGCCGACAAACATCTCCCCGAGATCACGAGCCTGATCGACCCGACCCAGTTCGATCTGATCACACGACCGGCGGCCGGCTACCTGGTGATCCGCGGAAGCGCCGGCTCGGGCAAGACGACGGTCGCGCTGCACCGCATCGCCTACCTCGCCTACGCCGACGAGCGGATCGACGGTCCGGATACCCTCGTGGTGGTCTTCTCGCGCGCGCTGGCTCGCTACGTCGCCCACGTCCTGCCTTCCCTGGGACTCGAGGGTGTACGGATCACGACCTATCGCGACTGGATCCTCGAGGAACGCAAGCGCCACTTCCAACGACTTCCCAAGGCGCAACGGGACGACACGCCGGCGGTCGTCCAGCGGATCAAGCTCCACTCGGGCCTCGACGTCGCGCTCGAACGGCAGGTGGCGCGGGTTGCCGGTCCGCGGACCGCCGAGCAGGCGACGGACGATTGGGCGAGCGTCCTCACGCAACGCGCGCTCCTCGGCGACGTGTTCGCCGAGGTCGCGCCGGATACCTTCAGCGACGGCGAGCTCGATCGCTTCGTCGACTGGAACCGTCGGCGCCTCGAGGCGATCTCGGAGTTCCAGGCCGGCGACGAGGAAGCCGACGCAGGCCTCGATGCGGAGGACGACGCGCTGCTCCTGCGCGCGTGGCAGCGGCGGGTGGGCCCCCTCCAGCGCGGCAAGCGCCCGCTCCGACTTCGCCACATCGCGATCGACGAGGTCCAGGACTTCGCGCCGATCGAGGTCCGGGTCCTGCTCGAGTGCATGGAGCGCGAGTCGAGCATCACGCTCTCCGGCGACACCCAGCAGCACCTGATGGAGAACTCGGGCTTCACCAGCTGGTCGGGCTTCTTCACCGAGCTCGGCGTCGGCGGCGCGGAGATCGAGACGCTCAAGGTCAGCTACCGCTCCTCGGCGCAAGTGATGCAGTTCGCGACGTCGCTCCTCGGCGACCTGCAGGAGGACGAAGAGGTCGTGACGACGCGCGACGGTCCGCCGGTCGAGCTCTTCCGGATGACCGATCGCGGTGCCTGCGTCGCCTTCCTTTCGGACGTGCTGCGGGACCTGATGGCTGCGGAGCCGTTGGCGAGCGTCGCCGTGCTCACGCCGAGCGCGAACGCCAGCGACCTCTACTACGAGGGGCTCGCCCGGGCGGAGCTTCCGCGCCTGCGTCGGATCCGCGACGGGGAATTCCCCTTCAAGGCCGGCATCGAGGTCACCGAGGTCACCCAGGTGAAGGGCCTCGAGTTCGACTACGTGATCGTGCTCGACGTCGACGCGAAGAACTACCCCGACACGCCGGCCTCCCGCCGCCAGCTCCATGTCGCGGCCACCCGCGCCGTCCATCAGCTCTGGATGACGAGCGTGGGCACGCCGTCGCCGCTCGTCAGCGAGGTCGACGCCCGCTGAATCGGTGCGACTCCCGATCCGCACCGAGATCTGCAACACTCTCCGACCCACACCGGGTCCGTCCCCCCGCTCGGTGCCGAGAGGATCCCCGATGAGCTCCCCGTTCCGACGCGGCGACCGCGTCCGCGTGATCAACCCGAACCACGAGTACACCGGCGCCCGCGGAACCGTTTCCGATGCCCCGAGTTCCCAGGCGAACGGCGTGGCGGTGCTCGGACATCAGGTCGCCATCGACGGCGAGAATGGCGTGACCCGCCCGTTCCTCGTCGCGGACCTCGAGCCCCTGCGCGCCGTTCGCGCCGGCGGACGACGCCGCGCCGCGCCGTCGAGCCAGTCGGACGTGCGACGCTCGACCGATCGCTCCGACTAGCTCGGGATCGAGCCATCGGTGATCGATCGGATCCGGGTTCAGCCGAAGGGGCAGGGACTCTTCGAGTTCACCGACCAGGTCGTCGACCGCGTGGACCGGGCCGGAATCGTCGACGGGCTCTGCACGCTCTTCGTTCAGCACACGTCGGCGAGCCTCGTGATCCAGGAGAACGCGGACCCGTCGGCGCGGCGGGACCTCGAGCGCTGGCTCGCACGCCTGGTGCCGGAAGGGGACGCGCTCTTCACGCACACCCTCGAAGGGCCGGACGACATGCCTGCCCACGTGAAGTCGGCGCTGACGGCGACGTCGCTCTCGATCCCCGTGGCCGATGGGCGCCTCGTCCTCGGCACCTGGCAGGGGGTCTACCTCTGGGAGCACCGCGACGCGCCGGGCCCGCGCACCGTCGTCGTCCACGTGACCGGCGACTGAGCGCGCGCTGCATCCGCGCACGAGAGCGACTAGCTGTGGGACCTAAGCAGCTTGTTGACGGTATTCCCTGAGCCGCTGCATAGGCGTCTTCTTGCCGAGCGAGCGATGGGGTCGCTCATGATTGTAGTGCTTGACCCAGGGCCGCAAGCTTTCGGCACGCATGGCTGAGGACCGG
>JANSYR010000022.1 GCA_024742285.1 bacterium | reverse complement strand
TGGCGAAACTACATGAAGGATCGGTCGGAAAACCGAAGGAAAGGGACACCGGCGCAGGCGTTGGGGATCACGAGGCGGGCGCTGGAGGTGAAGGACGTGCTTCGTGAGCGGCTGTTCGCGGGGCGGATCGCTTCGGTCCGGGGCTGGCTGGCGGAGTGTTACTTCGGTCGGATCCGGACGCGGGCGATCGAGCACTGCCGAGAGCATCGGGCGAGGTTCGCGATCTAGAGAGATGGGACGGGAGGAGGCGTCTCCTATCTGGGTGCGGTCGAGAGAGGCGCAATCATCGGTCCACGTCTAGTTTTCTGAGCAGGCCTTCGCGGTCGGGACTCCCTGCCGTCGCCCGCAACGAGAAGGGCCGGCGCTCCCGAAGGAACGCCGGCCCCGTTTCGTGCCGAAGCGGCGGTGGTTCGACTAGCTCGCGCCTGCGTCGACCGCCGCGTCGCCGTGCTCGCCGGTCCGGATCCGGACCGCGTCCTCGACGGGCAGGACGAAGATCTTGCCGTCACCGATCTTGCCGGTCTGGCAGGCTTCCTGGAGGGCCAGGACGACCTTCTCCGCCATGTCGTCGGCGACGACGACTTCGAGCTTCAGCTTGGGGAGGAAGTCGACCACGTACTCCGCTCCGCGGTAGAGCTCCGTGTGTCCCTTCTGTCGCCCGAAGCCCTTCACTTCGCTGACGGTCAGGCCCTGGATGCCAGCGGCGGCCAGGCCCTCTTTTGCGTCGTCGAGCTTGAAGGGCTTGATGATCGCTTCGATCTTCTTCATGGCTTGGTACTCCGTTCCCGAGTCTTCGGGGGAGGGTCACCGGGGGACGCTTCACGCCCCCCGGTGACGGGGGTAGGGATGCTTAGTTCTCGCTCGTTGCGAGAGAGCTGGTGGCGAGGCGCGCGCCGGCCGGCGGGCCCGAGTCTTCCATGAAGCCCGGGGAGCCCGCGAGGTCGTAGGCGTGCATGCCGTGCTCGCCGAGGTCGAGGCCCTCGAGCTCTTCCTCTTCGCTGACCCGGAGACCGACGGTCGCCTTGAGCGTGAGGAAGATCGCCGCGGCACAGGCCACCGTGAAGACCGCGTAGGCCGCCACGCCGATCGCCTGGGTGACGATGCTGTGCTCGGGGTTGGTCGAGAAGATGCCGACCGCGAGAGTGCCCCAGATGCCGCAGGTGAGGTGGACCGAGATCGCACCGACCGGGTCGTCGATCTTGAGCTTGTCGAAGGTCACGACCGAGCCGACGACCAGCATGCCGGCGATCACGCCGACGACGATCGCCATGTTCGGGTTGATGACGTCCGCACCCGCCGTGATGCCCACGAGACCGGCGAGGATGCCGTTCAGGGCCATCGAGAGATCGGGCTTCGAGCTGATGAACGTATACGCGATCATCGCGCCGATGCCGCCCGCGGCCGCCGCGAGACAGGTCGTGACGAGGGTGAAGGAGGTCAGGGTCGGATCGGCCGAGAGCACCGAGCCGCCGTTGAATCCGAACCATCCGAGCCAGAGCAGGAAGACACCGACCGTGGTCAGCGGCATCGAGCTACCGGGGATCGGCATGATCGCGCCCTGCTTCGTGTACTTGCCGAGGCGCGGGCCGAGGACGAGCGCGCCGATCAGCGCGCCCCAGCCGCCCACGGAGTGCACGAGGGTCGAGCCGGCGAAGTCGTAGAAGCCCATGCCGTCGAGGAACCCACCGCCCCACTTCCAGGAGCCCGCGATCGGGTAGACCAGCGCCACGAAGATCGCGGAGAAGATCATGAAGGAGCCGAGCTTGATGCGCTCGGCGACCGCGCCCGAGACGATCGTCGCGGCGGTCGCCGCGAACATCGCCTGGAAGAGGAAGTCGGTCCAGTAGGTGTAGCCACCGTCCGCGTAGGCCGGCGTGTTCGCGCCTTCCTCGAAGCCGGCGCCGATGCCGAAGCCGGCGAAGCCGAAGAAGCCGTTGAACTCGCCGGGGTACATCAGATTGAAGCCGCACAGGAAGTAGGTCAGGATGCCCGCGCAGATGATGAACGTGTTCTTGAACAGGATGTTCGTCGTGTTCTTCGCGCGGGTCAGACCCGACTCGACCATGGCGAAGCCGAGGTGCATGATGAACACGAGCGCGGCGGCCAACATCATCCAGACGTTGTTCGCCGTGAAGAGTGCGGGAGAGATCTCGTCGGCCATCGCGACGCTCGGCGCGAGGCTGCAGGCGACCATCGCCGCGGTGAGAAGAAACTTCCGGGACATGGGGTTGGACTCCAGTGGGGTTTTGGATCGGGTGTGGGACATTTTCTTTGCTTCGAGCGCTGACTCGCGTGGGTTCCCCGTCCCCTTGACGGCGATCGCTCGAAACGGTTGTCACACCTATGAGCAAGGCCCGTGCCAATTCCGTCTCGGGTGGATCCTCCGGTTCTCGCAGCTCAGTTGAGCCGATAGAGGCACAACCGGGGTCGTGGATTTCGTGTCCGGAGGCGCGGATTGCTCATGGGCGCATCACACCTGCCCGGCGGACGGGCAGATCTGGGCGATTCCCTGCACGACCCGGGTGCTCGCGTGTGCGGCAGACTGCTCGCCGTGCAGGCACCGGCGCGTTCGCGCCGATCCGGGCGCGCCTGCCGCTCGTGCGGTCGGAGCACTCACCGACTGCCCGCCGCGTTCGCATCGCACCTGGCGCGTGGGCGGGGCGGCGAACGGGCCCGCCGCGGCGGCGGGCCCGGCGCATCGGCGGCGCCGCCGGCCGGCGCCGGGCGCGGGCTCGTCAGTTCTTCGTGCGGAAGAGCCCTTCCTGGACGACGGAGGCGACGAGCACGCCGTCGCGCCGGAAGAAGTGGCCGTTGGTGAGCCCGCGGGCGCCGGACATCGACGGGCTCTCTTGCGAGTAGAGGAGCCACTCGTCTGCGCGGAGCGGGCGATGGAACCACATCGCGTGGTCGAGGCTCGCGGTCTCGAGGCCCGCGTCGAAGAGGTCGATCGGGTGGGGTCTCGCGGCCGTGTCGATGAGCGTCATGTCCGATGCGTAGGCCACGATGCACTGGTGGATCAGCGGATCGTCGGGGAGCGCGCCGACGGCTCGGAGCCAGATGTCGTGGGTCGGGGGCTGGACGCCGCCGAAATAGTCCATCGGCTCGACGTGCCGGCTCTCGATCGCGCGGGGGCGCTCGACCCACTCTTCGAGGTTGCGGTGGGAGTCGCGGTCGGAACGCGCTGCGATCGTCTTCCGCATGTTCGTCTGCCAGTCCTCGAGGGACTCCGGCTCGGGCACTTCGGGCATCTTCTTCTGGTGATCGAAGCTCTCCTCCTCGATCTGGAAGGACGCGCTGAGGGTGAAGATCGGTCGGCCGTGCTGGACCGCGCTCACGCGTCGGGTCGTGAAGGTGCGCCCGTCGCGGGTGCGTTCGACCTGGTAGATGATCGGGATCCGCGGATCGCCGGGGCGCAGGAAGTAGGCGTGGAGCGAGTGGAGGACGCGGCCCTCCACGGTCCGGCCCGCCGCGACGAGGGCCTGGGCGGCGACCTGTCCGCCGAAGACCCGCTGGCGGTCCTCGTCGGGCTGCTGGCCGCGGAAGAGGTTCAGCTCGAGGGCTTCGAGATCGAGGGTGGCAAGGAGCTCTTCGAGTGCGCTGTGCATGAGGCACGCAGGGTAGAGAATCCCGGATCGGCGGTCCTGACCTGACCGCCGGCCCGTCCGGCGCGCATTCGATGCGCAGCCGGGACGCAGCGGCGCCCGGATTCGTCAAGCGCGTCCGGACCGAACCCGATGAGATTGCCGGAGCCCTGTCCCGGAGATCCCGTGGTCGACTATTCGGTCCTTCCCTTGATGGCGATTCTCGTGTCGGCGGCGTTTGCTGCGGTCTCGCTCGCCTGGGACTCCGAGCGTCGCGCCACGCGATCGATGGGCGCGCTCTTCGGGTCGATCGGGCTCTGGGCCCTGGTCGACCTGCTGACCAGCATGGAGACCGACGCCGAGCGGGCGCTGCGCTTCATGGCCTGGGCGCACGTCGGTCCGCTCCTGGTGGGGCCCTCGGTGCTCTGGGTCGTGGCGCAGATGCTCCCGCAGTCCCGCGCGCGGCTCGAGGGGTTGGTCATTCGCTCGGCGGTCGTCTGCCTCGCGATCGGCGTCGGTGCGGCGTTCATGCCCGGGGTGATCCTCGAGATGGTTCCCACCTGGTATGGCTGGATGCCGCGCTACGGCCCGGTCTCGATCGCCCTGATCCCGATCGGGCTGATCCTGCCGGTCTACTCGGCGGTTCTCGCCGCGCGGATCCGGCCGCGGGAGGGCAACGCGGCCGCCGACCGGAAGCGCGTATTCGGGCTGCGCGTCTGCATGGGGCTGTCGATCGGGATCGCGATGCCGACGGAGCTCCTGCTTCCGCTCCTCGAGATCCCCGTTCCGCGCCTCGGCGCGCTCGGCGCCGCGCTGGCCTCGGCCATGGTCTGGATGCTGGTTCTCCACGAGACCGAGGACCTGATGCTCACGCCGCGGGGCGTCGCGCGGAAGATCCTCGCGGAGCTCCGGGACGGGGTCGCCCTCGTCGACCTCGAGGGCCGCATCCTGACGACCAATGCCCGCTTCCCGGAGATGGCCGGTCGTCCGCCCGTGGAGCTCGTCGGCCTCTCTCTGTCGCGACTGCTCGATGCGCCCCTCGATCGGATTCTCGAGGGCGTCGAGGATCGGGCGTCGAGTCTGCACGGAGCGAACGGCACGTCCTTCCCGGTCTCGCTCTCCTCGAGCATCGCACGCAGTCGCAGCGGCCGTGCCGTCGGCGTCGTCGTCGCGGTCCGCGATCGTCGCGAGATCGACGACCTCCGGCGGAAGCTCCTCTCCTCGGGTCGCCTCGCGGCGATCGGTGAGCTCGCCGCGGGCATCGCCCACGAGGTGAACAATCCCGTGGCCTTCGTCCGTGCCGACCTGAACCTGCTCGCCGAGCGGACGGAGGAGCTGCGCCGGGCCGCTTCCGGTTCGACGATCGGCCTCGACCAGACCGGCGTGTTCGACCGGGTCGACGAGCGGGTCGCGCGGGCGCGCGCGCGCCTCGATCACGTCGCGCAGGTCGTCGTCGACGTCCGGGAGTTCGCGCACGTGGGCGGAGCGGGTCAGGGCGGTCGTGATCCAGAGGCCATCGTCGAGGGCGCGCTTCGTCTCGCGCGCATGCAGCGCGGCGAAGACGTTGCCCTGCAGATCGTCCACGTCTCCGTCGACGATCGCTTCGACGCAGGTCAGGAGCTCAAGCAGATCCTGCTCGTGCTGCTTCGATCGCTGGCGGAAGGGACGGAGAAGGGCGGGTCGATCGACGTCGCCCTCCGGACGGACGGGCGCGAGCTCACCGTCGGCCTCGCCGCCCAGCCGCTCGACGCGTCGGGGGCCGCACTCCGGTCCCGCCTCGAATCCGTCGGGGCCGTGGTTCCCGCGAGCGTCGACCCGCCGGACTTCGGTCTGACGACGACGGCCGAGCTGATTCAGCAGCTCGGAGGGCGGCTCGCGGTCACCGAGGGCGGCCCGTCCGCGCTCCGCATCGAGCTCGCGATTCCGCTCGTCGCGTGGGGCGAGGAGGAGGCGCTTCGATGATGGCCTTCTCACTCTTCAAGGCCGCTTGCGCCGTCGTGTCCGTCGCCCTCGCGGCCGGTCTGCTCGCCCGCGACCACGGCCTCAAGGCGAATCGGCTGATCGCAGCCTTCCTCCTCTGCAACGCCTACTGGGCGCTGCTCGAGTTCTTCCTCTACCAGACCGCCGATCCCGACACGGCCACGCGCTATCTCCGGTTCATGTCGATCGGCTGGATTCCCCTCGGCACGCTGTGCGCGCATGCCTCGCTCACCCTGTCGACCATGGACAGCCGTGCGCTCCGTCGCCTGCTCCCGATCTGCTATGCGGGGCTCGTGATCCTGCTTCCGATCGCGACCGGCACCGACCTGGTGATTCGAGGTGCTCGGGAGATCTCGATCGGCTGGAACGCGGAGTTCGGCCCGGGCATGGCCGCGGCCTACCTGCTGATGGCGACCCCGCTGGTCGCCGTGCTCGCCTCCTGGCGGAGCGTGCTCCGAAGCGGGGACGGCGGTGGGCAGCAGCTCCTCGCCCGGATCGTCTTCTTCGGGATCTCGACCGCGCTCGTCTGCGGGACCCTGACCGCGGTCGCGCTCCCGATCGCGGGCGTCGAAGCGGTGGGCGTCACGACCGCGCTGCTGGCGGGGGTCGGGCTTGCGGTGACCTGGGCGCTGCGTCGATTCGGACACTCGCTGATCTCGGCGGAGGCCTTCGCCCGCGAGATCCTCGACACCCTCGAGGACGGGGTGATCCTCGTCGACGACGAGGGGCGGATCCGTGACGCGAACCGGGCCTTTCTCCGCTGGGTCGGAGAGCCCGAACCGAGGGTCCTCGGACAGCTCGCCGAGAGGTGGCTCCCCGAGCTGTCCTCGGCCGCGAGGCGATCGCCCAGCAACGAGGGGTCGCGCCTGGCGCACGTTCGCACCCGGATCGGGGAGATCGTGCCCGTCGTCCTGTCGGCACCCGTGCCCTGTCAGGGGCGCAGTCGCCATTTCGGGTCCGCCTATGTGCTGCGTGATCGACGCGAGATCGTCTCGCTCCAGCGGCAGCTCGTCGTCTCCGCGCGTCTCGCGGCCGTCGGCGACCTCTCCGCCGCGATCTCCACCTCGATCAGAGAGCCGGCGGCGCGACTCCAGGACGAGTTCACCGGTCTCGCCCTCGACTGGGGCAGTGCGGGCGATCTCGCCTACCTGGCCGGCGTGGACGAGGAGTGCGGCGAGGCGATCGAAGAGGGGCGGGAGCTGGTCGACGAGTGCGTCGAAGGCGCCGACCGGATCTTCTCGATCGTGCGCGAGGTCGCGGGCTTCTCCGGGGAGACCGAACGCGATGCCTTCGCTCCCCACGCGCTCGACCAGATCGTGGAGCGAGCGGTCCGGATCGCTCGGGTCCAGGCGCCGCCCGGAATCGAGATCGAGGTGCGCGTGGATCCCGACGTCGAGATCCTCTGCCACTACGCCGAGATCGAGCGGGTCGTGACGAACCTTCTCGTGAACGCGTTCCAGGCCCACGGCGGTGAGCTGGGCGGAAACAACGTCGTCGTCGCCGTGGCAGCCCAGGATGGAAGGGCGTTCCTCCACGTGGAGGACGACGGCTGTGGGATCGACCCGGAAGCCCTCGACCGGATCTTCGATCCCTTCTTCACCACGAAGCCGGTGGGCAAGGGGACCGGGCTCGGACTCGCGATCTCCTATCACATCGTGAAGGCCCACGGCGGCGAGATCCGCGTGTCCTCCGAGCCGGGGCGGGGCACCAGCGTCGCCGTCGAGCTTCCGCGCGCGCCGATGGCGCTCGATTCGTCCGTCTAGGACGCCGGCGGGCTAGTCTTCCCGGCCCGGTGCGCCGACGCATCGGTCGACCGAGGAGGCGAGATGCCTGGACCCGGAAGCCCCGCCGATCGATTGCGCACGCTGTTGGCGGAAGACCGCCTGTACGTGACCCCCAGCTGCTTCGACGCCCTTTCGGCGAAGATGATCGAGCGGGCGGGCTTCGACCTCGCGTTCATGAGCGGCTTCGCCGTCTCGGCCGCCCGTCTCGGGATGCCCGATACCGGGCTCATCTCCTATGGCGAGATCCTCGACACGGGACGCAACGTCTGCGACGCCGTCGACATCCCGGTGATCGGGGACGCCGACACCGGCTACGGCAACGAGATGAACGTGCGCCGCACGGTCGAGGGCTACGCGCGGGCCGGGTTCGCGGCGGCGATGATCGAGGATCAGGTCGCGCCGAAGCGGTGCGGGCACACGCGGGGCAAGGAGGTCGTCGACCGCGACGAGGCGACGCGGAGGCTGCGGGCCGCGGTCGATGCTCGAGAGGCCGGGGCCGACGTCCTGATCATGGCCCGGACCGACGCGCGTTTCGGTCATGGGCTCGAGGAGGCGATCGAGCGCTGCCGGATCTTCGCGGACCTCGGCGCCGACATCCTCTTTCTCGAGGCGCCGCAGAGCGAGGCAGAGATGGAGACGCTCTGCCGCGCGCTCCCCCCGCTCCCGAAGATGGCCAACATCGTGGAGGACGGGGACACGCCGGAGCTCTCTCCCGCCCGGCTCGAGGAGATCGGCTTCCGGATCGCCGCCTATCCGCTCACGCTGCTCTCGAGCGCGATGCGCGCGATGGAGGACGCACTCACGGCGCTGGCCGGAAAGGGCGCACCGCCGCCGCGTTTCTCGTTCGAGCACCTGCGGTCGATCGTGGGCTTCCCGGAGTACACGTCGACCCTCGAGACCTACGCGAAGGATTGATCCCCGGCGGGAGGGCGCCGCTCAAGCGCGGAGCCGGGGGCGCCGATCCGACCAGGGACTCCTCCCCGGATCGGAGCCCGCTATGTCCGCTGTTGCCTCGCCCGTCGAATTCTCCGGCCTGCTGATCCGGCCGATCGCGCGCCGTCTCGCCGATTGGACCGAGAGCGGGAAGCTCGACGAGGACGATCTCGACGTGCTGTCCACGGAGGCGCGGGCCTGGGTCGAGCACTCGATCGCGGTCACCGATTGGGCCGGCATCGACGAAGTCGAGGCCCTGGTCGAGCTGGCGGCGGGACAGCTCGGCGGGGAGACCGGACTCGTCGAGTGGGCGGACGAGATCGCGCGCGACCTCCTCGCGGAGGCGCCGATCGCGTCGGTCGTGGACGCGGCGATGCGTCTCGAAAGTGACGGGCCGGGTTTCGCCGCGAGTCAGACCGGCGACCGGCTGCTGCGCGCCGTGCGCTGGCAGTACGAAGGGGGCGCCTCGCGCTTCCTCGTCCGCTTCGAAGGTCTGGGCGAGTCGAGCCCCGCGCTCAAGTCCCTGGTCGGGGCGTGTCTCGCGCGCGTGGCGAGCGCCGGCGATCCACGGGCGTTCGACACCCGCTTCGACGGCGTCGACGGTCCGGAGCTCGCGGTCTTCGGCGAGCTCGAGGGCGAAGGACTCACGGAAGGCGAGGCGAGCCGACTCCATCGGGCCGCGTTGATTCCGTAGCGAAAGCGTCGCGTCGCAGCGCTCGCGTCAGTCTCGAATCGAGGCCATCGAGAGCATCGGTCCCGCCGGCATCTGCGGCGCCTCGAGATCCACCCGAGCTTCGATCGTCGCCGCGCCTTCGCCGGCATCGTCGATCAGCGTCTGCGTGATCGCGAAGCGGAGCTCGCCCTCGGCCTCGATCCGCGTCCAATGGCCGCGGCGGGCTTCCGGATCGACGCGAATCGATCCGAGCGCTTCGAGCGCGGGTGCGAGCTCCGCTTCGAAGCGCGCGGCGTCCCAGGCCTCCGGTCCCTCGGCCACGCAGGCGGCGGCGCCCTCGTAATCGCCTCGCGCGAGCGCCTGCACGACCTGATGGAGCTCTGCTCGCACGCGCGCGTCGAAGGCCTTCCGATCGAGGCGCCGGGGCGCACGCTCCGGGACCACCTCCTTCTCGGAGGGCTTCGCTTCGCCGGGATGGACGAGGCTCTCCCACTCCTCGACGAGGCTCGAGTCGATCCGCGCGAGCATCGCGCGCAGATAGGCGATGACCTCTTCGACCTCGTCGTTGCGCGCGCTCTCGGGCAGGTTGCGCGAGAGCGTCGAGTGCACCTGCGAGACATAGCGCAGGAAGACCCCTTCCATTCGCGCGATCCCGTAGCGCTTGACGAAATCCTCGAACGAGAGGAACGCCTCCCACATCTCGCGCGCGATCGACTTCGGGGCGAGCGCTTCGTCCCCGACCCAGGGATGGTGCTCCCGGAAGACGTCGAAGGTCTGATGAAGGAATTCCGCGTTCGGACGGTCCCAGGTCACACCTTCGAGCTTCTCCATCCGCTCCTCGTAGGGCACGCGGTCGGCCTTGAGCTCGGCGATCAGCTCGGACTTCTTCTGACGGACCTGTGCCTGCAGCAGGGCGCGTGGATTCTCGAGGATCGCCTCGACGCAGCTGAGCACGTCGACCGCATAGTCGTCGCTCGCCGGGTCCAGGGCGGCGACGGCGTCGACCAGATAGAGCGAGAGCGTGTGGTGGAGATTGAAATCGCGCTGGAGATCGGCATCGACCCGCGCGCGCCCGTCCTCGATCCGGACGATCTCCGCCTTGCGCAGGGAGCGGAAGAGGACCGCCGCCTCGCGGCGCAGACGCTTCTTGCGGACCGGCGATTCGAAGCTCGCGTCGATCAGCGCGATCAGCTCCCGGTAGCCGGATCCCGGCAGCGCTTGCTCCTCGCCGCGCTGCAGGAGCGCGACGAGCGTCGCGTGGGACAGCTTGAACTGGGAACGCAGCGTCTCCGGCGGCTTCTCCGCGAGCTGCTCGAAGGTCTCCCGCGACCAGGAGACGAAGCCCTTCGGCGGCGGCTTCTTCTTGTCCTTCTTCTTGCCCCCGCCCTTGGCCGCGGCCTTCGCGGCGGCCCGCAGGTTCTCGATCACGTGCTCCGGCGCCTGGCAGACGACGCTGCCCTGGGTGTCGAAGCCGCGTCGGCCGGCCCGGCCCGCGATCTGCTTGAAGTCCCGGACGGAGAGGATCCCCACTTTCTCCCCGTCGAATTTCGAGAGGCCGGTGAAGAGGACGGTCCGGATCGGGACGTTCACGCCGACGCCGAGGGTGTCCGTTCCGCAGATCACCTTGAGGAGCCCGCGTTGGGCGAGCTGCTCGACGAGCAGGCGGTACTTCGGGAGGAGGCCCGCGTGGTGGAGGCCGATGCCGAACTGGAGGAAGCGTTTGACGTCCTTGCCGTAGGGCGAGTCGAAGCGGAAGTCTCCGATCGCTTCAGCCAGTGCCTTCTTCTCGGCCTTGTCGGTGATCTTTCCCGAGGTGAGGCCCTGGGCCTGCTCCGCGGCCTCGCGTTGGGTGAAGTGGACGATGTAGATCGGCTGGCGATCACTGGCGAGGAGGCCCTCGACGGTCTCGAGCAGTGGGGTCTCGCGGTAGCTCCAGTCGAGGGGAACCGGACGCTCGTCGCTGTGGACGTGGGCGACGTCGCGACCGGTGATCGCTTCGATCCGCTCCTCGATCGGCGCCGTGTTGCCGAGGGTCGCGGACATCAGGAGAAAGCGGCTCTTCTCGAGGATCAGCAGCGGGACCTGCCACGCCCAACCCCGATCGCGGTCCGCGAAGTAATGGAACTCGTCCATCACGACGTAGGGCGCGTCGGTCTCGTTCCCCTGCCGGAGCGCCATGTTCGCCAGGACCTCGGCGGTACAGCAGATGATGGGCGCCGCCCAGTTGATCGCGGCGTCCCCGGTCAGCATCCCCACGTTCTCGGCACCGAAGGTCTCGCAGAGATCGAAGAACTTCTCGCTGACCAGCGCCTTGATGGGGGCCGTGTAGAAGGAGCGTCGGCCCTCGCACATCGCCTTGAAGTGGAGGCCCGCGGCGACGAGGGATTTGCCGGAGCCGGTCGGCGTGCTCAGGACCACGTGGTGATTCGTCATGAGCTCGAGCAGCGCCTCTTCCTGGGCGTCGTAGAGCTCGAGGCCGCGATCCTCGGCCCAGCGGGAGAAGCGATCCAGGATCGCGTCCGCGTCGGCGAGGCCGCCTTCCGGTACCCAGTCGATCAGGGGGCGCGCGTCCGCCATCAATCGTCTTCGGCGGAGGGCGCCGGTCGACGCGTGAACACCGAGCGGGTCGACTCGAAGAGCGCACTCGCCTTGTCGAGGAGGCCGGGCTCCTTCATCGGAGCGGGCACCTTCGCGAGCATGCAGGTCACGTTGTCGGTCCCGCCGGCGTGGTTCGCGGCTTCGATCAGCCGTTCGACCACCGTCTCGGGTCGGGCGTAGGCGTGGCAGACGTCGGCGATGGCGTCGTCCTCGATCATGCCGTGCAACCCGTCGGAGCAGAGCAGGTACTGATCGCCCGCGTCGAGCTCGACGCGGGCGAGGTCGACCTCGACGTCCTCCCGCACGCCGAGCGCGCGGAGGATCTGGTTGCGGCGAGGGTCCTCGCGCGCCTCTTCCGGCGCGAGGACGCCCTCGCGAACGAGGGTGGCGACGAGGGAGTGGTCTTCCGTCAGCTGTTCGATCGCCTCTCCGCGGAGCCGATAGAGGCGGGAGTCGCCGACGTGGGCGACGGTCGAGGGGCCTTCTTCGGCGAGCAGGAGGCAGACCACCGTGGTCCCCATCCCGTCGAGGGTGAGATCTTCGCGGCTCGCGGCGAGGATGGCGTCGTTGGCGTGGACGATCGCCTGTTCGAGACGCGCCGGCCCGTCCCCCTTCTCCGTGAGCACGAACTCGCCGAGCTGGTCGACCGCCATCCGGCTCGCGACCTCGCCGCCGCGATGTCCACCGAGGCCGTCGGCGACCACCAGCAGGATCTCGCCTCGATCGGGATCGTCGAAACGACCGAAGGCGTCCTGGTTCACCTCACGGACCACCCCGACGTGGGTCGCGCCCGCGACCCCCGGCTCCCCGCGGCTCCACACCGGGGCCGGGAATTCGCTCTGCGCTTCTTCCGAGGTCTCTGGGGTGCCGGTGGGGTCGGCGGCGTCGTCGTTCGCCAAGAGGAGTCCATGGGGTTCGCGGTTCGGGGCCTAGGTTACTGACTCCCCACGCCGAGGGCAGCGCATTCGCCTATTCTGCGGGCCGATTCCCTGGCTCGAGGTTCCCCGGATGAAGCGCGCCGAGAAGGCCTCTCGGATCCTGACGATGCTCGACGAGCTCTACCCCGAGCCGCCGATCCCCCTCGATCACGAAGATCCGTTCACGCTCCTGGTGGCGGTCGCGCTCTCCGCCCAGACGACCGACGAGCGGGTGAACCAGGTCACGCCGGGGCTCTTCGCGCGGGCGCGGACGCCGGCCGAGATGGCGAAGCTGACCGAGAAGCAGATCCTCGCGGAGATCCGGTCCTGCGGGCTGGCGCCGGGCAAAGCGAAGAACCTGAGGGCGATGTCCGAGATCCTGGTCCGGGATCACGGAGGCGCCGTCCCGGCGGACATGGAGGCGCTCGAGGCGCTCCCGGGTGTCGGTCACAAGACGGCCAGCGTCGTGCTGATCCAGGCTTTCGACACGCCGGCGTTCCCGGTCGACACGCACATCCACCGCCTCGCCGCGCGCTGGGGCCTTTCCGACGGCAAGAGCGTCGAGAAGACCGAACGGGACCTCAAGGCCGTGTTCCCGCGCGAGGCGTGGTCGCGCCTGCATCTGTCGATGATCTATTTCGGTCGAGAGTACTGCCCCGCGCGCGGACACGATCTTTCCACGTGTCCGATCTGCGGCTGGGCCGCATCGAAGAAACGCATGGCGGAGGAAGCGAGCGCCGGAGGGGGCGGTCCGCGATCGCGCGCGGCGGTCGCGGGCAGGAAGGCGGCGAAGAATGCGGCCGGCAAGCGCGCGGGGAAGAAGAAGGCCGCGAAGAAGCGCGCGCGTTAGGTCGACGCGCGGAGCACTCAGTCGTGATCGTGGGCGCCCTCGGCCCGACGGATCAGGACGACCCGACCGATCAACGCGTCGGGGGCCGGCTCGGTCGGCTCGGTGATCTCGACCCGGCGGCCGACGACCTGGACCAACCGAACGCCGGCGTCGGTCTCGACGAAGCCTTTCGCGCGGAGAAGATCCGCGGCCACCAGGTATTCCTCGATCGCGTCCTCGGTCATCCCGGGCTCGGGATTCCACTCCGAGGTCTCGAAATGCTCGTGGCTGTGCGGGCGCAGGGCGGGGGCTTGGCCTCGCCGGTCGAGCTCGCCGGCGTCCGGCGGAAAGAGCAGGTCGAGATCGACGTCGCCCTGGACCGCTCGAACCATGGGGGCCTCGGGCTCGATCTCG
Source organism: bacterium (assembly GCA_024742285.1). Classification (NCBI taxonomy): domain Bacteria; species bacterium. Next base: position 70,260 of record JANSYR010000022.1, on the reverse strand, counting down.
CGCAGACGCGCCTCGATCGTCGGCCACTCCGCTTCGGGGACGAGATCGACCTTGTTCAGGACGAGGAGATCCGCGGACTGGACCTGGTCTTCGAACGTGCCCTCGAGGTCCCGACCCTCGGCGAGCTGGTCGGCGTTCACGACCACGACGGCCATGTCGTCACCGATGAAGTCGCAGGCCGGCTCGCGCCAGAAATTGAGCTGGGTGTCGTAGGGAAGGGCGACGCCCGAGGTCTCGATCACGAAGCGATCGGGCCGGATCTCGCGTTCGAGCTCGACCAGCGTCTCGAGGAGGTCGTCGGAGAGCTCACAGCAGACGCAGCCGCCTTCGAGCTCGATGTAGGACTGGCCGCCCTGGCCGAGGAGGGCGCGGTCGATGCCCAGCTCCCCGAGCTCATTCGAGATGAGCGCGACCCGGATCCCGCGCTCGGCAGCGTCGGCGAGCAGACGCTGGACGAGGGTCGTCTTGCCGGAACCGAGGAAGCCCGACAGCACGAGGGCGGGAATCCGCTTCTTCTCCTGTCCGTTCGTTTCGGCCACGCCGCCTCCTGCCGGCGGGCGAGGACGCCCGCGGCGCGGAAGAGTAACCGTTCCACTCGCCGGAGCGAATGAGAGGCGGTCGGACGGGCTATCGTCGGTCGCATCGAGCGTGGCCGCGCCTGGGCGCGCTTCAGGAGGAACGTCGTGTCGGATCGGGATTTCGATCTCTTCGTGATCGGGGCGGGCTCGGGAGGCGTCCGTGCCTCGCGCTTCTCGGCCCAGAAGGGCGCCCGGGTCGCCGTCGCGGAGGACCGCTTCATGGGCGGGACCTGCGTGAACGTGGGCTGCGTTCCCAAGAAGCTCTTCGTCTATGCCTCGCATTTTCGCGACGAGATGCACGACGCGACCAGCGGCTTCGGCTGGCGCGTGGACGGAGCGGCCTTCGACTGGCCGACCCTTCGCGACAACAAGACGAGGGAGATCGAGCGGCTGAACGGGATCTACGACGGGCTCCTCGAGAGCGCCGGGGTGACCTCGATCTGGGGCCGGGCGACGATCGTCGACCCGCACACGGTCGACGTCGAGGGCAAGCGCTACACGACCGAGAACATCCTCGTCGCGACCGGCGGCTGGCCGACGGTGCCGGACATCCCGGGGCGGGAGCTCGCCGTGACGTCGAACGAGCTCTTCCATCTCGAGCAGCTCCCGAAGAAGGCGATCGTCGTCGGGGGCGGCTACATCGCCGTCGAGTTCGCCTGCATCTTCGACGGGCTCGGGGTCGACGTGACCCAGCTCTATCGCGGACCGCTCTTCCTGCGCGGCTTCGACGACGACGTGCGCAGTCATCTGGCCGAGCAGATCCAGGGCCGCGGGATCGACCTGCGCTTCGAGACGAACGTGACGGCGATCGCCGAGAACGGTTCGGGGATCCGGGCCCAGCTGACCGACGGCTCGACCCTAGATGCCGATCTGATCCTCTTTGCGACCGGGCGCCATCCCAACGTCGAGAAGCTCGGTCTCGAGGAAGTGGGCGTCGAGCTCGGCCCCGATGGCGCGATCAAGGTCGACGCATACTCGCGGACGAACGTCCCGAGCATCTGGGCGATCGGCGACGTGACCAACCGGATCAACCTGACGCCCGTCGCGCTCCACGAGGGCGTGTGCCTCTCGGAGACCCTCTTCGGCGGCAACCCGCGGTCTCCCGACCACGAGAACGTCCCGGCGGCGGTGTTCTCGCAACCGCCCTGCGGGACGGTCGGGCTGACCGAGGCGGAGGCGCGCGAGCGTTTCGGCGCCGTCGACGTCTACCGATCGACGTTTCGAGCGCTCAAGCACACCCTCACGGGCGGCGAAGAGAAGACCATGATGAAGCTGATCGTCGACCGGGCCAGCGACAAGGTCGTCGGGCTCCACATGGTGGGGCCCGAGGCCGGCGAGATCGTCCAGGGCTTCGCCGTCGCGATCAAGGCGGGCGCGACCAAGGCCGACTTCGACGCCACGATCGGGATCCACCCGACGTCGGCGGAAGAGTTCGTGACGATGCGCGAGCCGTTGAGCGACTGAGGACGGGTTTGCAGCGATTCTCTCCTGCCTGGGCCGCGGGGCTCCTCGTCCTCGTGGTCTGCGCGTCGCCGGCCGTCGCCGCCGACCGCTACAACCCGCTCGAGGGAATGGACGCCGACGGGCGGATCCCGAAGGTCGAGAAGGGCGCCTACGTCGATCATCCGGATCGCTGGCGCTACCTGCCCGAGAGCCGGATCCCGCCGGGCAACGTCTTCGACCGTTTCCTGGTCTCTTCGATCGTCTTCCCGATCGTCTTCTTCAACTCGGACGTCGGCGCGGGCTTCGGCGCCGGGATCGCGGACATCGACTTCCGCAAGCAGCGTCGCCGCGAGTTCCTCGGCGCCTTCGCCTCCTATTCGACCGAGGGGCAGCAGAGCTACTCGATGAGCTGGCGACGCTGGCTCAAGCAGAAGGAAGTGCCGAGCGGAGGCGTGCTGCAGGAGGAGCGCAGCTTCGTGCGCCTGTCGGCGGGCTATCGGAACACGCTGACCCGACGCTTCTTCGGCATCGGTCCGAACACGCGGGAGCGCAACGAGACCAGCTACACCGACCAGACCTTCTTCGTCGACGCCGGGATCGCCTATTCCCTCGAAGGGGTGCTCTCCGACTTCGTCTTCTCGACGGGCGTGCGGAGCGAGACCCATTGGCTGAGCGGCGGCCAGGTCGACAACGTGCCGGACTCGGAGAATCTCGGGGCGCCCTTCGTGAGCGCTCGGACCGCGCAGCTCTTCGAGGAAGCGGATCGCACGACGCTCGGCTGGATCGGGGCAGGCCTCGCCTGGGATACCCGCGACAGCGTACGGAATCCCTACCGTGGGCACGCGATCGCGGCGAGCGTCGATGCCGCGGTGCTCCAGGGCGATACGACCTTCTCGTCCCTCGGCGCCGTGGGCGCGATCTACTCGATCCGGGCAGACAAGGTCTTCCCGCTGCCGCCGCTCCTGCACGACGGGGGCGATGCCGGGGAGGAACATCCGCCCACGGACAGTCTCGGCGTGCATTTCCGTACGCAGCTCTCGTCGGGCTCTCTCCCCTTCTACGCGCGTCCGACCCTGGGCGGGTCGCGGATCCAGCGCGGCTACATCGCGGGGCGCTGGCGGGACGATGCGCTCTGGGCGGCGGCCGCGGAGTACCGCTTCTGGGTGGTTCCGCGCGGCTTCACGGTCTGGAAGAACATTCGCGTCGAGCGGATCGGCGGCGCGGTCTTCTACGAGGCTGGCGGCGTCGGTGAAGACGGGATCGATCTCTTCAACTCGCGCGTGCTCCACACCTACGGATTCGGGGGCCGGGCGACGATCGAGCGTGCGGTCCTCTTCCGCCTCGACCTCGGTTTCTCGAAAGAGGGCGTGAACTTCGCGGCCGGCTTCGGGCTCTCCTTCTGATCGGACTGCTAGCTTTCGGCGATGGATCGCGAAGCCCTCGTCGGATTGCTGGATCGCTACGAGAAGCGCCACCCGGACGAGCGCGACACCCTCGACCGGATCCGCGCGCTGCTCGGGGCGCGCGACGACGCGTTCGAGCGGACCTGCTTCGAGCCGGGGCACATCACGTCATCGGCGTGGATCGTCTCGCGCGAATCCGGGGCGGCGCTCTTCACCCACCACCGCAAGCTCGAGCGCTGGCTCCAGCTGGGAGGCCACGCGGACGGCGAGACCGACGTCCTTGCTTCGGCCTTGCGGGAAGCGGAGGAGGAGTCGGGCCTCGAGGGCTTCCGGGCGCTGCCCGCGATCGGGGGGCCCGAGATCCTTGACGTGGATGTCCACGAGATCCCGGCGCGGAAGCACGAGCCGGCCCACGAGCATCACGACATCCGCTTCCTGCTCGAAGTCTCCGATGCACAGCCGATCGTCCGCGCGGACCGGGAGTCGAAGGAGATCCGCTGGTTCGCGCCGGAGGAGGTCGCTGCCCGCTTCGATGAGGAGAGCATCCTTCGCATGGCGCGGAAAGCGGCGGAGTGGGCGGCGCGCTTGCCCGTCGGGCCGAGCTGAGGCACGTTCTCCTCAACCGGCGTTTGAAAATCGGGTGCGAACCCGATTGCGGACTCCCGGGGGGTGGATCCAATCTTCCCCTTTCGGGTTCCGACCGGTCGACCCCCCCTTGCTTCGCGAGGCCCTCGTCCCCGTGATTGCACGCTCTAGCGGCTCTCAGAGTCGCTAGGAGACCGTGCACATCGTCACAGTATGACGGCATGGACTTTGCGATCATTGGGAGTGGTATTATCCACTCACCTTGAGGGGTCGGAGGTCACCGCCATGTGCCGCCGGATCGCCGGACGCATCAGGACCGGAAATCGCGCTTCCGCGTGGGCGACGGGGTTCGCTCGCGGGGCGCTGGGCGCGCTCGCCCTGTCCCTCACCCTCTCCGCGCCCGCTGGTGCGGACCCCGCCAGCCCTGCCCGGGCCGCCGGGGACGAAGGGAAGATCGCGCTTCTCCAGGTCCCGCCGACCCGTGCCAGGACCCTCGACACGCTCCTCATCGTGCCGCCCGGCACGACCGACGAAACCGCTGCGCAGCGGACCGACGCGTCCCTCGCCGCCGCGGTCGCGCGCGGCGGTGATCGCCGCGTCGCCGCCACGGGCTTCCGCAAGCGGAGCATCGACCTCTTCAGCCACGAGCGGCCCGTCGAGTTCGGCGAGCAGGAGATGCTGCTGCGCCTCCGCCTGCGGGCGAAGTCCCGCGAAACGATGTCCGTGGAGCTTCGCTTCTAGCGCGGCGAAGGCGGCGCGTCCGCTCCCCGCGCTTCGTCTCGTGGGCGGTGGCTATGCTCCCGCCCCATGACCGACCGCGTTCAGGATCTCCTCTCCTTCATCGACCGATCGCCCACGCCCTACCACGCCGTCGCGGAGTCCGCGGCGCGCCTCGAGGAGGCGGGCTTCGCCCGACTCGAAGAGGGCGACCCGTGGTCGCTCTCCGCGGGCGATCGATGTTATGTCGTTCGCGCGGGGGGCTCGATCGCGGCCTTCGAAGTCGGTCAGGCGGCCCCGGCCGAGGCCGGCTTCCGGATCGTCGGGGCGCACACGGATTCGCCGAACCTGCGGATCAAGCCCGAAGCGGACGTGAAAGCGCACGGCTATCGACAGCTCGCCGTGGAGCCCTACGGCGGCGTCCTGCTCCATACCTGGCTCGATCGCGACCTCTCGCTGGCCGGGCGGGTGACGCTCCGGAGCGGCGACGGAACCGAGACGCGGCTCCTCGACTTCGCCCGTCCGCTCCTGCGCGTGCCGAACCTGGCGATCCACCTCTACCGCGAGATCAGTATGGAGGGGCTCAAGCTGAATGCCCAGCGCCATCTCGCGCCGCTCCTCGGGCTCGGTGACGACGGGGCCTTCGTCGATCTCCTGTGCGCGGAGCTCGCCCGTGAGGGTGCGATGGTCGAGCCGGAGGACGTGCTCGCGTGGGACCTGATGGCCTACGACTGCCAACCTTCCACGGTGTCGGGCGCGGACGGCGAGTTCATCCATGCCCCGCGCCTCGACAACCTGGCGTCGAGCCACGCCGGAGTCTGTGCGCTGACCGCCGCCGCCGACGCGGGTCCCGCCGATGTGACCCGCGTCGTCGTCCTCTACGACCACGAGGAGGTCGGCAGCCGGAGCACCCAGGGCGCCGGAGGCTCGTTCCTCGAGGACACGCTCCGCCGGATCGCGAACGCGGCCGAGGGCGGCGCGGACGCGATGGAGCGCGCGGTCTCGCGGTCCTGGCTCGTGTCCGCGGACATGGCCCACGCCATCCATCCGAACTACGCGGATCGCCACGAGCCCGGCCATCGCCCGACGATCGGAGCCGGGCCGGTCATCAAGACGAACTCGAACCAGGCCTATGCGACCGATGCCGAGACGGCGGGCTTCTTCTCGTCGCTCTGTGCGCGCGTGGACGTCACGCCCCAGAACTTCGTGACGCGCAGCGACCTCGGCTGCGGCTCGACGATCGGTCCGATCTCGGCGGCGCGGGTCGGGATCCGCACCGTCGACGTGGGCAACCCGATGCTGTCGATGCACTCGATCCGCGAGATGGCGGGGACGGCGGACGTCGCGCCGATGATCGACGTGATGATCGAGCACTTCCGGGGCTAGTCGCGGCGCTTCACGGCGGGTCTCCGCCCGAAACGTGAACGCCCGCCGCCGGACGAGCCGGCGACGGGCGTCGAGGTCGCTTCGTCGCCTCCTACCCGAGGCGGGGGACGCGGGCTCAGGCCGAGAGGATCGCCCGGCCGATCACCTTGAGCTCGAGGATCGGCTTCGTGCCCTCGAAGATCGGGAGGACCGTCGCGTCGACCACGTAGCGGCTGATCGGGTACTCCTCGGCGTAGCCCCAGCCGCCGTGCATGACCTGCCCCGCCTGGGTCACGGACACGGCCACGTCGCACGCGAGGAGCTTGGCCTGGGCCGCGAGCGGGCCGGCGGCTCGCTCGTCCTCGTCGAACGCGCGCGCGGCGGCGTAGGTGATCGCGCGGGCACCGGCGGTCTGGGCGATCATGCGGCCGAGGGTCCACTGGGTCAGCTGGAACTCCGAGATCGGAACGTCGAACTGCTTGCGGTCGACGACGTACTTGGCCGTCTCTTCGATCGCCGCCTGGGAGAGACCGCAGCCGCGGCCGCCCGTCTGGAGACGGCCCGCCGCGAAGCCGGCCATCTGCAGGTAGAAGCCGCGGCCTTCGCCGCTCGCTTCTCCGACCAGGTTCTCCTTCGGGACGAACCAGTTCTCGAAGTTGAGCGTGTAGGAGTGCATGCCGCGGTAGCCGGGCGTCGCGTCCGCCTTGCCCGCGAGCTTGCCGCCGTGGGGCTGGCTGAACTCGAACGCGTGATCGCGGGTCGACTCCTTCGGCACGACGAAGAGCGAGAGGCCCCGCGCGCCGGACTTGGGATCCGAGTCGGTCCGGAGCAGGACCGCGAGGACGTTGGCGCGGCCTGCGAACGTGCACCAGGCCTTCGGGCCGTCGATGAAGTAGCCCTCGGCGCCGTCGAGCTCGCCCTTGGTCGCGCGGCACTTCACGCCCGCCACGTCGGAGCCGATGTCCGGCTCGGTCACCGAGATGCCCGCCATGATCTCGCCGCTCGCGAGCTTCGGCAGCCAGTGCTGCTTCTGCTCTTCCGTTCCGCCGCCCATGAGGGCCTTGGTCAGGATCTCCGGGCGGGTGATCAGGGAGCCCGCTGCTGCGAGGGACGCGCGCGAGAGTTCCTCGGTCGTGAGGATCATCGCGAGGTTGCCCATCTCGACGCCGCCGTACTCTTCGGGGATCGAGAGACCGAAGAAGCCGAGCTCGGACATCTTCTCGATGAACTCTTCCGGGATCGTGAGATCCTGGCGATGGATGTGCTCGGCGTGGGGCATGACCTCGTTGGCGCCGAACTCCCGGACCTGGTCGCGCACCTGCTCGTGCATCTCGTCGAGGACCCAGTCGTTGCGGCCCGCGGTCGCCGCGGCCTCGGCGCCGATCTCCCGCAGCAGGGACTCGGCGGTCAGCCGGCGGAGGGCGGTTCGTACGTCGGCGGTGAACGTCGACTCGACCGCGCCGTCGCCGATGCCGAGATCGTCGACCGCGAGGGAGAGCCGGTCGCGCAGGTTCGTCATCAGCTCGCCGACCGCGGCGATCATGACCTTCTCGCGCATCGGCGTGAGGTGGCCGTCGGCGGCCCAGGCGTCGACCTCCTTCATCGTCTCGTGCGCGGCGACCGCTTCCGTGGCCGCGTAGGCGACGCGCTCGGTCAGGACCTGATGGTCGTCGATCTTCTTGCCGTTCTCGGTCAGGGCCTTGGCGGCACCGACGGCATCGGCCAGCAGCTTCGAGCCGGCGTCGAGGACCAGTCGGGCATCGTCGAGGGAGGCGGTCATCTTCGTTCTTCTCCTGCGAGTCACGGGCCGGACCGCGGGTGGTGTCGCACCGGGGGTCGGCATCGGGACGGGCTCCGGCAGCAAGCGCTCGTCGGGGCGGGTCGATCGTGGCTGGGTCGGTCAGGCTGCGGTCCCGCGCGGCCCCGCGAGGGCTGTGCGGCGGGCCGGGCGGGTCCGCGTCGCGCGGCCCGCACAGCCTGCATCGGGGCCGGGAGGGCCGCGAGGCGCGCTGAGCATAGCGTGCGGGGAAGGGCCTGGAGCGGCGGGAGCCCGCGTCTGGTGGGGGACTGGCGGTCAGAGCGCCACCGGCAGGCCGTGTGCAGCCCGCGCCCGATCTAGCGCATGAGCCGGCCGATCGCGGCGACCGTCGGCGCGGCACCGAAGAGCAGATCGAGCTTCCGACCTTCCTCGCGTTCCCGGACCCAGCACACCCCGCCGGCTTCCGCGGCGAGCACGCGGGTCACCGCCGCGTCCCAGGGGTTCAGGTCGCAGTCGATCATGGCGTCCGCCGCGCCGGAAAGGACGAGCATGTGCCCGAAGGCGTCCGTGTATCCGCGCAGCTTCGGGACCGCGCTCGCCAGCGCGTCGAAGACCGGTCGCAATCCGGAGAGATCGAAGCAGAAGAGGTCACCATGGCAGACGAGGGCCTCCTCGAGCGCGGGCCCATCGGAGACACGGATCGCAGTCTGGCCCTCGGCGCTCCGCCGGGTGATCCCGCGGCCGCGGGCGCCGGCGATCCGGTCCCCCGTCGCCGGCAGGTCGATCACGCCGACCACCGGCTCGCCGTCGACCACGAGTGCCACGAGCGTCGTGAAGAGCGGGATGCCGCGGGAGAAGGCGATCGTCCCGTCGATCGGGTCGATGATCCATTCCCGGCGCGGCCCCTCGCCCCTGCCTTCGCTGGCGCCGAACTCTTCGCCCAGGATGGCGTCGTCGGGGAACGCTTCGGCGATCACGGCGCGGATCGCACGCTCGGCCTCGCGGTCGGCCTCGGTGACCGGGGAGCCGTCGCCCTTCGTCTCGACGGCGACGTTCCGGAAGCGCGGGAGGATCTCCTCGCGGGCGCGGTCGCAGGCGCGGCCGGCGACCTCGAGGGCGAGGTCGAGATCGGCGTCGCTGACCGTCGCGGCGCCAGAGGTCGCGAGGACGAAGCCCGCCGGCAGGTTCGTGCTTGTGTCCATGCAGACTTTCTGATCCTCGTCGCCGGGGACGTCCGGCCTCGGCGGCCTCGACCCGGCGCAGGACCGGTCGAACGGGAAGCGCACTCGCCGGTCCCTCGGCGAGGCCGCCCGATCATAGCCACTCGAGCCATCGCTCCGCGGACCGCGAAGGTCCACTCGCCGAGCGCCCGCAGGCGAAGGATTAGCCGAGCGCCCGCAGGCGAAGGATTAGCCGAGCGCCCGCAGTCGAAGGATTAGCCGAGGGGCTCGAGGAGGCCGTCGTCGGCGAGCCCGCGGAGGCGCTCGAAGGGATAGATCCCGGTGTCGTGGCCGTCGCTCCACGCGATCTGGATCGCGTAGCGGCCGACGGGCTGGATCCCGCGCGGTGCCACGTCCGCGGGGACCTCCTGCGGATCGAGGAGCGGGTTGCCGCTCCACTCGTCCACACAGTTGGCGCAGGCGCAGGCCAGGCGGAGCGCTCGGACGTCGATCAGGCTCTCACCGCCGTCGGCCCAGCCGATCGCGAGGGTCCGCGCATCGTGCTGCTCGATCCGGCTCGGGACGTGGGCGTCTTCGGGAGGCATGCCGGCAGTCTAGAGGGGCTTGCCGGGCGCCGCCGCGCCGGGGCGTGCGGGACCCGGAAGTCGGGGCCGAGCCCGCTCGCAGCTGTTAGAGTCCGCCGCCATGAGTGAAACGATCGCGATTCTGGGTGGTACCGGAGACCAGGGCCTCGGCCTCGCTCTCCGCTTCTGTCAGGCCGGCCGCAAGGTCATCATCGGCTCCCGCAAGGCGGACCGAGCCGTCGAAGCCGCGGAGAACGTGCGCTCCCAGGTCGAGGGGGCGGACGTCGAGGGCTACGGCAACGAAGAGGCCACGGCGAAGGCCGGGATCGTGATCCTCTCCGTGCCCTTCGAGCACACCGCCGGCACGGTCAAGGGCATCAAGGAGTCCCTCTCCGAAGGACAGATCGTCGTGTCGATGGCGGTGCCGCTCGCGACCGCGATCGGAGACGGCGCCGTACGGACGGTCGGAATCTGGCAGGGCTCGGCGGCGGAGATGGTGCAGTCGCTCGTGCCCAAGGGCGTCGAGGTCGTGTCCGCCTTCCAGAACGTCTCGGCCCATCGCCTCCAGGCGCTCGGCGAGCCCGTCGAGTGCGACGTCGTCGTGTCGGGGGCGAAGGCGCCGCGTCAGAAGATCATGGACCTCTGTCCCCTCGTCGACGGCCTGCGTGCCCTCGACGGCGGTCCGCTCTCGAACGCGCGGGTCGTGGAGGACATCACCGCGCTGATCATCGGGCTGAACATCCGGCACAAGGCCCCCGACGGCCTCGGCATCCGCTTCACCGGCCTGCCGGAGTAGCCGCCCGCCGGCGACGCCTGCTCGGCCTGTTCTCCGCGTCCGGATCGGTCTCCGCGCGATCCCGTACATTGGTCCTCCGCGCAATCCAGTGCGCAGGAGGATCCGATGAGCGCTGCCGACGATCGCGACCGCTACGCAGACTTTCCCTCGCTTCGATTCGAGCGCCCCGAAGAGGGTGTGCTGAGGATCGTGCTCGACGCGCCGGGACTCAACTCGGTCAGTTCCGAAATGCACCGGGAGCTCGCCGACGTGTGGCTCGCGGTCGACCGCGATCCGTCCGTGCGCGTGGCGATCATCCAGGGCGAGGGCAAGGCCTTCTCCGCGGGCGGGAGCTTCGAGCTGATCGAGGCGATGCTCGACGACTTCGAGCGACGCGCCGTGATCCTGCGCGAGGCGCGGGATCTCGTGATGAACGTGCTGAGCTGCAGCAAGCCGATCGTCTCCGCGATTCACGGCCCAGCGGTCGGCGCCGGTCTCGTGGCGGCGATGCTCGCCGACGTCTCGATCGCCGCGAAGGACGCGCGGATCATCGACGGACATACACGACTCGGTGTCGCCGCCGGTGACCATGCCGCGATCTGCTGGCCCTTGTTATGCGGAATGGCGAAGGCGAAGTACTACCTCCTGACCTGCGAGACGCTCTCCGGCGAAGAGGCGGAACGGATCGGGCTCGTCTCGCTGTGCTGCGAGCGGGACGAGCTCCACGACCGCGCACTCGAGGTCGCGAAGACCCTGGCAACCGGAGCCCAGAGCGCCATCCGGTGGACGAAGCACACGCTGAACCACTGGTACCGGATCATGTCGCCGACCTTCGATGCATCCCTCGGCTACGAGTTCCTCGGGTTCACGGGGCCCGATGCGGCGGAGGGCCTCGCCTCTCTGCGCGAGAAGCGGGATCCGGTCTTCACGGGGCCGACGAGCGAGTAGGGGGGCGCCGGGCCGGCGCGATTCCCCTCTGGGGGCCGATTCTCGATGGGCGCTTCCCAGGAATCCCCGATCCCGGCTTTTTTTTCGCCTGGGGCCAGAAAACCCGTGCGGAATCAGTAGCTTGCAAACATCGTTTGGCACTACCCTGAAACTCCTTCAGATCCGGGCCCTTGCGCCGCCCGATTGAAGCGGCGCGGCAGTCACAATACGGCGTTGCCTACTAGCCGTTGTGGTCCCCCGGCCCGTCGGGCACAATATTTTGTGTGTTTCCGGTTGACGTCCGTCAGCGATCGGGCAGAATCGCTCTCCAACGGGGATGTGAGGTTCCTCCTGTAGCCTGGGGGGGTCGCAACTTGGTGGTTGCGGGGAGGAACACGAACTTCGAGTGGGGGGAAGCCAAGCCGGGACTGACCGGGAAGCGACGGGTGCCGGATAATTCCGTGTTATCGGGCACTCGAAACGACCCGGGGTCGAGATTGCGCTGCGCGCGCGACTCGAAGGCCCGGTGACGAGCGGAACGCCATACAAGGTTCGGGGGGCGCCGGGATTCTTCTCGGCGCCCCACTCATCTGGCGCCGCGGCGTTCATCTAAGTCCTCGAAAAACATAGGTTTCGGGCGAATGCGGCCATCCGGCAAACAGTTGCCGGGAGCGCATCTTCAGGACCGCCCGCCGAGCTCGTACTCCGGAGGGGAGGCTGGGTTCGAGAACCGACAGCGGCGTGACGGACCAGGTCAAGCTTCGGCACGCTGACGAAAGCTTGGGGGTAGGCATGAGCGAAGATCTCGAGACCGGAACGGCCAGCGTCGACGCAGCCGAGGCACCGGAGACTTCATCCAATCCCCCGGCTTCGCGGTCGCGGAAATCCACCAAGCGCTCCGCTTCGGGAACCGGCCTCACGATCGAGCGTCACTTCACCGTGGACGGGATCGACCCCTTCGACACGGTGGAGTGGGAGCTCCGCTCCGCCACGATCGGGAACGAGAAGGGCGAAGTCGTCTTCGAGCAGAACGACGTCGAGATCCCCAAGCCCTGGTCGCAGCTCGCGACCAACGTCGTCGTCTCCAAGTACTTCCGCGGTCACATCGGGACCCCCGAGCGCGAGACCTCCGTCCGCCAGCTGATCGGCCGCGTCGTCGCGAAGATCCGCGAATGGGGTGAGCAGGGCGGCTACTTCGCGACCGAAGAGGACGCCCGCGCGTACGCGGACGAGCTGACCTACCTCCTCGTCCACCAGAAGATGGCCTTCAACAGCCCCGTCTGGTTCAACCTCGGCGTCGAGAACACGCCCCAGCAGGCGAGCGCCTGCTTCATCAACTCCGTCGAGGACACGATGGAGTCGATCATGGACCTCGCGAAGACCGAGGCCATGCTCTTCAAGGGCGGCTCGGGCACGGGCAGCAACCTCTCGACGATCCGCTCGTCCAAGGAGCAGCTCGCGGGGGGCGGGACCGCTTCGGGCCCCGTCTCCTTCATGCGCGGCTTCGACTCCTTCGCGGGGGTCGTCAAGTCCGGCGGCAAGACCCGCCGCGCGGCCAAGATGGTGATCCTGAACGTCGACCACCCGGACGTCATGGAATTCGTCAACTGCAAGGCGGACGAAGAAAAGAAGGCGTGGGCGCTGATCGAGGAAGGCTACGAGGGCGGATTCAATGTCCCCGGCGGTGCCTACGACTCGGTCTTCTTCCAGAACGCCAACCACTCCGTTCGTGTGACCGACGACTTCATGCAGTCCGCCGAGATCGGTGGAGCCTGGCAGACGAAGGCGATCACGACGGGCGAGTCGGTCGAGACGCTCCGCGCGGACAACGTCCTGCGCGAGATGGCCGACGCGGCCCACGTCTGCGGCGACCCGGGCATCCAGTACGACTCGACGATCAACCGCTGGAACCCGGTCAAGAACTCGGGGCGCATCAACTCGAGCAACCCCTGCTCCGAGTACATGTTCCTCGACGACACGGCCTGCAACCTCGCCAGCCTGAACCTCATGACCTTCGTCGCGGCGGACAGCGGCGCGTTCCAGGTCGAGGACTACCGGCGCGCGGCGGGGCTCACGATCCTCGGTCAGGAGATCGTCGTCGACTACGCCGACTACCCGACGCCGCAGATCGAGCGCAACAGCCACTTGTACAGGCCGCTCGGCCTGGGGTACGCCAATCTTGGCGCGCTCCTGATGGCGAATGGCCTCGCTTATGACAGTGACCAGGGTCGGAACGTGGCCGCTGCCCTCACTTCGCTCATGTGCGGCGAGGCGTACCGGATGAGTGCCGAGATCGCCGAGGCGATGGGCGCGTTCGCGCGGTACAAGGCGAACCGGAAGCCCTTCCTCGAGGTGATCGAGATGCACCGCGACGCGGCCTACGCGGTCCCGCCGGCGGGCGTCCCGAAGGACCTGCTCCAGGCCTCGCGCCAGAGCTGGGACGCTGCGCTCGAGCTCGGAACCGAGCACGGGTACAAGAACGGTCAGGTGACCGTCCTCGCGCCGACCGGCACGATCGCGTTCATGATGGACTGCGACACCACGGGCGTGGAGCCGGACATCGCGCTGGTCAAGTACAAGAAGCTGGTCGGCGGGGGCTTCCTCAAGATCGTGAACAACACGGTTCCGATGGCGCTCCAGAAGCTCGGCTACGCGAAGCACGAGATCGACGAGATCGTCGCCTGGATCGACGACAAGGAGACGATCGAGGGGGCGCCCGGCCTGAAGGACGAGCACCTGCCGGTCTTCGACTGCGCCTTCCGGGCCCAGAACGGCGTGCGCACCATCCACTGGATGGGCCACATCCGCATGATGGGGGCGGTCCAGCCCTTCCTCTCGGGCGCGATCTCCAAGACGGTGAACATGCCGGAGGACGCGAGCGTCGAGGACATCATGGAGGCGTACACCGAAGGGTGGAAGCTCGGCCTCAAGGCCCTCGCGGTCTATCGCGACGGCAGCAAGCGGACGCAGCCGCTGAACGCCGGCCGAGACGTCGAGGAGACGACGGACGCGGGCGAGGTCGTCGAGCTGGATCAGTACCGGCCTCGCCGCCGAAAGCTGCCGGACGAGCGCGTCGCTTCGACCCACAAGTTCTCGATCGCGGGTCACGAGGGCTACCTCACGACCGGGCTCTACGAGGACGGCACGCCGGGTGAGATCTTCCTGAAGATGGCCAAGGAGGGCAGCACGGTCTCCGGTCTGATGGACACGATCGCGACGATGACGTCGATCTCCCTCCAGTATGGGGTCCCGCTCAAGGCGCTGGTCGACAAGTTCAGCCACACGCGTTTCGAGCCCTCGGGCTTCACGAACAACAAGGAGATCCCGATCGCCAAGTCCGTGATGGACTACGTCTTCCGTCATCTTGGCAACCGCTTCCTGGCGGAATCGGTTGCGGACGAGACGGATGGCGAGGTGGAAGACGCCGGCACGCCGGTGCCGATTCAGATCCAGCCTGCAGCGACGCAGCCGGCGCCGGTCGCGGCGGCGGGGGCCGTCGCAGGCGGATCCGGCGACGCTGCGACGCTCGCCGGCGGAGGTGCAGCCGGGAACTCGACCCAGTCGAGCTTCGTGAACCAGGCCGACGCCCCGTCCTGCATGGACTGCGGATCGATCATGATCCGCAACGGCGCCTGCTACAAGTGCCCGAACTGCGGCAGCACGAGCGGCTGCTCGTAAGCGGAACGACTCATCCGTTCGCGCTTGGCGCGGCGGATCCGTTCGCGCTTCGTGCGAACCGGGGGAAGCCTGGCCGCGGCGCTGAGGTAGGATCCGGGTCATGACGAACCGGATTCTCCGCCGAAGCCCTGCCGCAACCCACGAATCGAAGGACCCCGGACGGCGACGTCCGGGGTCCCGTTCGTTTCGGACCCTGACCGCCCTCTGCCTGGCCGCCGTCCTCTCCCTCGCGAGCACGGGCTGTGTGAGCCTCGACATCCTGAGCCTCGGCCCGGATGGCCCTCCGGAGCAGTCCGTCGTGGCCGGGACCGCCGGCCCGAAGATCCTGCTGCTCGAGATCGACGGCGTGATCAACGGGGCGGATACGCCGTCGTTCCTGGGCTCCACGCCGAGCACGATCGCCCGCGTGCGGACCGTCCTCGACCTCGCGCGTCAGGACCCGGAGATCAAGGGCGTCCTGCTCCGGATCGACAGCCCGGGCGGGACCGCGACGGCGAGTGAGCAGGTCTATACCGAGATCCTGCGCTTCAAGAAGGAGAAGGGCGTCCCCGTCGTCGCCCAGCTCCTCACGACCGCGGCCTCCGGCGGCTACTACATCGCGATGGCCGCCGACGAGGTCCAGGCCCATCCGACGACGGTCGTGGGCTCGATCGGCGTGATCTTCACGAGCATGAACTTCGCGGGGCTGATGGAGAAGCTCGGGATCGAGGACCAGACGATCACCGGCGGCGAGTTCAAGGACATCGGCTCGCCGTTCCGCCCGCTGACCGCGGTGGAGCGCGCGCAGCTCCAGTCCATCGTCGACGATCTCCACGCGCGCTTCCGCGAGGTCGTCGATCGTGGCCGGCCGGCGCTCGACGCAGAGCAGGTCGCCGTCCTCGCGAACGGCCGGATCTACTCCGCGCCCCAGGCCCTCGAGAATGGCCTCGTCGACCGGGTCGGCGCGATGGAGGATGCGGTCGGCCTGCTCTCGGACCGGATGGGGGCGCCACGGGTCCGCGTCGTCGCCTACCACCGCCCCAACCGCGCGCGCTCGAACTACTACATGCAGGCACCCGGGCTTTCGGGTGGTCCGTCCTTCTCCGGAGCGCCCCCCTTCTCGGGGGTGCAGCCGCTCGACGCCGCGACGATGGGGCAGACGCTCGCGCCGCTCCTCGCCCGGCCGGGATTCCATTACCTGTGGTGGCCGGGGCTCGGCGGACTTCGTTAGCCGGCTTCGCTGGCCGGGGATCGGCGGACTTCGTTAGCCGGCTTCGCTGTCCGCGGCTCGGCGGCCTGAGATGGGGCGCCCTCAGGTGCGCGGCGTGAGGCGTGCCAGGATCGGCCGATCGGAAAGACTGCTCGGGAGGTGCGGGTAGTCCGCGCCCGCTACAGGCTCCATCCCGGCCACGCGGTCGAGCAGGGCGCGGACCGTGGCCTCGCCCTCGTGGCGGGCGAGGGTGGCGCCCGGGCACACGTGGCTGGCCGCGCCGAACGCGACGTGATCGCGGGGGTTCTCGCGGTCGAGGCGGAACACGTCCGCGTCGGTCCAGCTTGTTTCGTCCCGGTTGCCCGAGCCGAGGCCGACCTCGATCCAGTCTCCCTGGCGGATCTCGACGTCCCCGAGCTTCGTGTCCCGCATCGCGCGTCGCGCGGTGCCCTGGACCGGCGCGTCATGGCGCAGGGATTCCTCGAGATAGTTCGCGACGAGCGAGCGATCCGTGTCGAGCTGCCGGAAGAGGTCGGGGTCGATCAGGAGTCGGTGGACCAGGTGGCCGAGGAAGGTCCGGGTCGTGTGGACGCCGGCGTTCACCATGAAGTGCAGCTGGGTCACGATCTCGACGTCCGTGAGCGGCTCGCCCTCGATCTCGGCGTCCATCAGGACGGTGAAGACGTCGCGCTCGCGCGGCGCATCGTCGGCGCGACGCCGCGCGAGCTCCGCCGCGAAGTAGCGTTGGATCGGGGGGCCTTCGGGTCCCACGTCCGGGGAGCAGCGCCGCTTCATGAGACTGCCGTCGAGGGACCATTGCATGAACCTGGCCGCCGCGTCCGCCGGGTCCGGCAGCCCCATCATCCGCCCGAGGACCAGGCTCGGGATCGGCATCGCGTAGCCGAGGTGGAGATCGACGGGCTCGTCCCCCGCTTCGAGGAGTCGATCGAGCAGGCCGTGGCAGGTCTGCTCGGCGTAGTCGCCGAGCGCGTTCACGCGGTGGCGCGCGAAACAGGCGTTGTAGAGCCGACGGATCTGACCGTGGCGGGGCTCTTCGATCTCCGACAGGAAGAGCTGCTCGGGCGGGACCTCCTCGCGGCCGGCGAGCCCGGACAGGGGCGCGAGGTCCGCGACGAAGGTCTCGACGTCCTTCAGGCAGCGTTCGATCTCTTCCCGTCGCGACAGGTACCACCCCTGGGACGAATGACAGACGGGCTCCTCGCTTCGGATGCGCGCCAACAGGTCGAAGGGCACGCCTTCGGCCGCATGCTTCGGGTCACGCGCATCGTATTTCAATCCTGCCATCTCCCCGGCCCTCCGTCGCGACCCGCTTCTCCGTTGAGGGTACGGAAAAAAGCGATGTAGAGTGCAAGCGGCGTGAAGCGGGTCCGGGGATCCGGGCAGAGCGTACGGAGGTCGGGCGGATGTCGGAATCGGGAATCGAACCGTTCAAGATCGCGGTCGACGAGTCGGTCCTCGAAGATCTCCAGCGAAGGCTTTCGAGCGTGCGCTGGCCGGATGCGGTCGAAGACGCCGGCTGGGAGTACGGAAGCGATCTCGACTTCGTGCGCGAGCTCGTCACGCACTGGCGGGAGGTCTACGACTGGCGCGCGATCGAAGCGCAGCTCAATCGGCTGCCGCAGTTCAGAGCCGAGATCGACGGCTTCGGCATCCATTTCGTCCACGTGCGCGGTCGCGGGCCGGATCCCCTCCCGCTCGTCCTGAACCACGGCTGGCCGAGCTGCTTCTACGAGATGCACAAGGTGATCGGTCCCTTGTCCGATCCGGCCGCGCATGGGGGCGACCCGGCCGACGCGTTCCACGTCGTCGTGCCGTCGCTCCCCGGCTACGGGTTCTCCGATCGGCCGAGAACGAGGGGCGTCGACACGGCGCGGATCGCCGATCTCTGGAAGACGTTGATGGTCGACCGGCTGGGCTACACGCGTTTCGGCGCTCAAGGCGGCGACTGGGGGGCGGCGATCCAGACGGATCTCGGCAATCGACATGCCGAGCACCTGGTCGGCCTCCACTTCAACATGCTCACGCCGCCGGTCGATCCCGAGTCGCTCACGCCGGAGCAACGGCAATGGTGGACTGAGGTCCAGGCCTATCGCGACGAGGAGTGGGGCTACGTCCATCTCCAGCGAACCAAGCCCCAGACGCCTTCGTTCGCATTGAACGACTCGCCGGCGGGGCTCGCCGCATGGATCGTCGAGAAGTGGCGGCGTTGGAGCGACTGTGACGGCGATCCGGAGTCGATCTACACGAAGGACGAGCTCCTCACGACGGTGATGATCTACTGGGTGACCGAGACCATCGGCTCGTCGATGCGGCTCTACCGCGAGACCTTCGGTCGAACGTCCGGGCCCGGGCGCTACGAGGTGCAGGACGTCCCGGTCGGCGTCGCCGCGTTCAACGAGGTGAATCGTCCGCCTCGCGCGCTCTGCGAGCCCTTCTTCGATCTCCACCGCTTCACGGTCATGGAGCGCGGCGGGCACTTCCCGGCGATGGAGGTCCCGGAGGCCCTCGTCGAAGAGGTCCGCGCGTTCTATCGGCCGCTTCGCGGAGGGTGACGGCGTGCGTCAGCCGAGCGCCATGCCCTTCACGAACATCGCCGACTGATCGCCCACGTAGACGAGCTCGCCCTCCTGGCGGAACTCGAAGGCGTAGCGGAGGACGATGCGGGAGGGGCCCACGCGCTTGCGCGTCTCCGTCGAGACCAGCTCGATCGGCGGGCCGAGTCGGGCGAGGCGCTTGAAGTCGGCGCGGTGGATCCGGTTGCCGAAGCCCGCCCAGCCCTCGTCCCAGCGGACACCGTGGAGGAGCCATGCGTGCAGGCAGCCGAGGGCGCCGGTCACCATCACGAGCTCCGCGCCGGAGACGTGGCCGGGGTGGTTCGCGCTGGTGCGCTGGGTCTCGGCGAAGGGGAAGGTGCGGCTCCCGGTCTCGAGCATGGCCTCGATCCGGCAGGCCTCGGGGTCGAGCGCGGTGATCTCGTCGACGAGGACGGCGGGCTCCCGATAGAGGAAGGTGTCGAGGAAGGCCTGGAGGTCGTCCGGGTCGACGACCTCGGCGCTCCGCTCGGCGAGCGGGGATCGGCGGGGTTCGGGCATCCGCGGATTCTTCCATGCGGGTCGCACGGGCGTCAACGGCCCTGGAGAAGCGAGACGCCTCTTCGAAGCGGCTCCCATGACGCGCTGCCGGCACTATCCTCCGGGCATCTGCCGCGCGCGAGGATCCGCGCCGACGGGCAGCGGAAGGAGCGAAGCGAAGCGTGGCCCGGACCCCGAATCGAACGCGACAGGCGCTGCTCGGCTTCCTGAGCTGGGGGCCCCAGACCGGCTATGGCCTCCGGAAGGTGATCGACGGCTCGGTCTCGAACTTCTGGACCGAGAGCTACGGCCGGATCTATCCCATGTTGAAGGAGCTCGAAGAGGACGGCCTCGCCACGTCGGTCGAGCGGCAGACTCCTGGCGGGCGCCCCACGAAGACCTACTCGATCACGGAGCGCGGCCGCGCGGAGCTCGACGCCTGGCTCCACGACGAGCCCGCGCCTCCGGCGCGGCGCAACGAGCTGCTGCTCAAGATGTTCTTCACCGCCCGCGGCGAGGGAATCGACCCTTCGAACATGATCGAGAGTTTCCGCGCGGAGAAGCTCGCCGATCTCGAGCGCTATGCCGAGACCCGCGAGGAGCTCGAAGCGTCCGAGACGCCGCCGCCGGACATGAAGTACTGGATGATGACGCTCCGCTACGGCGAACTCGAAGCGGAGGCGCACGTGAAGTGGGCGGACGAGGTCCTGAAGGAGCTCGGCGCGCTCTGAATCGTGCGGCTTTGCGTGACGCCGCGTCCATCGGGCGCGCACCCGCGCGGCGCTACGTTCGCGGTCGAGAGGAGCGCCCATGTCCGCCGCCGACGCCTTGACCACCGAGCAGGTCCTCGGTCCCGACGAGTTCAAAGCCCACGGCTACCCGCACGAAGCGTGGAAGACGCTCCGTCGGGAGGCGCCGGTCAAGTATTTCGACATGGGCCCGCGCCCGGGCTTCTGGGCCGTGACCCGCCGCGCGGACATCGTCTGGCTCTCGAAGCAGCCGGCGAAGTTCCTGAACGCTCCCCGCGTCGCCGTCTTCGCCGACAGCCCGCCGCCGGATCCCGAGAAGCCGAATCGCGCGATCCTGCGTCATCTCCTGAACATGGATCCGCCGGACCACGCCGAGTACCGGAACCTGGCGAGCGCCTGGTTCACCCCGCGCGCGATCGCTCGCCGCCGCCCGGAGATCGAACGGATCGCCGACGACCTCGTGGACGAGATCGCCGAGAAGGAAGAGATCGACTTCGTCGAGGACTTCACCGCGCCGCTGACCCTCTCGGTCCTCGCCGACATGCTCGGCGTCCCGCGGACCGACTGGCGCCGGATGTTCGAGTGGACGAATCAGATCGCCGGCGCGAGCGACCCCGAGTACCAGGTCGGCGGGGGCGACTCCGGCGAGCAGATGCGCCAGACGCTCCAGGAGATGAACGCCTACTTCGCCGAGAGGGTCGCCGAGCGACGCGGGGCGCCGGGCGACGCCCCCGACGACATCACGAGCGTGCTCGCGAACGCCGTCTTCCGGGGCGGCGAGGTCCCGACCCTCGAGCTGCTCTCCTACTTCGCGCTCCTCGTGGTGGCCGGAAACGAGACGACCCGGAACGCCGCGAGCGGCGGGATGCTCGCGTTGATCGAGAACCCGGGCGAGCTCGCCAGGCTACGAGGCGACCTCTCGCTCGTCCCGAAGGCGACGGAGGAGATCGTCCGCTGGACGTCGCCGGTGATCCAGTTCTGCCGGACGCCGGTGGAGGATCTCGAGCTGCACGGCCAGAAGATCCCGGCCGGCGAGAACCTCTGCCTGCTCTACCCCTCGGCGAACCGGGACGAAGACGTCTTCGACGACCCGGACACGTTCAAGGTCGATCGTTCGCCCAACCCGCACATCGGCTTCGGGATCGGCGAGCACTTCTGTCTCGGCGCCAATCTGGCCCGGCTCGAGATCCGGATCGCGCTCGAGAAGCTGGTCCCGAGGCTCGAGCGAATCGAGCTCGCCGGGGAGATGGAGCGAATGCGGTCGAGCTTTCTCGGTGGGGTGAAGCGGATGCCGGTTCGGGTGAAGGTGCGTTAGGCGTTCGGAAAGAGCTCGACTCGCTCTGCGACCGTCCCCGTGTCGATGGCCTCCGCGAGTTCTTCCGCCAACGCGCGACACCGCTCGACCACGTCGTACCAGCGCGCCACCCGCTCGGCTTCTCCGAAGTCCAGGAAGTCGTCGCGGTCCGGCACCTTCCCGCCCGGCAGCGTCGCCACGAAGGCGTCGCTCGGCGCGATCATCACCACGTCCTCCAGCGCCCGTGCCGAGGGCCTGCGCTTCTTCCAGGGCTTGTCGAACCAGCCCGGCGTGATCCTGTCGAAGAAGTGGGGGAAGAGAACGAGGCGATCGTCGCGCGCGAACTCGAAGTCGAAGTGGTAGTCGATGATCCCGCCGTCGAAGTGGGTTCCGGAGACGCCCGGGACGTCGCGGACGCCCTCCATCAGGAGGGGGATCGAACCACTCGAGAGCAGCGCTCGCGGCACCCGCTCCGGCGTCAGGTCGACGGATTCCGTCGGGAGGTCGTCCCAGTCGAGGCGGGCGTGAAGTGTCTGGAAGACGACGCGCTCGAAGTGGCGGCCGAGGGCGCGGCGCGAGAACGCGTTCGCGAAGGCGCCGGCGCCGACCTGGAAATTGAAGGCGAGGCCGCGGTCCCGGCCGCGATCGCGACGCAGGCGCGCCGCGACGATGCTCGTTCGCAGATGCGGATGCTCGCAGATCTCCTTGGCACCGGAGTCCCCCAGCACGAGATCGAGCACGTTGATGCTCTCGCGCGTGATGGCCTCCTTCGAGGGCATGCCCTTCCGGTCGAGCTCGTCCTCCGCATAGGACTGCTCGACGTAGGCGGGCTCGAAGCAGGTGAGGGCGACCTGGGGGTCGACCTGCGCATAACACGCGTGGCGGAAGCTCCCGATCGAGGAGCCGAGGGCCTCGAGGGGCGTCGTGCGCGGGAGCACGACGCGGTCGATCAAGACGCTGTCGAGGTGGCGGAGGACGAGCCACTTGGGACCGCCCGACGCGCCGACCAGGGTTCCGAAGAGGTCCGGGTGGAAGCCTTCTTCGCGGAGTCGCTGTGCTGCGCGGGCGCCGGCGCGGATGACGAGATTGCGTTCGCTCATGTCGGACCGCGAAGGGTGGACGAAGGCGCCTCGGCGCGCAAAGAAAGAAGGGGTCTCAGCGCAGAGAAAAGGGCCGGAGCGCGAGGCTCCGGCCCTTCGTCTTCGCGTACTGCGAGTCGACGCGACTACATCTTGGTGTAGTCGGGCCCCTCGCCGCCCTGCGGCGTCGTCCAGGTGATGATCTGGTACGGATCCGCGATGTCGCACGTCTTGCAGTGGACGCAGTTCTCGTGGTGGATGAAGAGCTCCTTCGTTCCCGGGTTGTCCTGGGAATCCACCATCTCGTAGACCGCGGCCGGGCAGAACTTCTCGCACGGGTTCCCGTAGTCACGGGCGCAGTCCGTCGCGCAGACGTTCTTGTCGGCGACCTTCAGGTGCGGCTGCTGGTCGGCTTCGTGGGCGGTGCCCGAGTAGCCGACCGAGTTCTCCTTCGAGAAGGTGAGTACGCCGTCGGGCTTGAAGGGCTCGCGCTCGCGGCGGGACTTCGGGAGCTCCCAGAGCTTCTTCATGGCGCGGTGCGGTGCGTGGGTCTCGAGCCCGTCGATCATGCCGCGGCCCTTGGTCGGGACCATCAGCGGAATGTTGAGCATGCCGAAGAGCGGCGAGATCTCGTTGCTGCCCGAGAAGTTCCGCGCCTCGTAGTGCTCCTGGTACGCCCAGCTGTTGCGGAAGCGCTCGGCGTAGTTGCCGAGGGTCTTCGCCGAGGTGTCGGCGGCCTTGATGCTGTCGATGATCGTTTCCGCCGCCATCATGCCCGACTTGATCGCCGTGTGGATGCCGGCGAGCTTCATGATGTTGAGCATGCCCGCCGAGTCCCCGACGAGCATGGCACCGTTGCAGTAGAGCTTCGGGATCGCGCGCAGGCCACCCGCCGGCACGCACTTCGCGCCGTACTTGACGAGCTCTGCCCCCTCGAGGAGGTCGCGCATGAACGGGGAGTCGCGCTTGAACTCCTGGGCGGCGCGGTGGGGATCGTTGTTCGGATCCTCACTCGCGAGCGGCGTCACGAAGCCGTAGGACACGAGGTTGTCGCCCATGTCGTACAGCCACATGCCGTGGATCTCGCCCAGGAAGTCGGGGAACATCGAGCCGTGGATCACGCGGCCGGGCTTGTGCTTCTCCGGCTTGACCCGCCAGATCTCCTTGATGCCCGTCTCGTAGGTCTGCTCGCACTCGCCGTGCATGTCGAAGCGATCGAGGACCGTCTTCGTGCAGGATCCGCGAACGCCTTCGCCGAAGACGGTCACGCCGGCGACGATGTCCATGCCGGGCTGGTAGGTCGACTTCGGCTTGCCGTCCTTGTCGATGCCCATGTCGCCCGTGCGCACGCCGACGACCCGGTCGCCCTCGAAGAGGACCTCCGAGGCGGCGAAGCCCGGGTAGATCTCGATGCCCTTCTCCTCGCACTTCTCGGCGAGGAACTTCACGACGTCCGAGAGGGAGACGATGTGGTAGCCCTTCTTCTGGAAGAAGGGCGGGGTGACGAGCGCGGGCAGCTTGACGGTGAACTTCCGGAAGAACTGCCAGAAGTACGCCTTGTCGCAGGTCTGCTCGATCGGGAAGCCCTGCTCCTTGTAGTCGGGCATGAGCTCGGCGATGCCCTTCGGGTTCATCACCGCGCCCGAGAGCTGGTGGTCGCCGATCTCGGCGGCCTTCTCGATCACGAGGACCACGGGAGGCTCGATCGGTTCTTCCCCGCGTGCCTCGCAAGATGCATTGTGCTCCTCGACCTGGTTCATCAGGTGGTAGGCGGAGGCGAGGGTGGCCGGACCGGCGCCGACGAAGAGGACGTCGACCTCCATGCTTTCGCGTTCGGGTTCGGACATCGCTTGTCTTCCTTTCTGGGCTTGGCTGGGGTGGCGGGGCCGACGAGGCGCCCGCTGTCCGCCCCGGAGGATGCCGGGGCTCCCGGAGCGCGGCGTGGCGCCCTCCGGATGGATCTCGGGATGGCCGGACAATAAAAGACGGGGCGTCTCGAAACAACGGGATCCCGGTCAGGTCAGGTCCTGAAACCCCACTCAGTTGCGTCTCGCGGTGCTCAGCGGGGCCTTCGCCGCCCTGCACCGATTCGTGGCAGAGGGGAGGCGAATCCGCATTCGGTTCCCTCGGAAGGCGGTTTGGCGCCCGCCGGGGGCTCTCCTATGCTGCCGCGCGCACCAGCCCGGGGCGCGGATGGCCGATGAATCCGGGGTCGGGTCGGCGCTGTCTGTCGATCCGTCAGAATGTGCGCGGCACGCCCCCGGAACGGCGCGCCCACTCCCCACCCCGGGAGCAAGGAACCCCCCTCGCGATGTCGTCCCGACGTGACGCAGCCCAGCAGTCGTCCGACTTCGTGCAGCTCCTGCGCGAGTTCCTGACCGCGTCCGCGGAGCTCGCCGAGGCGATCGAGCGCGAGGACGACCTCGACTTCGCGACCCTGGCGGGGGCGGTGGGCGACGACCCGGCCTCTGCGCTCTTCAGACTGAAGGAACGCAGCCACGCGCTCTTCCGGAGCGAAGGTCTCTCTTCGGAAGCCGTGCGCCGGGAAGTGCTCTTCGACCTGACCGTCGGCGCGCTCTTCCACGCGGCGATGATGCTCCGCGAGAGCCTGTACCAGCGGGACGTGTACGCACCGCGCCTGGCGTCGCTGCGCGCTGCGACCGACGGAGATCCCGACGCGCTCTTCGGCGAGTTCGAGGGGCTCCTCGAACGGAGCGCCGGTCGCGTCGACGAAGGTCTCTCGGAGGTCCGCATCCTCCTCGCGCAGACCCGTGAGCAGTTCCGCCGGATGCTCGTCGAGCGCGCCGACGAGCGCGGCGTCGTGCGCTGCCTCCTCCAGCGCCGCGACCTCGTCGACCGGACCTTCCGCGGGGGCTTCGCGACCCTGCTCGCAGAGATGTTCGGGGACGTGTCGACGGGGCTGGTCGAAGCGGCCCGCGCGCTGCTCCACAGCGCCTACTTCGTCGAGGCGTCGAAGGTGCTGCGCGAGGCGTCCCGCGAAGCCCGGGCACCGAGCGCGGAGATCGACCAGCTCGAGCGCTATGCGGAAGGCATGCAGGCATTCCTCGACGGCGACTACGCCTCGAGCATCGCCGCCCTCGAAGCCTGGGTCGACCTCGGCGGTCCCCTCGAGGTCCGGCGCTTCGCGCGCCGGGCCGCGTCGGCGCTCTCGCGGGTGGGCCGACTCGTCGACAACGACGCCGAGGGCGCCACGATCGTCGACGCGGCGAAGCAGCTCCAGGGGCGCCTCGAGTCGACGCCGGGCTGAGGGCGGGGCGCCGGCGGTTCAGGTCGGTGCCGGGCGGAACGCGGAGCACCGTCCGTTCAGGTCGACGCCGCGCGGAACGCGGATCGCCGGCTGATCAGGCGGAGGCGGCGACCGGGTCGGCGTCCTGCGACCGGGCGCGCAGGATCAGCACGACGCCGAAGACGATCAGGCCGAGGCCGATGAACTGGGCCTCGGAGAGGCCGAGGGCGACGCGGGCGTTCAGGCGCCAGAACTCGATGGCGAAGCGGCCGATGCCGTTGATGATCAGGAACTCGCCCATCAGCGACGCGCTCTTCATGCGCCGGCTCCAGAGGAAGCCGGCTCCGAGCAGGAGCCACGCCGTCTCGTAGAGCATCGTCGGATGGACCGGGTAGTGCACCGGCGGCAGGCCGTTCGGGAACGCCACGGCCCAGGGCAGGTCCGAGGCCGTCCCGTAGTCGTCGCCGACCAGGAAACAGCCGACGCGGCCGATCGCCTGGCCGACGGCCAGGGAGATGCAGGCCGCGTTCGCGAGGGGGATCGGAGGGACCTGCCAGTACTTGCAGCCCAGGTAGCCCGCGAGGCCGCCGCCGATGAAGCCGCCGTAGAAGACCAGGCCGCCGCGGCTGAACATCGAGGCCCAGAACGGATCGCCGTAGATCAGGTAGAAGCTGATCGCGTAGTAGAGCTTCGCGCCGAACACGCCGCCCAGCATGATCACCATCAGCAGGTTGGCCGCGTCCTCGGGGTCGAGTCCCTCTTCCTTCATGCGCGGAAGCGAGATCCAGTATCCGACGAGGAACCCGAGGGCCATCATCGCGCCGAAGCTCGAGATGGGCCAATCGAGGCCCGGGATCGTGAAGAGCACCGGATACATGGAATTCCCCTCTGGCGCGCGTTCTGGCTCGGATCGAGGCGGGCGCACGGTACGTGAAGGCCCTCGGCCGGGCAATCGGCGCGGGCGGCGACGACGGAACTACGCGAATGGCGTCTACGTGGTTTCGTCCCGACCGCCGTCGGGGCGCGGGAGCCAGACCCGGAACCGGGCCCCACCGCTCGGAGCGTCCTCGACGTGGATCCGGCCGCCGTGGGCGTCGACGATCTTGCGCACGATCGCGAGGCCGAGACCGCTCGACTTCCGGCCCTCGATCGATTGACGAGGATGGCGCGCGGTCCGGAAGGGCTCGAAGATCCGCGCGCGGTCTTCCGGGGCGATTCCGGGGCCGTTGTCCTCGACGTCGAGCTGCCAGCCGTCGTCCATGGCCTCCACGCGGACCTCGATCCGGCCGGTGCCGTCGCGCGGGACGAAGCGGATCGCGTTGCCCACGAGATTCGAGAAGAGCTGATAGAGGCGCGTCCGATCGCAGACGACGACCGGGGCCTCGGCCGGAACGACGAGCGCGATGCGCGCGGCGTCGAGCTCGAGCTTTCGCTCGGCGGCGAGCTGCTCGAGCACGGCGGCCGGGTTCACGTGCACCGACATGTTGGGCGTGTCCTCCATCCGCGTGAGTGCGAGGAGGTCGTGGAGGAGGCGCTCCATGTGTCGGCCCGCCTGCTCGATCCGGTCGACGAAGTGCTGCCCCGTCCGCCCGATCGGTTCGCCGAACTCGTCGCGCAGCAGACGCGTGAAGCCGAGCACCGAGACGAGCGGCGAGCGCAGGTCGTGGGACACGCTGCGCAGGCAGGTCTCGAGCTCCTCGTTCTTGCGCGCCAGGGTCTCGAGCGGGGCTTCCGGGTCCGCGGCGTCGACGAGCACGACGCGCAGCGGCGGATCGCTCGCGACGTCGAAAGACCGGAGTCCCGGGGTGTCGGCCGCCGCGGTCTCGTCGGCCAGGCAGTCGGCGATCGCGCGAACGAGGGCAGGCGCGTCGTCGGCGTCTGCGAACGTCACCGGCGGCGGCTCGCCGAGTCGGCCTTCCGGATCGTGAGTGAAGACGGTTCGGCCCATCGCATCGACGGCCACGACCACGGCGTGCAGCGCGCCGAGGCCCTCGAGGAGCGCGCGCGAGGCCGGGTCGAGCTGCGGGCTCGCAGGGAATGGAGCGGCGGCGGTCGACATGGGGACGATTCCGAAGAGACGCGGACAGTTGGGGGCGACTGACCGATCCACGCCGCGTCACGCACTCCGGATCGGATGACGCGAAAATACCGGATCGCCCGGCGGAATAGAAGCGCTCGGGCAGAGATGGGGGCCAGGTGAAGCATTTCGGTGTCACATGGCCGCCGGGCAGGGGCATGGGTACTCTGCCTCTTCGCCCGGCCGTCGGGCAGCGACCGCGAGGGGCGCTGCGATCGACCGCGGTCGCGGCAGCTGGAGGGGCCGAGTGGATTCGTCGCAGCCGAAAGCGGACCGAGCGGAGCCGCCGTCCGGTGCTCCGCCGCCCGAGGCCGCCTGGCACGCCCTCGGCAGTACGCTCTCGCCGCGGGGCCGACGGGTCTCGACCTGGGTGCTGGTGGCGCTGGGCGCGCTGCTGGTGATCGACGCGCCGCCCGTCCGATTCGAGCGCGCGCAGGGCGTGATCACCGCCGACGAGGAGCTCGCCGCGACCCGCGGCGCCGTCGGAGCGGCCCTTCGCGCCCATCTTCGCGACCGCCGTTCGGCCCTCTCCGAGGAGGAGACCGAGCGCGTGATCGAGGCCGTCCTGCGAAGCAGTCGCCGCTACGAGCTCGACCCCTATCTCGTGACGGCGGTGCTGATCGTGGAGAGCGATGCGCGGCCCTGGGCCGAGAGCGGGAAGGGGGCGATCGGTCTGATGCAGGTGATGCCCTACATGGCCGAGAAGCTGCCGCTGTCGGGCAACCTCGCGACGATCGAGAGCAACGTCGAGGCGGGCTGCTTCATTCTCGCCGACAACATCCGTCGGCTCGGCGAAGCGCGGGGGATCTCGAGCTATTTCTGGGGGCGCCGGATCCGCGGCGTCGCCTATCTCCAGAAAGTGCAGCGCGCCCGTGCGCGCGTCCGCG
Organism: bacterium; assembly: GCA_024742285.1. NCBI lineage: Bacteria > bacterium. Next base: position 41,672 of record JANSYR010000022.1, on the reverse strand, counting down.
CGGCGAGTGCCGGCTGAGTGCGCGACCAGATCCTTCGAAAAGAGACCCAGGTCGTCCTCTCCGATCAGGGCGAGCGGTATCGCCGGAGCTGGCTCCCGCCGGAGCCCTCCCGCGTGATGATCCTCGTCCATGGCTATGCGGAGCACGCCGGGCGCTACGACGAGATGGCGATGCACTTCGCCGAGCGCGGCTTCGCCGTCCACGCCTACGACCAGGCGGGCCATGGGCGGACCGCCGGGCCCCGGGGACACGTCGATCGCTTCGACCGCCTGCCGGAGGAGGCGGCGCGCTTCGTCGAGCTGGTCGCCGTCGATCATCCGGGGCTGCCCATCACCCTCGTCGGCCACAGCATGGGCGGGCTCGTCGTCGCGACGGCCTGCGCCGAGCACCATCCCGCGGTCGATCGCGTCATCCTCTCGGGCGCGCTCCTGGCGCTGGGGGCGGGCGGGCTCCGGCAGACGCTCAGCCTGATGGCCGCGCGGGTCCTCTCGGTGGTGGCCCCGAAGATCGGTCTGGCCGCCGGTCTCGATCTCCAGGGACTCTCTCGCGATCCGGAAGTCATCCGGCGCTACGTCGAGGATCCCTACGTGAAGGACCGCATGACGGCGCGCTTCGCCGCCGGGATGAACGCCACGATCGACCGCACCCGGGCCGGGGCGAGTCGCGTCGAGCGACCGATGCTGATCCTCCATGGCGGGCTCGACCCGCTGGCCGCGCCGTCCGGCAGTCAGGCCTTCCATGCCGGTCTCTCGCCGCAGGTGGCGAGCGAGAGCGAGCTCAAGGTCTATCCCGAGCTGCGCCACGAGATCTTCAACGAGCCCGAGCGCGAGGCGGTCTGGCAGGACATGCTCGACTGGCTCGATCGCTGAGCCATGAGCCGGGGCCGAAGCGCGCCCGACACGACGAGGAACGAGACGACGATGGGCGACGAGCTGACCCACCTCGATGAACAGGGCCGGGCGCGGATGGTGAACGTCGGCGAGAAGGCGGTGACCCACCGCGTCTGCATCGCCCGGGGCGAGGTCCGGATGCAACCCGAGACCCTCTCGCGGATCGTCGAGGGCCGCGTCGCGAAGGGCGACGTCCTGGCGACGGCGCGAATCGCGGGGATCCAGGCGGCCAAGCGGACCGGGGAGTGGATCCCGCTGGCGCATCCGATGCCGATCGACTCGGTCGAGGTCGTGCTCGAGCCCTCGCCGGAGGGCGACGCGCTCCGGATCGAAGCCCGAGTCGAGGCCCACTGGAAGACGGGGGTGGAGATGGAGGCGCTGGTCGCAGCGTCGGCGGCCGGGCTCACGGTCTACGATATGTGCAAGGCGGTCGACCGGGAGATGGTGGTCGACCGGGTCCGGCTCGTCGCCAAGCAGGGCGGCAAGAGCGGGGTCTTCGTGCGGGATGGCGAAGAGGTCGATCTGGACGGATAGGCGCCCGGGAACGGGTCCCGTCGGGCGCGAGGGCGGGCCCCGCGGGGCCTCGGTCGGGTCCGAGGAGCGTGAAATGGGCGAGAAACGCTCCACGGACCCGGAAGAACGCGAAAAAGGACCGCTTTCGCAGGAACCCGGATCCGAAGGCCGGGGTCTGTCCGCGCAGAGGCAGACACCGACCATGGCATACGAAATCGTCGAGAGAGGTCCGATGGTGAGTGGTACGAACCCGCTGGCGCGTGAGAAGAACGCGCCCCGCGTGGTCGTCGAGGATCCCGATCGGGAGCTCATCGTCGCATGGCAGGCGGGCGACGAGTCCGCGTTCGAGGAGCTGATCCGGCGTCACGAATCGCGCGTCTATCGCCTTCTCTACCGCATGATGGGGAACAAGGAAGACGCCGAGGACCTGACCCAGGAGACCTTCCTGAGTCTCCACCGCCACGGCCACCGCTTCCGAGCGGAGGCGCGTTTTTCGACCTTCGTCTACCGCGTCGCCGCGAACGCCGCGCTCAACCGTCGCCGTTCCTACGGCCGCGGGCGCGCCCGGATCGACAAGCTGAAGACGCGGCATGACGCCGGCGACGACCTGCCGAGCGCGCCGCGCAATCCCGAGGACGCCACGCTCGGGACCGAGCTCTCCGGTCACGTGCGGGACGCGCTCGAGAACCTCTCGCCTTCCCTGCGGATGCCCGTGATCCTCTACGACATCGAGGGCCTCGCCTACGGCGAGATCGCCAAGGTGCTCGGCATCGCCGAGGGCACCGTCAAATCCCGAATCCACCGCGCACGCCAGGCGCTGCGCGAAGAACTGAAGGGCTTGCTGGGCAACGATCCGCAGGCCGAGGGTCTCTAGAGTGAATCACGCGGACGTGAAGAAGAGCCTGGCCGACTACCTGGAAGGGGACCTCTCCCTCGAAGATCGCGCCCTCGTCGATGCCCACCTGGACGGTTGCGAGGAATGCGCCGTCGAGGTCGCCGAGCTCGAGCAGACGATCCTGATCCTGCGGTCGATGCCAGAGCCCGAGACGCCGCCCATGATCGCCGCGAACGTGATGCGACGGATCCGCGCGGGTGAGACGGAGCCCGGCTTCTTCGAGCGGATTCGGCGCGGCGTGACGAGCGTCCTCGAGCCGAGCTTCATGCTTCCGGCCTCCGCGGTCGCTGCGGCGGCGTTGGTCGTCGTGGCGATCCAGGACCCCGGGCGCTTCGGCCTCGATGATCTTCGGACGCCCGCCGCCGAAGGCGTCGGCGAGCCGGTCGTGGCGCTCGAGGCCCGCACGCCGATTCCGATGACGGTGATGTCGACTGCGCGGGGGACCGCCGATTCAGCGACCGCTGCGGCCCGCGCGCGGACGCGCGATCAGGTGCAGCTCTTTCGGGGGGCCGCGCCCGCCGAGCGAAGCGGGCACCTCTTCGCCGGGGCCGCGCCGCCGCCGGCCTTCGTCCTCGACGCGACGCCCCGAACCGTGACGCGCGGCACGATCGACGTCCGCAATCAGGCGGTGCCCGTCGCGGCGCCGATTCCGCCGGGCATGATGCCGCTGCGCGGTGACGCGGGCACGGATCGCGCCTTCGATGCGGTCCACACCGGCGCAACCGCCGTCGGTGAGGATCCGCGGGACGCTTGGATCGCCCTCGGCCTCGACCGCCCCGCTGATTTCGCGCGCTTCCTCGCGGGCAAGACCCTGGCGGAGCAGGAGCTCTGGGTCGAGCGGCTCGCCGATCGTGCGGAGTCCCGTGGACTGCTCGACGAGCTGGTCCAGGCGCTCGAGGCCGCGCCGACCGAGGTCGCCGCGCTGCTGGCCGCGGACTTCGTGGCCGAGGCTGGTCAGCTCCGCGCCGAAGCACGTTAGGCCGAGCGCGGCCGGTCTTCGGCCCGGGTCGCCCCCGCGCGGTCCGATCGGACTCCGTCGTCGGGCCGTCACGCCCCGATCGTGATCTCCGGTTCTCTCGCTTTCTGCCCTCTGGATCGCCGCCTAGCTTGCGTCCCCAACGAGGGGGGGCGCGATGCGGTCCAGAGGAGCGATCGAAGGGGGCGAGGCCGAGAGGGGGCGCCAGCGGAGCGGAGCCGCGCCGGTACCCGTCCGTGCCGGCGTCTCGCGACGCGAGACGCCCGGCGGGCCGAGGGAACGACTCGCGTCCGTCGGTGCATCGGCGCTCGCGGAGGCCGAGTTGGTCGCGCTCCTGTTGCGGACCGGGCGCCGGGACCAGGACGCCGAAGCGATCGCGCGGATGCTCCTCGGAGAACGGGGTGGGCTCGACGGGCTCGCGACCTCGACCTGGGTGGAGCTCGCGAACGGCCCGGGGATCGGGCCCGCGAAGGCGGCCAGCCTCGCGGCGGCCTTCGAGATCGCGCGGCGTCTCGCGGAGGTGCCGTTGGTGGTCGGTCAGCCGATCGGCGGGCCGGACGACGTGGAGCGCCACTTCCTGCCGCGGCTCGGTCGCCGCGATCGGGAGTCCTTTCACGTACTTCTGCTGGACGGCCGTCACCGGCTGATTGCCGAGGACGAGGTCTCGGTCGGAACGTTGACGGCGAGTCTGGTCCACCCGCGCGAGGTCTTCCGCGGGGCGGTGCGGGCCGCGGCGGCGGCGATCGTGCTCGTCCACAACCACCCGAGCGGCGACCCCAGCCCGAGCGCCGAGGATCGCTCGGTGACCCAGCGCCTGGCGGAATCGGGGCGTCTCCTGGGGATCGAAGTCCTCGACCACGTCGTGGTCGCCCGCGGCGGCCACTTCAGCTTCCGTGCGGCCGGCGAGCTGGGGGCGCCGGTTCCGTGATGGGGCGTGGCCTCTCGAGACCCGCGCCGCATGCGTCGCCATTATCTGGCCAGCTCCCCGAGAGTGCCCCGCGAGCGCCTCGAGAGTGCCGTGAGAGCGCCCCGAGGGGGTCTGTGATCCCACGGTCTAAAGGAGGAGGGGCAGGGCGGTCGATGAAGGGGGCCGGACCAGCGTCTTCGCACGCGGAGCACGGTGCGAGCGCGCCCTGCCCAGCGGCCGGACGCGTGATCCACGGGAGAACCAGCGGCATGGCCCGAGTCAGCATGGAGGCCCATGAGGCCCGAGACGGCACGGCGATCGAAGACGCCGTCGACCGCCGCCGTGCCGGTCGTGCGCCGGTCACCGTGCGGATCGACTACGCGACCGTCGACGAGATGTTCTCCGAGTTCACGCGAGACATCAACGAAGGCGGCCTCTTCATCGAGACCGACAAGCCTCACGAACCGGGGACCGAAGTGTCGATGCAGTTCAACCTGCCCGGCAGCGATTTCGCGCTCAAGACCGTCGGTCGCGTCGTGCGCGTCACGCCCTCCGCATCCGGCCGGCCCGGCGGCATGGGCATCGAGTTCGACGAGCTCACTCCGGACGATCGCACCCGGATCGACCAGATCGTCCGCGCCCTCCGCGCCAACGGCGCCGCCTGACGCACCCTCATGCCCGCGTGACGCCCCGTCTGCCCGCATGCCGACGCAGCGGTTCCGCTTCGACGGCGTCGACTGACGAGCACCCTGCCACGCAACCAGCAGGGCGCCCAACGCCGCAACTCAGAAGGGGATGTCGTCGTCCACCGGCGGTCCGGCGTCCATGGGCGCGTCGTTGCGCGTCCCGCCGCCTCCACCGCCGCCGCCCGAGTAGCTGCCGCCGCCTCCACCCCCGCCGCCGCCGTCGGTGCGCGGGCCGATGAAGTTGACGTTGCTGGCGTTGATCTCGGTCGTGTACCGCTTGTTGCCGTCCTTGTCTTCCCACTCGCGGGTCTGGATCCGACCCTCGACGTAGACGGTCCGGCCCTTGGAGAGGTACTGGTTGCACATCTCCGCCTGCCGACCCCAGACGACGATCCGATGCCACTCGGTGCGTTCCTGGCGCTCGCCGCTCTTGTCGGTCCAGCTCTCGCTGGTGGCGAGCGTGAAGTTCACGACGGCCTGACCGTTGGGGGTGTGTCGGAGCTCGGGATCGCGTCCGAGATTGCCGACGAGAATGGCTTTGTTGACACCTGCCATGGTGGGGGCTCCATCGGGACCTGATTGGGAATCCGGGAACGGATTCGAGGGGGAAGGGGGGCTCGGGGTCCGGGCCAAGTGTCCCGTCGTGGCCGAAAGGCGTCAAGGGAGGAACGGCCCGACCCTTTTCGCCAACGGGGGGCCACGGTATCCTGAAACGATTGTTCTCACCGGGGGGTGAGATCTCGATTCGAGCGCGTCGGATGCGGCACCGGAAAGCCTTGCCTGGGTTTTCGGCCGGCCGAGGACGGCGTGGAACGTGAGACACCAGAGGCAGGGGCGCCCTCGCTCGAAGAGGGTCTGCGCCGCGCATCCGGTCTCGTGTTCCGTCCGTGATCGACGATGAGAACCGAGGACCTTCGCCCCCCGATCGTCGACGCCGAACACGGTGATCGACCGCAGGTGTTCAGGGGGGCGACGATGGCCAAGGCGGCGGCGAAGTCGCGCGCGAAGCGGGGCGGGCGCAAAGCCGAGGAGCGCAGCGAGGACGGTCCGGTCCTCGTCGCAGCGGGCTCCGAGATCGCGGGCCTGGTGCTGATCGGGCTCTCGCTCCTGGCGACCCTGGCCCTGGCGACCTACGCGCCGTCGGACCCGATCGGACAGCTGGTCGAAGTCTCGAATCGGGCGGGACCGGTCGGCGCCACCCTCGCCGGCGGGCTCCTGCGCGGTTTCGGCGCCGGCGCGATCGTCTTCGTCGCGGCCTGCGCCTTTCTCGGGGGCCGTCTCGTGATGAGCCTCGGGATGCCGGGGCTCCTTTCGCGCTTCTGGATCGGTGCGGTCGTGTTGATCCCGACCGTCGCCCTGCTTCCGCCGTTGCTCTATCGCCTGGCCCCCGAATCCGTGCCGTGGGTGGAGCCCGGCTGGCTGGGTGGGAACGGTGCGGATTTCCTCACGCTCCTCTTCGGAACGGCGGGTGCGCTCGTCCTGACCGGTCTCGGTCTCGCCGTCGGGGTGCTCTCGTTGACCGGCGTCTCGAGCGGCGCCGTGCTGGGCGCCCTCGGGCGCGCGGCCGTCTGGTCGATCGAGCGCGCGATGGCCTTCGGAGAATGGGTGATGCGGAGCCTGCGGCGCGCGATGGACTTCGCCGTCCATCTCACCCGCGCGACGATCGCCGGAGCCGGGCGTGCCGTCCGCCAGACCCGCGAGGCGATCACGCAGATCTCCGTGCGTCGCGAGCAGCGGGCGCGTCGCGAGCGCGTACAGGAGCGGCGCGAGCCCGAGCTCAGCTTCGAGGAAGAAGTGCGCGAGCAGGAGGAGCCCGCTTCGCCGGTCGATGTGCTCGCGGAGCCCGAGGAGAAGCCGGCGCCGGCCGCGCGACGGATGCGGCCAGGTGAAGAGCCCGACATCGTCGACCACGACGAGGAGCGCAAGCGCAAGCGGAAGCCCGAGCAGGAGGCCTTCCAGTTCAACGAGAACGGGCCGCGCGGCCCGTTCCAGCTCCCGGACGTCGCGATCTTCGAAGCGCCGCCGGACGGCGAGCGGACCTACGACCGCGATTCGCTGCTCATGAACTCGAAGATCCTGGAGAAGAAGCTCCAGGACTTCGGCGTGACCGGGCGCGTGGTGCGCGTCCATCCCGGCCCCGTCATCACGATGTACGAGTACGAGCCGGCGGCGGGCATCAAGGTCAACAAGATCGTCGGCCTGACCGACGACCTGACGATGGCCCTCCGCGCGATCTCGATCCGGATCATCGCGCCCCTGCCCGGCAAATCGGTCGTCGGGATCGAGGTCCCGAATCCCCAGCGAGACACGGTCTACCTGCGCGAATGCCTCGAGTCCGACAGCTTCCGCAAGAGCAAGGGCAAGCTCGCGGTCGCGATGGGCAAGGACATCTTCGGCAACTCGGTGACCTCGGATCTCGCGAAGATGCCGCATCTGCTGGTGGCCGGGTCGACGGGCACGGGCAAGTCGGTCTTCCTGAACTCGTTCCTCTGCTCGCTGCTCATGCGCGCCACGCCGAACGAGCTCAAGCTCCTCATGGTCGATCCCAAGATGCTCGAGCTGTCGATCTACGACGGGATCCCGCATCTGATCGCGGACGTCGTGACGAGCCCGAAGCGCGCGGCGGCGGCGCTCCAGGGCGTCGTTCGCAAGATGGAAGAGCGCTACCAGATGATGAGCGCGACCGGCGTGCGCAACATCGATCAGTTCAACGAGAAGGCGCGGAAGATGATCGAGGAGGGCGAGGAGTCCTTCGAGTTGAAGCTGAAGCCGGGCCAGACCACGCCGGAAGAGATCGAGTGGCAGGAGCTGCCCTACATCGTCGTCGTGATCGACGAGCTCGCCGATCTGATGATGTCCTCCGCCAAGGAGGTCGAGGAGTCGCTCCAGCGCCTCGCGCAGATGGCGCGCGCCGCCGGCATCCACCTCGTGCTGGCGACCCAGCGACCGAGCGTCGACGTCCTCACCGGCGTGATCAAGGCGAACTTCCCGGCCCGCGTATCCTTCCAGGTCTCGAGCGGCACCGACTCGCGGACGATTCTCGACCAGAAGGGCGCGGACGACCTGCTGGGCATGGGCGACATGCTCTTCCTCCCGCCGGGAACGGCGGTGCTCCAGCGGATCCACGGGCCCTTCGTGAACGAAACGGAGGTCCACGACCTCGTAGCCTTCCTGAAGGACCAGGGACGACCGGTCTTCGACGACGACCTGATGCGGGCGAGCGAGGAGGCCGCGACGATCGAGAGCCGGGGCGAGGACGTCGACGAGATGTTCGACCAGGCGGTCGAGATCGTCGCGACGACGCGGAACGCATCGATCTCCTACGTCCAGCGCCGCCTCAAGATCGGGTACAACCGGGCCGCGCGGATCATCGAGCAGATGGAGCTCGAGGGCATGATCGGTCCGCAGATCGGATCGAAGGGCCGCGAGGTCCTGCTGCCGACGCCCGCGGTGGAAGAAGAGATCGACTAGACCTTCGCCTGCGGGCGCTCGGCGAGCCTGGATCGCATTCGGGCATTCGAGGGCGAGATCGGCCGCCTGGCGGCGCTCCGCACGGGAGCTCCGCGTGCGGGCGTGCGGCGGCTGAGTGCGCCCCTTGCGACTGGAGAGCGAGACCATGGCGATCGTAGGAGGAGGCGTGCGTGCGTTGCGCGCGATGATGGCGACGGGGCTCGTCGGGCTGAGCACGGCGGGTGCGTTCGCCGGGGAAGAGGCCGTCGAGGCTGCCTGCGCGCCGCGGGCCGGGGCGGAGGCCGCGGCGCTCGTCCAGAGCCGCTACGACGGCATTCGCGATCTCGCCGCCGCGTTCGAGCAGGAGAGCCAGTCGGCGACCTTCGGTGGGCGAGCGTTGATGGATTCGGACGTGAAGCGGGGCGAGGTCGTCTTCGCCAAGCCCGGGCGGATGCGATGGCGTTACGCCGACCCGGAGCCGAGCCTCGTCGTCAGCGACGGCGAGACGCTCTGGATCCACGACATCGAGGGCGGGACCGCCACCCGCCTCGAAGTCACCGCCGGCTACCTGAGCGGCGCCGCGCTCCAGTTCCTGCTCGGGGACGGGAAGATCGTGGACGCCTTCGACGTCGAAGCGACGCGCTGCACCGCCGAGCGGGTGGACCTCACCTTGCTTCCGCGCGAGGACGCAACCTACGAGCGCCTCGGGCTGGTTGCGGATCGGAAGACCGGAGACATCGTCGCGACGTCGGTCGTCGACCTCTTCGGCAACGAGACGATCATCCGCTTCCGGGACGTTCTCGTGAACCAGGCGCCGCCGGATTCGACCTTCGCCTTCGATCCGCCCGAAGGCGTCGAGCTGATCGACTACGCGGCGGGAGCAGCCGGCGCCGAAGGGGCGCTGGACGCCGATGCCGGCTGGCCCAGTCCGGAAGGCGGGGACGCGAGCACGCGCTGAAGGCGCTCGCGAAGGTGATCCCCCGCCGGAGGCCACCGGAGCGACGCGGTTGGGCACTTTGGTTCCGCGCATCGGCGCGCGCGCACGACAGTGCGAAGCGAACGGTGCGCATCCTGCTCGTAATCCGTGCGTAGATCGGCGCCGGCGCGATTTCGACGATTTCGTCCGATTTCCGGCATCCGAGTGACCCCGCTGCCACCTCGGTTGGCAGTCCGAATCGCCGAAACCGGCTCGGGGGCGCAGGTGACTCACTTCATGCGGACCGCTCTCGACGGCCCGACCCGCGCGAGGACGAGTGCACCGATCGGGGCCGAGGTGTTCGCATCGGAACGCTTTACTCAAGATAAAACAGGAGTTTATGAGGATTTCTGCAGATTCGGTCCGGTTGACAGGGGTGGCTTCGTCGATACACTCGAAAAAAGCGAAAACGGCTTCAAATTCGAGGAGTTCAAGAGGTTTCCACCTTCGCGCTGCGTCTGCTTCGCGCATAACATCGTCGTCGTCGAGGGATCGAGGCGGACGAGCCGGGCGAAAACCCGGGGCGGAGAGAGCGAATACGGACGCATGGGCCGTGTTCGTTGATCCGCGAGACAGCGCGATCGACCGTGAACGCGACAACGCGGCAACGCGAAGAGGGAGATCGCACCCAGCACGAGCGAGAAGCGCGCCGAGAGCGGGCTCTCGCCCGCCTGGCAGGACGAGACGCAGGACGACGCGACCCGACACGTCCCTCTGATCCCCCCGATCACCCACGGAGGACCCCTGCAGCGCAGGGAGGCGGTTCCGACCGGTACGGAAATGAGCGAACTCGCGAGACCGAGTACGGGCTCGACCGGCGCAAACGGCCACCCCGAGCAGAGGTGCCGACAGCGGAGGAAGGGAAAGCGGGAGGAATGCTAGGCCTGCCCGGGACGACGGGGAGCGAGGGACACGAGACCCTCGCCGACGGTGTGCTTCGGTCGCCGACCGGAGGCCTGCGTGCGGCCCGGCTGCCCCGTTGCTTCCAATCGCCCTACGTCCGTCCGAGTCACCCCGAGGCGCGTCCATCCGCCCGTTTTGCCAGTCTTTTTCCGGTCACCTGCTCACCCCGCACGAGGCCGGATTCCACTTCACGGAGCGCGCCCGCTCCGCCCGCGAGGACCGCTCGCGAGGCTCCCATCCCCCGCCCCCCGGCGACTCACTCGAGACTGCCCGATCGTCGAACCGTCGCGCCCACCCGGCGCTCGATGAGTCGGCTGCGGCGGATAGAGTGCAGGTTGCGCCACGCAATTCTGGAGGGGGCACGGCGAAAGCCGGCACACCCCTTGCAGTACTGGACGGGTGAGGGATGGGGCCATTTCGACTCCGCACGTTTCTGCGGAGTGGGCGGCCCGGGCAAGGCAAAGGAGAGATCGCAATGAGCGAACATGATTCGGACTCTTCCCGAGGCGGCGGCGCTTCCGGGGGCAGCGGCGCCGAATCGCAGGGCGGAGGCTCTGGCCGGAAGGGATTCGTGCGCGACGTGATGCGTCGGATCAATCCCTCCGGTGGAACCGGCTCGGCGAGCGGACGCCCGGAAGAGGGAGAGTTCGCCCAGGGTGGCTCGCCGGAGTACGGCGGTGGCGACGCCCCGCACCCCGGCAGCGGTCGTTCCGACGTTTCCGGTCGTTCTGACGTTTCCGGTCGCTCTGACAGCGAAGCCGAACGCCTGCAGGACGCGATGCGCTTCTTCGGCAGCGACTCGAACGAGTTCCGGCACCGGCTCGACCGGATGCTGGCGGACTTCGAGACGCTGCGACGACGCTATGACCAGGCGCGCACCCAGCACCGGGACGCCGAACGGCAGAACGAGAAGCTGGTGGCGATGCTCCAGGAGGCGAAGCAGCAGATCGAGCTCTTGAAGGAAGAGGTCGACAAGCTCTGCGCTCCGCCCAACACCTACGGGATCTTCCTCCGGGCCAACAAGGACGGGACCAGCGAGATCCTGATGGACGGCCGTCCGATGCGCGTGAACGTGCATCCGAACCTGGATCCGTTCCAGCTCGACGAAGGTCAGTACGTCGTCCTCAACGAGGCGTTCAACATCATCGAAGGCGCCGAGTACACCCAGCGCGGTGAGGTCTGCACGGTCGTCGACTCGATCTCCGACAGCCGCGTGATCGTCAGTGGACACACCGACGACGAACGGGTGGTCACCCTCTCCGAGCCGCTGCGCCGGGAGACGATCAAAGTCGGCGACCCGCTTCTCGTGGACATGCGAACCATGTACGCCTTCGAGAAGCTGCCGAAGTCGTCGGTCGAAGAGGTGATGCTCGAGGAGATCCCGGACGTCACCTACGAAGACATCGGGGGCCTGGGCGACCAGATCGAGATCCTGCGGGATTCGGTCGAGCTGCCCTATCTCCACCCGGAGGTCTTCCTGGAGCACAAGCTCAGCCCGCCGAAGGGCATCCTGCTCTACGGCCCGCCCGGCTGCGGCAAGACGCTGATCGCGAAAGCGGTGGCGAACAGTCTGGCCAAGCGGATCGAGTCCCGGACGGGGAAGGCCACCACGGCGTACTTCCTGAACGTCAAGGGCCCGGAGCTGCTCAACAAGTACGTCGGCGAGACCGAGAGCAAGCTGCGCGAGGTCTTCAAGAAGGCCCGCGACAAGGCCAGCCAGGACGTGCCGGTCGTCGTCTTCTTCGACGAGATGGACTCGCTCTTCCGCATGCGCGGATCGGGCGTCTCCTCGGACATGGAGGCCACGGTCGTGGCCCAGTTCCTCTCGGAGATCGACGGCGTCGAATCGCTCCAGAACGTGATCGTGATCGGCGCCTCGAACCGTCAGGACCTGATCGACCCCGCGGTGCTCCGCCCGGGTCGTCTGGATCTGAAGGTCAAGGTGTCGCGACCCGATCGCGATTCGGCCATCTCGATCCTCGAGAAGTACATGACCGACGATCTCCCGCTGCACGAGACCCTCGTGAGTCGCTTCGACGGCGACCGCGAGAAGGCGTGCAAGGGCATGATCATGGAGGTCGTCGACAACATGTACTCCGAGGGGGACGAGAACAAGTTCCTCGAGGTGACCTACGCCAAGGGCGAGCGCGAGATCTTCTACTTCAAGGACTTCTCCTCCGGCGCGATGCTCGAGAACATCGTCGCCCGCGCCAAGCGCAAGGCCGTCAAGCGCTTCCTCGAAGGGGGCGACCACGGCATCACGGCCGACGACCTGATCGAGTCGGTGCGCGAGGAGTTCAAGGAGAACGAGGATCTTCCGAACACCACGAATCCGGACGACTGGGCCCGGATCTCCGGCCGGAAGGGCGAACGGATCATCAACGTCCGAACGCTCATCACCGGCATGGAGCGCAAGGAAGAGAGCATCGAGAACGTCTCCGCCGGCCAGGGGCAGTACCTCTGACCTCCGGCTGAGCGGAGACCGACCCTTCGGGTCGGTGGACAGCCGAGCGGGAACCAGAGCACGGTCACCCGACCCATTCCACCGCCGGATCGCCGAGCGGGCCCGTCACCGGGCCCGCCGGTTCCGGCCCTTCAGACCGAGCGCGGGTGGCGCGCTCAGGAGCTTCGATTCGAGATGGCGATTCCCACTGTCATGGGTACCGAGATCGAGTTCGGGATCATGGTCAAGAACGACCCCGACTTCGACCCCATCTCGTCCTGCGTCCTGATCGTGAACGCCTATCGCGAGGACCCGGACGGCAGGATCCTGTGGGACTACGACCAGGAGAACCCGCTCGCGGATGCGCGCGGGTTCCAGGTCGAGGGCGAGAAGTACACGCCCAACCAGCAGGAGAACATCGCCCGCAACAAGACGCTGATCAACGGCGCGCGCTACTACGTCGACCACGCCCATCCGGAGTATTCGAGCCCGGAGGTGACCAACGCCCGCGACCTCGTGATCCACGAGAAGGCGGGAGAGCGCGTGATCGAGATCAGCCGCCGAGAGGCGAACCAGCTGCTGCCGGAGGGCGCGCAGATGCTGATCTACAAGAACAACAGCGACCGCAAGGGCAACAGCTACGGCTGCCATGAGAACTACCTCATGGATCGCCGCACGTCCTTCAAGCAGGTCGTCGAGCCGCTGCTCCCCTTCTTCTCGACGCGCCAGATCTGGTGCGGTGCCGGCAAGGTCGGCAGCGAGAACCGAAGCCACCCGTGCGACTACCAGCTCTCCCAGCGCGCCGACTTCTTCGAGACCGAGGTCGCGCTCGACACGATGGTCAAGCGACCGATCGTGAATACCCGTGACGAGCCCCACGCGGATCGCGAGAAGTACCGCCGACTCCACGTGATCGTGGGGGACTCGAACATGAGCGAGTACACGATCTATCTGCGCAACGGGGTGACGGCGCTGATCCTGTCGATGATCGAGGACGGTGCGATCACGAAGGACCTTTCGCTGCGCGATCCGGTCAAGGCGATCCGCGAGGTCTCCCACGACGTGGGTCTGAAGCAGGAGCTCACGATGGACGACGGAACGTCGAAGACGGCGCTCCAGATCCAGAGCGAGTTCTACGAGATGATGCTCGCCTATACCTCCTCGCGCTCATTGGATCCCATCCAGAAGGACGTGATCCAGAAGTGGGGCGAGGTCCTCGAGGCGCTCGGCGACGACCCGATGAAGCTCGACACCCGGATCGACTGGGTGATCAAGAAGCGACTCATCGAGGGCTACATGGACCGCAAGGGCCTCGGCTGGGACGACTCCCAGGTCCAGATGCTCGACCTCCAGTACCACGATTCGCGCCCGGACAAGGGGCTCTACTACCTGCTCGAACGACAGGGCAAGGTGGAGCGGATCGTGACCGACGAGGAGATCCAGCACGCGGTCTACAACGCGCCCCAGGACACCCGGGCGTTCTTCCGCGGCGAATGCCTCAAGCGCTATCCCGGCGAGGTCTTCGGCGTGAACTGGGACTCGATCTCGTTCGGTCTCGAGGACGAATCGATCAAGCGCGTCATGATGGCGGAGCCCCTCAAGGGCACGAACGAGATCGTGGGCGGGCTGCTCGACAAGTCCGAGACGGCGGCGCAGCTGCTCGAGAACATGGGGTCCTGACTTCAGCTTGCGCGCCTGCGGCGCGCGGACAGGAAGGGCCGGAGAGCTGATCAGCTACGATTCAGTGCCGGCCCGGAGGTAGAAAGAATGGCGAACTTCACCACGATCGAACGGCTGCGAGAGCGCTCCCACGAGGAGGATCTGCCGATCTTCTCCGCGATGGCGGAGAAGGGCGGGCAGACCCAGAAGAACAAGGGCGGCGGCAGCGACGACGGCGACGAGGCGTCCGGCGACGGCGGTCAGAAGCTCAAGGAGAAGGGCGAGGATCTCAAGGAGGACATGGACAACCTCCTCGACGAGATCGACTCGGTCCTCGAAGAGAACGCCGAAGAGTTCGTGAAGAACTACGTCCAGCGCGGCGGCGAATAGGACAGACCATCGCGGCTGCGCCTCGATGACAGATCGACGCGTCGTGCGAGCGACGGACGTCACTTAGAACGGTTACTGAGGGGGGTAAAGTGCCGGTTCAGGGCAACTACCAGGGTTCGAGCTTCTTCGAGCTCCTACGGGTCGACCATCCGCATCTCGCGCCGGATCTGTCGGCGTGGGGCGAGAGCGCCGTGAACTTCGGCGCGGGAGAGGTTCCGCACGGGACGACCGTGCTGACCATGAAGTTCGGCGACGGCGTCCTGGTCGCGGGCGATCGCCTCGCGACGGCGGGCCACTCCGTGGCTTCGCGCGATGTCGTGAAGGTCTTCGAGACGGATCCCTACTCGGTGATGGCGATCTCCGGCGCGGCCGGGCCGTGCATCGAGATGGCCCGCATCCTGTCGGTCGAGCTCGAGCACTACGAGAAGCTCGAGGGCGAGTCCCTCGAGCTCGAGGGCAAGGCCAACAAGCTCTCCCAGATGATCCGCGCCAACCTGCCGGCCGCGATGCAGGGCCTCGCGGTCGTGCCGCTCTTCGCCGGCTACGACACGCGCCGGAAGACCGGGCGCCTCTGGAAGTTCGACATCACGGGCGGTCGCTACGAGGAAGGCGAGTTCGATGCGACGGGCTCGGGTGGCCTCTTCGCTCGGGAATCGCTGAAGCACGGTTGGGCCGCCGACCTGTCGCGCGACGACGCGGTCAAGGTCGCCGTCGCGGCCCTGACGGCCGCTGCGGACGAGGACCGGGCGACCGGCGGGGTCGATCTCGAACGCGGGATCTACCCGATCATCAAGGTCTGCGACCGGAACGGACACAGCGACGCGAGCGAGCAGGAAATCGCCGCGTGCTACCGCGCGATTCTCGATGCGCGCGCTGCAGGAGGGAACCTCTGATGTCGATGCCCTTCTACGTCTCGCCTGAACAGGTCATGGCCGACAAGGCCGAGTTCGCCCGCAAGGGGATCGCTCGCGGCAAGTCGATCGTGGCCCTCGAGCATCAGGGCGGTGTGCTGCTGATGGCCGAGAACGCGACTTCGCTCAACAAGATCGGAGAGATCTACGACCGGATCGCCTTCTGCGGTGTCGGGAAGTTCTCCGAGTTCGACCAGCTGCGGAAGGTCGGCGTTCGCTACGCGGACACCACCGGCTATGCCTACAGTCGAGAAGACGTGCGCGGCCGGGGACTCGCCAATGCGTTCTCCCAGGTCATCGGTGAGGTCTTCACCCGGGAGATCAAGCCGCTCGAGCTCGAGATCATCGTGGCCGAGGTCGGCGACGATCGGTACGAGGACCACAAGTCGAACTCGCTCTACCGGATCAAGTACGACGGGTTCATCAGTGATCATCCCGGCTTCGTCGCAATCGGCGGGAACGTGGAAGAGGTCGAATCGGTTCTCAAGAACGACTATCGCGACGGAATGCCCGCGGGGGAGGCGACCCAGCTGGGGCGGCGAGCCCTGAGTGCGGGAGCAGAACGAAGTTCTGAATTGGATGCAGGCAGCCTGGAAGTCTGCCTCCTGGATCGGGAAAGGACCGGCCGCAAGTTCTGCCGCCTTTCTGCCGATGAAGTTCAAGGTATGCTCGACGGTAGCTAGCGGCGTGCTCTCGCCCCCGGCACGGTCGTAGCGGCCAGACGGCTGTCAGGCGGTAATTCGTGCAGAAGCGCATTTACGGGATCGAGACCGAGTACGGGATCATCTTCACGCCGGAGGGGCGGAAGACCCTGCCGGTCGAGAAGGCGATCCGCTTCCTCTTCGAGAAGCTCATCACGACGGAACACTTCCTGAACGTGTTCCTCGAGAACGGCGCTCGGTTCTACCAGGACACCGGCTGTCACCCCGAGTACGCGACGCCCGAGTGCATCTCGCCGAGCCAGCTCATCATCTACGACAAGGCCGGTGAGCGGATCCTCGAAGATCTCCAGATCTACGCCGAGGAGAAGATCCGCGAGGAACGGATCGCCGGGAAGCTCTCGATCTTCAAGAACAACACCGACTTCGTCGGGAACAGCTACGGCTGCCACGAGAACTACCTCGTCGACCGCGACGTGGACTTCTACTACCTGGCCGAGCAGCTGATTCCGTTCCTCGTCACGCGCCAGATCTACACCGGTGCGGGCAAGGTCTTCCAGACCCAGGACGGGATCCACTACTGCGTGTCCCAGCGCGCGCAGCACATCTACCAGAAGATCTCGGGCACGACTACCAATGACAGGTCGATCATCAATACCAGGGACGAGCCGCACGCGGACCGCGAGAAGTATCGCCGCCTGCATGTGATCGTCGGTGACTCGAACATGAGCGAGTACACCAACTTCGTGAAGGTCGGTACGGCTTCGGTCGTCCTGCAGATGATCGAAGACAACTACATCAACAAGGACTTCACGCTTCGCAATCCGGTCAAGGCGATCAAGGACATCACCTACGACTCGACCTGCAAGCGGCGTCTGCGCCTCGACAATGGCCGCGAGTACTCGCCGATCGAGATCCAGCGCGAATACTGCGAGATGGCCCAGAAGTACATCGAGCAGTACCCGGTGACCGAGGACCACAAGAAGGCCGTGCACATGTGGCAGCACGTGCTCGACTGCCTCGACACGGACCCGGAGAAGCTCGATCGCCAGATCGACTGGGTGATCAAGCGGAAGCTGATCCAGAGCTGGGTGGACAAGCACGACACGACGTGGACCGATCCGCGCGTGCTGATGCTCGACCTCCAGTACCACGACCTGCGTCGCGAGCGCAGCCTCTACTACCTGCTCGAGCGCAAGGGGGCGGTCGAACGTCTCTTCACCGACGAAGAGGTCGATGCCGCGAAGACCGCGCCGCCGCCGGACACGCGGGCCCGGATGCGCGGTGAGTTCATCAAGCTCGCCCGCGAGAACTCGATCCAGTACGACCTCGACTGGTCGAACATCCGCCTCGGCAACCTCCTGAACGTCCGCGTCATCTGTAACAATCCATTCGAGACGGATACGGAGAAGGTCGCGGAGCTCGTGCGCACGATTCAGAAGACGAATCTGCGCAAGACCTCGCTCTCGAAGCTCGTCATCCAGAGCTGATCAGTTCACGAGGTCGGCGGGCCTGTGGCCCGGCGACCGCGTGAACCAGGCTCGCCGCGTCGCGCGGAGCGCGACCCGGCCTCGACTCGCCGAGAACCGGCCCGGCGGGACGCGTGTTCAGGGCGCCGCCTCGGGGTTGTGCTGACATTCGTGCAGTGTGGTCGTATCCTTCGTCGTGAAGGAGGTCGGTCATGCCGGATTCCTCACGCGTCTCGTGGATCCCCGTCCTCGTCCTGCTCGCCTCGCTGGCGGGCTGCGCGCCGCCTCCCCCGGAGCGGGCGCCCGATCGGATCCAGCTCCGGCCCCTTCCCGGCCTCTCGCGGGTCGACGTACCGATCCCCGGCGTGCTCGACCTGCGATCGGATCACCGGATCTCGGGGTACGACGAGATCCTCGTCGAAGACTCCCGCCTGCTGTACCGCCCGGGGTCGATCGAGCTGACGCAGGAGGCCGAACGTGTGTTTCTCGAGCTCCTGCAGGCCTCGCTCGTCGAGGCCGTCGAGGCGAGCGGGATCCCGCTCGCGGCCGAGCCCGGACGCTGCGCGATGGAGGTCGGGTTCCGCGTGGTGGACCTCGACCTCGAGACCGCCGAATACTCTCCGGAACTCGCCGAGATGGTCGTCGAGATGGTCTTTCGGGACAGCCTCAGCGGCGACGCCCTCCTTCGATACGCGCGGGGCGCTCGAATCGAACACCCCGCGATGGGCGCGACGGACGACGAGCAACTCCGTCGCGGGCTCGCGCGAATCGTCGTCGACATGGACGTGACGACGGTCTTGCGGCCCGCTGGCCTGGCGACCGATCTCCGGATCGCGGGCTGCGAGGGCCGGTTGGGGGCTCGCGGGCGGGCCATCAACGCGGGGACGCTCTAGGAGGGCCGAGCCTCGGTGGCCCGGGCACGTCACCGACGCCGCGGTGTAGACGGCTAGGGCAGCGGCACCCAGCTCGTGCCGCGGGCGCGCAGGTAGCGCCCGACTTCGTCGGCGACCCGGTCGATGTCGGTGGGGCCGAGCTCGTAGTGCATCGGCATTCGCAGGAGCCGGTCGCTGACTGCATCGGTGACCGGGAGCGGCGTGTCGTCACAGCCGAGTCGTCGCCCCATCGGCGACGAGTGAAGCGGCACGTAGTGGAAGGCGGACCCGATGTTCGCCTCTTCGAGATGTGCGATCAGGCCGTCGCGGGTCTCGCGGTCCGGCAGCAGGAGGAAGAAGCCGTGGGCGTTGTGGCGCGCGTCGGCCGGGATGCGCGGCAGACGTGCGAGCTCTTCGCGCTCGAGATCGTCCATCACCTCCTGGTATCGCGCGTGGATCGCGAGGCGCTTCTCGAGGAGCGAGTCCATCTGGTCGAGCTGCGCCTTGAGGAAGGCGCAGACCAGGTCACTCGCGGCGAACGAGGAGCCCGTGTCGACCCACGTGTACTTGTCGACGAGTCCCTCGTCGAAGCGGTAGCGGTCGGTGCCCTTGTCGCGGATGATCCGCGCGCGGTCGAGGAGGGTGGGGTCGTTGACGCAGAGCGCGCCGCCTTCGCCGGCGATGTAGTTCTTGGTTTCGTGGAAGCTGAAGCAGCCGAGCTGCCCGATTCCGCCGAGGGGGCGGTCGCCGAGGAAGGCGTTCACGGCGTGGGCGGCGTCCTCGACGATCGTGATGCCGCCCGGTGCGGCCATTCGATGGAGCGTCTCGAGGTCGCACCCGACACCTGCGTAGTGGACCGGGATGATCGCGCGGGTCCGCGGGCCGATCGCCTGCTCCACCTTCTTCGGGTCGATGTTGAAGGTGTCCGGACGGATGTCGACGAACCGAGGGGTCGCGCCGGTTCGGGCGATGGCCGTGGCGGTCGAGACGAAGGTGAACGAAGGGAGGATCACTTCGTCGCCGGGCCCGATGTCGCAGAGCATCATCGCGAGCTCGAGGGCCGCGGTGCCGGAGCAGGTCATCAGGACGTTGTCGATCCCCAGGCGATCCTGGAGGAGCTCTTCGCAGGCGCGCGTGAAATGGCCACCCCCGGCGAGATGACCGAGATCGATCGCCTTCCGGATGTTGTCGAACTCGGCGCCCGTCAGATGAGGGCGGTTGAACGGGATGCGAGCGACCGTCATGACGCCTCCGATGAGCTTCGCGCGGCCAGACGCGCCGCGAGGGCGCGCGCGTCCCGGCGGATCCCGCGGAGCATGCGACTCGTGAAATCCTTCTGCTGGTCGAGTCCGAGGAAGAAGAGCCCCGGCGCATCGACCGACTCCATCTCGTGCATCTGCGGCAGGCCGCTCTCGGCGTCGCGCCGGACGAGTCCGTCGAGATGATCGAGGGCGGGTCGGTACCCGGTCGCCCACAGTACGGCGTCGAAGACGTCGTGCTCACCGCCCACGAAGAATACGGTGTCGTCTTCGAAGGAGGCGACGTCGGGACGGGTCGCGATCCGGCCGGACTCGATCAACTCCTTCGCGCGACCGCCCTGCATGGGGTGGCCGGAGTCTCGCGCCGCGAACTCGGGATCGCGGAGCCGCCACGATTCGTAGGGATAGTAGGCCCGGAAGCCGAGTCGCTGGACCCTGGGCGAGAAGCCGAACTCGATCGGGTCGCGATGTGAGATCGTGACGTCGAAGCCGGCGTCGTGGAGCTCGACGCCGATCTGTCCGGCGGTGATGCGCGCGCCGACGATCAGGATTCGACCCGTCTCGCCGGCGAGACGATCGCGGACCGCGTCGGGGCTGTCGTACTCGGGGACCGTCATCTGGAGGAGCTTTGCGGTGTCCGCACCGGGTCGGAACGGGACGAAGGGTCGGCAGAAGTAGCCGGTCGCGTTGACGACGCTCCGGGATTCGAGCTCTCCGGCATTCGTCTCGATCCGGAACCCTCCGCCTGGCTGCGCGACGACGCGAGAGACGTCGACGCCCGACTCGATCTCGAGATCGTTCCGGGTCGCGAACTCGACGACGTGATCGTAGAAACGAGCGCGGGTCCAGATCCGGTCCCACTCGACGAATCCGACCTTCGTGTCGCCGAGCACGCTCGCGCCGACGGGCGAGTTGAGCCGCATGTCGCGGGGCATGCGACGCCAGCTGTCCCCCGGCCCCTCGCCGCGTTCGAGCAGCCGGAAGCGAATGCCCGAAGAGGTGAGCGCCTGCGCCAGGTTCAGTCCCGCAGGACCGGCACCGAGGATCACGACGTCGATCACGGTCGGACCTCGGGCGCGGCGGCGATCCCGGTCGGTTCGATCCACGGGGCGAGCGCGGTCTCGAGGGCCTGCGCCGCGACGTCGAAGGAGGTCTCTTCCAGGTCGAAGAGGGCGCGTCCGATCTGATGGCCGCTGTCGCGCAGGGCCTGGACGGGATCGCCTCGCCGCAGGTCGAGCTCCAGCTGCGCGAGACCCGGGACGGAGCGACGAATCGCGTCCAGGTCGAAATCGCGCTCCAGGACGCCATGGCGACCGGCCGCGAGGACGAAGCTCGCTCCGCGGCGCGTGGCCGAGGCTTCGACGCGGGGACGCTCGCCCAGGGCGGAGGCGATCGTCGCGCGGAAGAGATCGACGCCATGGGTCCAGGCCGCGAGCTGCGGGATCCAGTTCCCGCCGAGGCGGGGTGCGATCTCGAGCAGGACCGCCGTGCCCGCGCCGTCGATGCGGACGTCGAAGTTGACCGGGCCGTCGGTGTAGCCAGCGTGCTGGCAGTGGCGTTCGACCAGCGACCCGAGCGCCTCGACCCGTTCCGTTCGGAGCCGTGTCGGCATGACGTGTCCTCGCACGATCGCGCCGGCCATGACCTTGTCCGTCACGAAGAGCGCCGTGACGCGGCCGTCCTCGATCCAGGCGTCCCCGCCGTGTTCGAGACCGTCCACGAAGCGCTCGACGATCACTTCGCCCTCGAAGCCGATCGCGGCCGCTTCCTCGATGGCGCGGGCGAGGGTCGCGGTGTCTTCGGCGCGGACGCGCACGACCCCGCGTGAGCCCGAGCGGTCGGTCGGCTTCACCACCAGGTCGCCGCCCAGCTCCCGTGCTCGCTCGAGGAGCGTGGGCGAGGGCGCGCCGGTCACGAAGTCCGGGCACCCGAGGCCGCCGTCCGCCTGAAGCGCTCGGAGGTTCGACTTGGGGTGCCAGAGCTCGAGCGTCTTCGTTCGAACGCCGGGGAGGTCGAGGGCTTCGACCGTCGCAGCGAGGGCCGGCAGGGCGACGTCCGAGCAGGAGGAGACGACCGCGTCGACGTGCTCCCGCCGCGCGAGCTCGACGACACCGGCCACGTCTCGCGTGCTCACGTCGAACGCGGCATGCGCCGCCGCGTGGGCCGGGTTCGAAGGCACGTTGTCCGCCGTGAGGACACGATGACCCGCCGCTCGAGCCGCTCGGACGAGGGGCGCCTGGAGGGCGCTCGCGCCCAGCACGAGGACGGTCTTCATCGCTCGACCTCGCGTGTCGGCGCACCGGCCGCACCCAGCTCGAGCTCGACGGGACCGCGCTCGTCGGTCGAAGCGCGCACGACGTAGCGCGGTGTCCCGGAGAGCTGGACGACGAGCCGCATGACGTACTCGCCCATGACTCCGAGGGAGAGCAGGATCGTGCCCGAGAGGAAGGTGAGGAGGAGGACGAGGGTCGTGAATCCGGGCTCCTGGATCGATCCGCGCAGCCAGGAGAGGAACGAGTAGACACCGAACGCGAGGGAGCCCGCGGAGACGGTGAGGCCGAGCAGACTGACGGCGCGCAGGGGGATGGCGGAGCCGTCGAAGATCTCGCTGAGCACGATCCCGACGAGCTGGGAGAGTCGGTAGCCGCTGCGGCCGTGCGCCCGCGCGTGGTGCTCGATGTCGATGTTCATGAGGCGCCGCGTGTGCATCAGGATGATCGACGGGAAGACGGGGTCGATCGCACGGCTGCGAACGAGCGTATCGACGAGGGGGCGGCTCAGGATGCGGTAGCTGGTCGTCTCCAGATCGGCGGGGCGGTCGTACACGCGCTCCTGGATCCACGCGAAGAGCCGCGATCCGGCGTTGCGGAACGGACTGTGCTGCTTCTTCGGGTAGCGCCCGATGATCGCGTCCATCTCGGGGTGGGCGAGGGCGGCATCGAAGAAGCGGGGGAGCTCGCTCGGGGCGGTCTGGAAGTCGTCGTCCATCGTGACGACCCAGTCGCCGCGACTCGCCTCGAGCCCGGCCATCAGCGCCCGGTACTGGCCGACGTTCCACTGGAGCCCGAGGCCGCGAACGAAGTCGCATTCCCGGGCGATCCGCTCGATCGCCGCCCACGTCTCGGTGTCGGGCGAGGCATCGTCGACGAGAACGAGCTCGAGCGAGTCGAGGCGATCCCCCGCGTGCGCGGCGATCTCCTTGACGAGGTCGGCCAGCCAGGCGCCGCTCCGATAGCAGGGGATCACGACCGACCACTGCGGGCGTCGATCGAGGTCGACTGCGATCCTTCGTCTCGCCGCTTTCTCGGGGATCTCTCCAGGCATCGGGGCTCGCTCCGTCGCTAGAGGAGTGGCACGATCGAGGCGCTTCGCGTCGGCCGGATCGTGTGTTTCGAGGGGAAACGCGTGACTTGCTTCTTCGGGGCGCTTGCGCTGCGCATGAAAGGCGTCTGATCTGATGCCCGTCCGCCCGCCCATTCCTGTTCGCGTACGAAGGTGCCGCCGTCATGCAGCCGGACTGCGCGAGAGCGGGAAGGTCGCTGCCGGGATCCCCATCGTAGGGCAGGTGTCGGGGACGTTGTGCGAACCTGCTCACAGTAGGTGGATCGAGACGGGCAGGGACGGTGCGACCGATTCGGGGCGCCCGCGATCGGGGACGAGGTGACGACGGAGCGTTGGATCGAGCGTGGGCTGGTGCTGGCGACGCTCGTCGTGTCGCCGCTGGTCGCGCTGCTCTATCTGCAGCTGCCGCCCTCGATCGACCAGTGGCAGCTCGACTACACGGGCTGGCTCGTCCGCCTCGGCCAGGCCCCCTACGTCGACATCCGCGACGGGAACTGGCCGCTGTCGCATTGGCTCCACGCCGTCTCCGTGGCCTTCTGGGGGCTGGACGAGTTCGGCTGGCGGCGGACGGATGTGGTCATTCTCCTACTTGGTGTGGCGGGCGGCACGCCCCTGGTCGCCCAGCTGGGGGGGCGTGCCGCGGTCCGGTGGTTCTGGTTCCTCCACCCGATCCTCTACATGACCTCCGGCCACTGGTTCGCGGGCCAGCGGGACATCATCGCGGGTCATTTCGGGCTCGCCGCCCTCGCGCTGGCATGGCGGTTCCTGGTGGCGGGCGGCGTCGCTCGGGTCGCGCTCGCCGGCGCGGCCCTGACCGCCGCGGTCCTCGTCAAACCGACCTTCGCGCTCTTCGCCCTCGTCGTGCCCGTCCTGGCCGGCGTCCTCGCCAGGCGCGGCGAGCTCGCGCCGCGTGAGGCGGTGCGGGGGGTCGCGGTCGTCGCCGGCTGGAGCCTCGCCGCGCTGCTCGTCGCGGTGCTCGTCCTCGCGCTCCAGGGCGCCACGCTCTCGGCTTTCTGGGACCACGCCATCGTCGCGATCGTCACGCGGGTGCCCGCCGACTCGGCGCCGCTCGCGGAGCGTTTCGCCACGATCGTCCGCTACTGCGTCGGCGGCTACCACTGGGTGATCGTCGCGGCGATCGTCGCGACCGTCGTCGCGTTCCGGTCCTCGGACCGCGCGCCGCGGACCGCCGCCGGACTCGGGTGGGCGACCGTGATCGTGGGCGTGCTCTCCTATCTCGCCCAGGGGCACGACCTCGTCTACTACGCGGGGCCGATCCTGGTCGGACTCTCTGCCCTGACGGCCGGAGCGCTCGGTCAGGCCACGGGCGCCGTCGCCCGGACGGGGGGCTGGCGTTGGGCGGCGATCGCGCTGATCGGCCTCGCGCTGATCGGGTCGGCCGCGAAGATCCGCACGGCCTTCGGGGACCTCTTCCCCGTTCTGACCGGCGAGCGCGATCGCGCGACCTGGGAAGCGCGCTTCGAGGCCGGCGACGGCGTCGCTCTCGACGACGCCCGCGACATCGCCCGGGAGCTCGCCGCGGCGCTCCCCGCCGATGGCCCGCTCCTCGTCTGGGGACGCGCGAACGTGCTCCACCTCCTGCTCGAGCGCAGACAACCGTCCGGCTTCTATCACCCGCCCCACTTCCAGCGGACCTACCTGCCGGCCAGACTCTTCGAACCGTGGCAGGCGGAGTTCATCGCCGACCTCGAGGCGGATCCGCCGGCGGCGGCCTGGGTGCGCAACGTGACGGATTTCGGCGAGACGCCCGCGAGCCGTTTCCTGACGCGTTGGCTCGACGCCCACTACGTCGCGGGGCGCGCGGTCGGGGCGGGGCGCGTGTACGTGCGACGTCCGGAGGGATCGGATGGCTGAGTCGAATACCGGCGCCCGGCCCTGGCACGCGGTCGCGCTCGGTCTCGCGGCCGCCGCGGCGGAGGCCCTGCTCTGGATCGCGGACGGCCGGGTCGTCCCCGTCTGGGGCGTCCTCGCTCTGGGACTCGCCCTCGGCGTCGCGGGGGCGATCGTGGGCGCGCTCGGGATGCCGCTGGCGCGCGTCCCGTGGGCGCCTCGACTCGCGATCGTGATCGGCTTCGCGTCGGCGGTCGCGCCGCAGGTCGGGAACCTCGTCCGGCGTCTCGATCTGGCGCCCTTCGCCGACGGGCTCGCGACGTCCGTCGCTGCGATCGGGATCGGTGCCTGCGTCGCCGCGCTGCTCGCGTTTCGCCCCGTTCGCGTCGCGCTCGTCGGCGGAGCAGGGCTCGCCGCGGGGATCGCGCTGGCGACCCTGGCCACGCGCGCGGAGCGGCCGCCGCTCGCTCCGCCCGGCGCGCATCCCGACGTCGTGTTCATCGTGATGGACACGACGCGCCGGGACCGACTCTCGCTCTACGGTCACGATCGCGCGACGACCCCGGCCATCGATCGGCTCGCCTCGCGCGCCCGGGTCTACGACGACGCCTGGTCCGCGGCCCCGTGGACACCGCCGAGCCACGCGACCCTCTTCACCGGGCTCCTGCCCGCCGAGCACGGCGTCGACGGGGTCCACGTCCCGGCGTTTCCGGCGGAGCTGCCCTCGCTTCCGGACCGACTCCAGGCGGCGGGCTACCGGACCGCGGGATGGGTCGCGAATCCGAACCTCCTCGGGCCGGGCTGGGAGCGGGGCTTCGACGTCTACGCGCCGCCCTGGTTCGCGGGGCCGCACAGCCTGACCGCGCTGCTCAACCGCGGGCTCATGGGCGGCAAGCCGGCCTGGCTCGACGACGGGGCCAGCGATCGCGTCCTCGCACGGGCGAAGCGCTGGTGGTCGCGAACGAACGATGCGCCGCGCTTTCTCTTCATGAACTTCGTCGATCCCCACGACCCGTACCGTCCGCTCGAAGTCGACACCGAACGTGTCCTGCCCGATGTCGACCGTCAGGCGGCCATGGCGGTCCCTCAGGATCCCCAGCGCTACGCCGTGGATCCCGGGATGACCGACGAGACCCGTGACGCGATCGCGGCGCTCTACGACGCGGAGATCGCTGGTCTCGATCGTCGTCTCGGTGTCTTCTTCGATTGGCTCGAAGAGCGCGGCGAACTGGACGAGACGCTGATCGTGATCACTTCGGATCACGGGGAGCGTCTCGGCGAGCGTGGCCTCCTCGGTCACCTGCTCGTGATGGACCAGCATCTGCTGCGCGTCCCGCTCCTGATCCGTCACCCGCCGAGCATTCCACCGGAGCGGGTCGCCGAGCGCGTCTCCTCCCGCGACGTCGCCGGCGAGATCCTCGAGATCGTCGGGCTCGAGCCACTCCCGCCGCCGGCGGGCGAGGGGCTCTCGCTCTCCGTCGCCCGCGTCCGGCGCGGCGGCGAGACCCCCCTCGTCGCGCAGCATGGTCCATTCGGTTGGTACCTCGACCAGCTCCGCGGTCGCCGCGCAGGCTTCGAATCGCCGCTTGCGATCGGCCACTGGACGCTCACCACCCTGGGTGACCACGTCCTCCTGTGGTCGCCGGACGAGGACGAAGAAGCCGCGATCGTCGTGTCGCTCGAGGGCGACCCGTCCTGGGAGCGGAACCTCGCAGAAGACGCCCCGGAGATCCGCGCGCGCCTGCTCGACGCGGCGCGCGAGGCGCCGCGCTATTCGGCAGAGCCGGCGGTCGCGGGCGAGATCGACGAGGTGCTGAGGGAGCGGCTCCGCGCCCTCGGATACAGCGAGTGACGCGCCCCGGCGAGCGGCCCGGGCGGACGACCCCGTCGGCGCCTCAGCCGCCCCGGGCGATCAGCGCGACGCCGGCGCAGATCAGGAGCAGGCCGCCGATCTTCGAGGCGCTCATGGCGTCGCCGAAGAAGAGATAGGCGAGCCCGAAGACGAGCACGTAGGTCAGGCTCATGAACGGGTAGGCGTAGCTGAGCGGAAAGCGCTGGATCGCGGCCATCCAGAAGAGCGAGGCGACGAACGCGGCGGCCAGGCCGGAGAAGATGAGCGGTCGCGTCAGGATCAGACGGACGAGCTCGGGAAAGGCCGCCAAGCCGGAGGGCAGGGGCGGGAGCCCGGCCATCTGTTGCTTCAGGATCAGCTGGCCGTAGACCGTGAAAGCGATCGTGCCCAGGATCAGCACGTGTCCGGCCAGGTCGAATCGCGAGGTGACGGCGCCCAAGGCGGTTCCTTTCGCGTCGCGCCGGTGCGGCGACGACGAACGTTCGGTTCGATGGACAACCTAGCGGATCCCGCGCGCACGCCCCTCGACGTGCGCTGCGTCACCGGCCTCTCGCTGCGCTGTGCGAATCTTCGAAGGCAATCGATGACGAGGAGGGCGGACGATGAGCCGGATCCCGCTCGGGCTGGCGGCGCTTCTGTGTGGTGCGTGGATCAGCGTGGCTTCCGCGCAGACCACGGGGAATCCGATCCCGACTTCGGCGCCGATCGCGAGCTGGACGATCGAACTCGCGGACGTCGTGACGATTCCCGACAGCGCAGGTCTGCCTCCGCGTCTCGAGGATCTCGTCTGGAACGAGACGACCGGGCTCGCCTACGTCATCGACCAGCGCGGCACGATCCATTCGTTCCCGCTTCCCTCGGCGTCCCCCGTCGCATCGGTCTTCCTGGATCTCGATGCCGCGGTCGGCGATCTCTTCATCGCGAACGAGGCCGGGGTTCGGGCGATGGCCTTCCATCCGGACTTCGGAGACCCGACCGCGCCGGGCTTCCGGAAGCTCTACGTGACGTTCAGCCGGACCGCGCAGGCCCTGCCCGTGGGCGGGCCGGTCGACTTCGCCTCGCCCTCGGGCGTCGACCATCGGACCGTGCTGGCCGAGTGGACGCTCCTGCCGAGCGGCGAGGTCGACCCGGCCTCCTACCGGGAGCTGATGCGGATCGCTCAGCCCTTCGTCAACCACGACGGGGGCGACCTGGGCTTCGACCCGCGCCGCTCGCCCGGGGACGCCGATTACGGCCTGCTCTATCTCGCCCTCGGTGACGGCGGATCCTTCGGCGATCCATTCGGCCTTGCGCAGGACATCGACACGACGCCGACCGCCTATCCCCACGGCAAGATCCTGCGGATCGATCCCCTGCAGGCGGGCACGGCACCGTATTCGGTGCCGGCGTCCAACCCCTTCTTCGGTCAGCCGGATCGGATCGAGGAGATCTGGGCCTACGGCTTTCGCAATCCGCACAAGTTCTTCTGGGATCGCGTCTCCGGTCGGCTCCTGGTGTCGGACATCGGCCAGGGGGTGGTCGAAGAGATCGATCTCGTTCGGCGCGGTCAGAATCACGGGTGGGACGGCCGGGAAGGCGCGTACACCTACGTGAACGGCAGCAGCGTCTCCCCGCTCCCGCCGGAACATCCGAACGACGACTTCGCCTATCCGGTCGCCCAATACGATCACGTGCAGAACGGGCTCACCGGGAACGCCGCGATCGTCGCCGGTCCCGTCTATCGAGGGGCCTCGATTCCCGCGCTCACGGGCACGATGTTCTTCGCCGACTTCGCGACGAGTCCGGGTCCGATCTTCGCCGTCCACGTGAACCAGCTGCTCGAACGGAACGCGTTCGGCGCGATCGGGGCGCTGGAGGACGGACGCCTCGCACCCTACCAAGAAGTGCGGATCCGGGACGGCGGCGTGGACAAGACGTTCCGCGATTTTCTTCGCGACGCGACCGGCAATCCCTTCCTCTCGAGAACGGACACGCGGTTCGCGGAGGGGGACGATGGGGAGATCTACGTGCTGAACAAGCAGGACGGGGTCGTGCGGAGGATCTCGGCGGCGCCGGGCCACCCCGGGCCCTCGTTCTTCGTACCGGTGCTCGGCGGCGTCGGCCCGGCCCTTCTGCTCGGTGGGGCCGTGACCCTCGGTGCCTTCGCGGTGCGCGGTCGGAGACCGACGCCGGGCGGCAACGACTGATCGGACGGTCCGGCGCTGCACAGGGTGTGGCGAGCACGTTGCCCGGGTCGACCCGTCGGAGCGCCATGCCCAGGAAGTCCGTCGTCCAGCCGTCGGGCGTGTGGATCGACCCCACCGTCGGCTGATCGACCGGGATCGAGAGGGCACGCTGCGCCGGCGAGGACACGGGCCCCGTCGGCCGCCTCACAGGAGGCGCGATCTCTCGCCCCATGCGCTCGATTCCGCTCGGGACGGACGCTCTAGGGCGTTCCCCGGAGACGCGCAGTGGACGTTGTGAGCCCGCTCACGAGTGACCGGGGCGAAAAACCCTTTGCCCAGGGCCCCTTTGGGCTCAATCTCTGCGCCTTCTTGCCGATTCAGGAATACGAGACCCGCTTGCCCCCGCTCTGCGGGTCCGTGAATCCAATCGGGAGAAGCGTATGCTGCTCGACGCCATCGCCGGAATGTTCTCGCACGATCTCGCGATCGACCTGGGAACGGCCAACACGCTCGTCTACAGCAAGGGGAAGGGCGTCGTCTGCTCGGAGCCTTCGGTCGTCGCGGTCACGCGGGACACCGGCGGCAAGGCCGCCCGCGTTCGCGCCGTCGGCCACGAAGCGAAGGAGATGCTCGGGCGCACGCCGGGCAACATCGACGCGGTCCGCCCGATCAAGGACGGCGTGATCGCCGACTTCGAGATCACCGAAGCGATGCTCCGCTACTTCATCCAGCGCGCGCACAACCGGCGCACGCTCGCGCGACCGCGGATCGTGATCTGCGTCCCCCCCTGCATCACCAGCGTCGAGAAGCGCGCCGTCCGCGAGTCGGCGCTCTCCGCCGGCGCCCGCGAGGTCTTCCTGATCGAGGAGCCGATGGCGGCGGCGATCGGCGCCGGCCTCGACGTGACCGCGCCGACGGGCAACATGGTCGTCGACATCGGCGGCGGCACGACCGACGTCGCCGTGATCTCGCTCTCGGGCATCGTCACCAGCCGCTCCATCCGGACCGGCGGCGACAAGATGGACGAGGCGATCATCAACTACGTCAAGCGCAAGTACAACATGCTGATCGGCGAGCGGACCGCGGAAGAGGTCAAGATGACGATCGGGTCGGCGTCTCCCGAGAGCTCGATCGAAGAGATGGAGATCAAGGGCCGCGACCTCGTCGCCGGCATCCCGAAGGTCGTGACCACCACGAGCGACGAGATGCGCGAAGCGCTGGTCGAGCCGATCCACGCGATCGTCGAGACGGTCCACCTGACGCTCGAGAAGACGCCGCCGGAGCTCGCCGCCGACATCGTCGACCGCGGCATCATGCTCGTGGGCGGGGGCTCGCTCCTGCGCGATCTCGACCACCTGCTCCGCCAGGAGACGCGGCTTCCCATCCTGCGCAGCGAAGACCCCTACACGGCGGTCGTCCACGGCGCCGGCAAGGCCCTCGACAACATCTCGCTTCTTCGAGAAGTCGCGCTGACCTGATCGCTCCGCTGCTGCGAGAAGTCGCTCTGACCTGATCGCTCCGCTGCTGCGAGAAGTCGCTCTGACCTGATCGCTCCGTTGCTGCGAGAAGTCGCTCTGACCTGATCGCTCCGCTGCAACGGCTTTCGGATCGCCCCGGTCCTCCCTCGCGCGTTGGTTCGCACGCCTTCGCTGCGGCAGGCTTCCGGTTTCCCGCCGACCGGAAGCAGCCTAACAGGCTCGTGACGACGCGATCCGGAAGGCGTTCACCGAACCGCCGGCGACGACACTTCGGGAGCCTCTTTCCCCCGGGATGGAGAATCGTCCGCGATCGGAAATCTCGCGGTTCGGTTACGAAGGATTGCGATCCCCGGTGTCGTTCGCGATTGCCGGCCCGCGGGCGGTGTGAAACGGTCGAGGGGAACTCGTCGAGGTTTTCCCATGCTCCACGCTTCCCGCTCTTCGTCCGCTCGCTCGCTCGCGCGACTCGTCTTCTCCCTCGTACTCTTCCTCGCGGCCCCGGCCGGTGCGGTCGTCTACGACGTCGACCTCGTCGTCACCGGTGCCGGCAACTCCGGCACCGTCGTCGGCACGATCGAGACCGACGGCACGATCGGAACCGGAATTCTTCCCTCGAACATCGTCGCCTTCGAGCTCGCGCTCTCGACCAACGGCAGCACGGTCGTCGCGCAGTTTCCGGGAACCGGCGTGATCGGCGGCGTGAGCGTGTCTCTCGCGGCCACGGCCGACGAGCTGATCTGGCCGCGCGGGGGCAACTCGGCCGGCGAATTCTCCTTCTGTGACGGGAGCTGTTTCGTCGGGAATCCGCGCTTCCGGTTGACGGGCGGCGGACTCATGCTCATCGAGATCCCCGGAGAGCTCGCCGTCTCACAGGGGTTCCCGATCGGGACCGACGTGACGATCGGAACCGCTGCGCCGTCGGTGCCGTTGGGCCCCGCCGTGCCGATCGCGGCGGCGCTCGGGCTCGGGCTCCTGGGAGCGCGGCTCGCGCGAGGGCGACGTCCCTAGGGCACGATCACGGATCGCGGTCTGCGACGTTCGGGCTCGCCCAGCGATCGGGTCGCAGAGCAATGGGTCATCTGTATGAACCGCTTCACGGAACGCCGTGGCGCGCTGCGAGATCCTGAGAGGGACCCGAACGGAGGGCCCTGAGCATGGATTCGCGATTCACCGACCGACGACGCTTCTGGAGTCTGATCCTCTTCCTTTCACTCACGTTCGCCTCGCCGGTCCTGGCCGTCGAGATCACCTTCGATGAAATCGCCGGACAGACGATCGACCTGCATGTCTGCGGGGTGGTCGTCAGCGGATCGGACGACGTCTTGACCGACGCCGGGCTCGGCATCGCCGGCGGGTTCGGGACGTCGATGGTCGACGGCACGGAGTGGATCGAGTTCGAGTTCGACGCCCCACAGCTCGGCGTTCAGATCGACGTCATCGATGCACTCGACATCGATGGAGACGGCATCAGCGGGCGCATGCTCGTCGAAGCCTTCGACGCGACCGGCGCCTCGATGGGCTTCCAGTTGATCCAGGAAGCCGGCACCAAGGATCTCGCAGCGATCTACGGTGGAGCGTCGATGTCCCGCTTCGTCATGACCGCGCTGGGAGACGCGAGCCGCATCACACGCCTCGGATACGACGAGACGGGGGCCGTCGAGATCGATCTCGTCGGTGGAGGCTACGTGGACCTGGCCTACCCGGCGCCGACGATCTGCGGTGTGCGCTTCGTCGGATCGAGTCAGATCTACTTCGTCGATGGCCAGTCCGGGGGCAACGCGGGGATGGGGGTCGTGGGCGGAGAAGATGCACTGATGCTGGACGGCAGCGAGTGGATGCGCCTCGAGTTTCCGTATCCGGTCGACGAGCTCGTGCTCGAGTCGCTGCTCTTCGGGCTGGACGCAGACTTCTTCTACGGCGAAGCCGTGCTCTTCGCGTACGACGATCTGGGCCAGAGCCTCGGGTCGATGTCGCTCCAGCGACATTCGCTCTTCGGGGGGCCCGTGGCGCAGACCGTCGACGTCGTGACCGCGCTCGGGGCAGGGGGAATCAAGGAGATCGAGATCCTCTCCCTGGGAGACGGCCGCCGTCTCGACCGCGTGATCTACGCGCCGGAGCCGAGCATGGGAACCGGTGCCGCGCTGATCTCCCTTGCCGCATTCGCGCGCCGGCGATCGCGAAAGGTCGCCGCGGGAGCCTAGTCCGGCGACATCGCCGCCAGCGCAAGCCCGATCGCCAGGCCCTCGTCTCCTTCGATCGGGACCGAGCCGGCAAGGAAGGCGTCCTGCGCGTCCAGGCGTCCGCTCCGCAGCTGCGCATACGTCTCGGCGTCGAGTCGGATCGTCGCGTCGGACGTCGTGGGGATCGACGGCGGTAGCGACTCGTCCTCGGCGACGCCGAACCAGGCCGTGAGTCCAAAGCCGCCGGCGCCGGTGCGTTCGAGCGAGATGCCGCCTGCGAGCTCGCGCAGGCTTCGGACGCGCTGCGCGGTGATTCGCATGTCGTCGCCCAGGCCAGCGAGCGCGCCGAGGAAGCCCAGCAAGGAGTCTCCGCACGCCTCGTGAAGCGCCGGGAAATCGGCGGCCGTGTGCGCGAGTACCAGGAAGGGCGTGTGTGCGGGCGTCGCGACCGACACCATCTCGCCGCGTTCGATGTCGAACGCGAACCAGCGCTTCTTCGTCGCTTCGGCGACGATGACCACGATCGACGCACGG
Organism: bacterium; assembly: GCA_024742285.1. Classification (NCBI taxonomy): domain Bacteria; species bacterium. Next base: position 8,412 of record JANSYR010000022.1, on the reverse strand, counting down.
ACCGCCTCCATCTCGGCGAGGATCCGCGCGCCCTGCTCACTGTCGCGGGCCGCCTGTCGTTGGTCGGTCAGCGTCGCGTTGTAGTGTTCAGGAACGCGCTCGAGGTAGAAGAGTTCGATCGCGTCGGCGGCGTCCCGGCTCAACGCCGTCGCCTCCGCCGCTGGTACTCGTCGACGTTGCGTTCGTGCTCGGCGTTGGTGCGGGCGAAGATGTGCGTCCCGTCGTTCTTCGACACGAAGAAGAGATAGGGCGTGTCCGCGGGCTCGACGACGGCGCGGAGCGCGTCGCGTCCCGCGCTTGCGATCGGCCCCGGCGGCAGGCCTCGGATCGAGTACGTGTTGTACGGGTTGCTCGCGTCCTCGAGGTGGATCCGCCTGAGGTTCCCGTCGAAGTTCTCGATCCCGTAGATGACGGTGGGGTCCGTCTGGAGCTTCATGTGCTTCTTCAGTCGGTTGAGGAAGACGGCGGCGATCAGCGGCCGTTCGTGGGCCGCCCCCGTCTCCTTCTCGACGATCGAAGCGAGGGTCGCGTGCTCGCGCATCGAGAGGGGGAAATCCTCGTCGACGGCCACGATCTCGCGCTGGACGGCGAGGAACTGGTCGACCATCGCACGGACGATCCGCTCTTCCGGGAGACCGCGGGCGAAGCGGTAGGTGTCGGGAAAGAGGTAGCCCTCGAGGGTCGGGCCCTCGACGCCGTAACGCTCGGGGCTCTCGGGATCGAAGACGATCGTGAGGAAGCGGTCGGCCTCGGCGAGACCCTCCGCTTCCAGCCGCGCGGCGATCTCCGTCGCGCGGAAGCCCTCCGGAATCACGACGGCGTGGGTCTCGACCCGGCCTTGCGTGAGGGCCTCGAAGATCTTCGGCGTCGACCAGGCCGTCGAGAGGCGGTACTCGCCGATCTTCAGCTTCGAGGCCATGTTCTCGGACTGCGCGAACCAGCGCGCGACCCGCGCATTGCGAATCACGCCGTCGCGCTCGAGCTCCGCGGCGACGCGCCAGAACGAGTCTCCGGACTCGACGAGGTAGGCGACCTCGCGCGCCGCCGCGTCGTTCTCGGCGATCGGCGAGAGCTCGCGCTGGAGCCAGATCCAGCCCGCACCGGCGCCGGCCACGGCGAGCCCGACGAGAACGAGGAGGGCGAGGGCGAGGCGCTTCACGATTCGAGGCCTCCTTCCCGGCCGGCGCTGCCGGACGGATGCTGGGCCAGCCAGGTCTGCAGGAGGATGGAGGCCGCCATCTCGTCGACGGTGCCCTTCGCCCGGCGCTTGTCGCGCTTCTTCGCGGTCGTCGGCGCCAGCAGCCGCTCGGCCTCCTTCGAGGTCCAGCGCTCGTCGAGGGTCTCGACCGGGATCCCCGCGAGCTCCGAGAGCGCTTCCGCGAAGGCGACGGCCTTTTCCGCTGCCGGTCCGCGGCGTCCGTCGAGGTGGAGCGGCAGGCCGACGACGGCGCGCCCGATGCCGCGTTCGTCGATCAGGGCGCGCAGCCGGGCCAGGTCCTTCTTGCGCCCGCGGCTGTCGAGGGTGCCGGCGGGGAACGCGATGGTCCCGTCTTCGTCCGTGACGGCGAGACCGATGCGTTTATGGCCGAGGTCGACTCCGAGGATGCGCACGGCGCGCAGTGTAGCGGCGACGCCCGCGACGCGGACGCGTCAGCCTTCCTCGGTCCGGTCGAGGGCGGCGCACGCCCGGGCGCGGATCGATTGCGTGCTGCGCAGCGAAGCCCGACCGAGACAGCGCCGCGCCTCCCTGGTCGGGAGGATCGCGAGGGCATCGATCGTGACGAGCTGGAGCGCGTGCCAGTGGGCGCGGCGGAGGACCGGGCGGCGCTCGAGGATCGCGCAGAGCCGCGGGACCGCGCGTTCGTCGCCGAGGCGCCCGAGGACCTCGATCAGCGTACAGCCGAGCTTCGTGCGCGTGTCGTGCATGCTCGCCTCGAGGACGTCGAGGAGGATCGGGACGGCTTCGCTGCCGTCGCTGGTGGCGAGGGCTCGGCTGGCCTCCGCGGCGATTTCCTCGAGATCGCTCGACAGCGCATCCTGGAGCGCACGCTTCGATTCCTCACCGGGCAGGAAGCTCAGCGCCCGGATCGTCTCGAGCCGCCGCGAGAGGTCGGGAACGCGCAGGGCCCGGATCAGGACCGGCAGGATCTCGGGGTTCTGGAGCTCTCCGGCGAGCCGGGTCCCCATCCTCGCCCGTTCGACGTCGTGGCCCTCGATGGCGGCGACCAGGGCTGGAATGGACGCCTCGCCCTGGGTGAGGATCAGGCCGCGGAGCGGGGCCGCCCGGTTCGGGTCGGTCTCGCTGGCCAATCGGTCGAGGATCGGGCCGACCGCCGTCTCGCCGAGCTGCAGGAGCAGCGTGGCCGCGCGGACGCCGGCCGTTCCGGCCTGCATGGCCCGCTCGATCAGGAAGTCCAGGCGTTCACCCCGGGCCAGCGCCGCGAAGCTCGCGGCGGCCGCGCGGGCCTGCCCCACCGATCGACCGCCGATTCCGACGGCGTGGTCCGCCAGGACGAGCATCGCGCGGAGACACTCCTCCTCGGCCGACTGCTGCCAGAGGTCCTCCGCCCAGATCACGACGTCGTCGACGCGCCGTCGGTAGTCGTCGTCCTCGAGGGTCGCGTCGAGCTCGATCAGTCGGGCTCGAAGCTTCTCGCCTCGATCGTCGTTGGCGGGGGCCTCGAGCGGTGCGTCGTCGAGGGCGGGTTTCTCCAGCTCGTGCGCCGGCTGTTTGCTTCCTCGCGAAGGCAGCAGGCTCGAGGCCAGGGAGGCGCTGGCGCGGGGGGAGGTCGAGCCGAGGCTCGGCGTGCCGGGCGCGACGTCCGGGTCGATGTCGTTGATGCGGATGCCGCTCGAATCCCGTGCAGCGAGGGTCCGGGCAAGATGGTCCGGACTCGCGAGGCGGTCGTGCCCCTGCCCGAGGAGGTGGAAGAGGCCGGCGAGGGCGGTCCGGGTCAGGGTCGGATCGAGGCGGAGGGACTGGACGCCGTGACGCCGGAACGCCGTCTCCAGATCGTCGATCGGACCCCGGCTCTCGGTCGGCCCGTCCGCGCCCGGGATCGCGAAGCCACGGCCGCCTGCGACGAGGCGGAGCTCGATCGCGCCGGCGCGGTCGAGCTCGCTCCGGACGGCGAGGTGGGCGCGCTCCGCGAGGGGGCGCCTTCGCGGGTCCGTCTCGCCGTAGAAGCGATACCCGCGCTCGACCCGGGCCAGCTCGAGGAGCAGACTCGCGTAGTCGTTCGGCGTGCGGAGCGCCCACTCCGAGGTGGGCGCGCCGGCAGGACTGTCGTCGGTGGAGGTGCGCATCGGTTGCCGGTCCTGGTGGGGTTCATCGGCCTCTCCGGCGAGGGCCTGAACCCCTGCCGGCATCTCCGATCGATCTCCGGTTTTCGTCGATTTTTCGCCTTTTCGATTGACGGCGCTCGACGCTGACGGCTACTTTTCGACCGTTCGACGCCCCCCCGCGACGAAGACGCCGCCGATTCCCCCGATCTGCGGTCCCCATGAGGTGGGATTTCCCATCGCCCCTCGAACCGGTACAGAACCGGCCCTCGCGCCTCGAAGCGACGCGTCGCTGCTCGATCTCCTTCTCGATGGAGCGGCCCGGTGGATCGCCGTCGTCGGCGGCGCAGGTCTCGCTCCCGTCGCGCCCGGCACGATGGGCTCGCTCGTGGCGGCGCTGGCGTTCTTCGCGGTCGCGCGTGCGTCGCTCGGTTCGGAGACCGAGCCCGTGACGCTGCTCGGGATGCTCGCCGTCGCGATCGTCGGGACCTTCGCACTCGGGACCTGGGCTTCCGGACGCGCGGAGCGGATCTTCGGACGGCACGACGACGGTCGGATCGTGATCGACGAGGTCGTGGGCCAGTGGATCGCGCTCGTGCCCGTCACGCTCTTCCTGCCGCGCCTCGATTCTTTTTCGCTGTCGGTGGCGGTCGTGACCGCATTCGTCGCATTCAGGGTGTTCGATATCTGGAAGCCGGGAGCGGTCCGCTGGGCCGAGCGCCGGTTCGAAGGAGGACTCGGGGTGATGGCGGACGACGTGGTGGCGGGCGTGTACGGCGCGCTCGTGGGCGTGCTGCCAACCTGCTTTTTTTTGGTCGCTGAAGGCTCTCTCTTGGTCGCTGATGGCTCTCTTCCAATCGCTGAGGGCTCTCTTCTAGTCGCTGAGGGCTCTCTTCCAATCGCTGAGGGCTCTCTTCTAGTCGCTGAGGGCTCTCTTCCAATCGCTGAGGGCTCTCTTCTAGTCGCTGAGGGCTCTCTTCGCGGGAGCGGAGCGGAGGGTGCCGCCGCAGGGTTCGTCGGTGTGGGTCGGGGAGTCGTCGCGTGAACGCCGAGATCATCACCATCGGCGACGAGTTGATGCGCGGCGAGATCGTCGACTCGAACAAGGCGCGGATCGCGGAGCGGCTGCTGCTCCACGACCTCGACACGCGCCATCAGGTCTCCGTCCTCGACGATCCGGCCGACATGCGCGACGCCTTTCTGCGGGCCGCCGAGCGGAGCGATTTCGTCCTCGTTTCCGGAGGCCTCGGGCCGACGCGGGACGATCTGACGACCGAGGTGCTGGCGGAGACCTTCGGTCGCAAGCTCGAGCTCCACGCGCCGTCCCTCGCGGCGATCGAGGCCTTCTTCTCCCGGGTCGGGCGAGCGATGGTCGATGCGAACAAGAAGCAGGCGTATTTCCCGGAGGAGGCGGACGTCCTCGAGAACCCGATCGGGACCGCGCCGGGCTTCTCGATCCGCGAGGGGCGCGCGACGTTCTTCGCGATGCCCGGGGTGCCGCGTGAGCTCGACCGGATGATGGACGAGCAGGTCCTGCCCCGAATCGCGACGCGGCTCGCCGCCGAGGAAGAGGGGGGAGCGGCCCGCCGGGTCGTCCGCGCCCAGCTCCTCGCGACCTTCGGTCTCGGGGAGTCGACCCTCGAAGAGGAGCTGCGCGACCTGATGCGCGATGGCGAGGTCGAGCTCGGCTTCCGAACGACCTTCCCGGACAACTTCCTGCGCCCGGTCGCCCGGGCGGCGACCGCGGAAGAGGCCGACGCGAAGATCGCCCTGGCGGTGGCCGCGATCCGGGATCGGCTCGGGGCGGTGGTCTACTCCCGGGAAGAGGGGATGGGCTCGGCCGACAGCAAGGACACGATGGAGAGTGTCGTCGGGTATCTGCTGGCGGAGGCCGGCAAGACGGTCGCGACGGCCGAGTCCTGTACCGGCGGTCTGATCGCCGAACGCTTCACCGACGTCCCCGGCTCTTCCGCCTACTTCCTCGGCGGCATGGTCGCGTACACGAACGAAGCGAAGGCGGCGATGCTCGGCGTGCCCGAGGACGTGCTCGAGACCCATGGTGCGGTCTCCGAGCCCGTGGTCCGCGCGATGGCGGAGGGGGTCCGCGAACGCTTCGGGAGCGACTTCGGAATCGCGACCTCGGGAATCTCCGGTCCGACGGGCGGAACGCCCGAGAAGCCGGTCGGCCTGGTCTGGATCGCACTGGCGAGCGAGGCCGGGACCCACGCCGACTCCTTCGTCTTCCAGGTGGACCGGAGCCGACACCGCCGGCTGACGGCCCAGGTCGGCCTCGACTGGATCCGCCGGAGCCTGATCGGCGCTGAGCTCGTCGGACCTTCCTTGTTGCGTCGGGGGGGCGGCGGCTCGGCACCCGGGGCCGGTGGGGCGTCCGGCGGCGCGGAGCGGGGGAGTGCAGGTTCGGGGTCCCCCGCGAGAGGGGCGGGCGACGCCAAGCGCTAGGCGAACGAGATGCAGATCCGCGCGCTCCCGATTCGGGGCGGACGCGGTCGAGAGAGACACGAACGACGACCGGGCAACCGGACATCGAAACGAGACGAGACGAGAGGAGATCCGAGATGGCACGAGGCAAGCAGGCAACGCCGAAGGCGAAGGTGGAACGAGGGGGCGTCGCGGAGGACGCGAAGGCGAAGGCGATCGAGCTCGCCGTCTCGAGTATCGAGAAGCAGTTCGGCAAGGGCGCGATCACGAAGATGACGGACGACGCCGTCGATCACGCGATCCCGTACTTCTCGAGTGGCGCGCCGAGTCTCGACATCGCCCTCGGGATCGGCGGCTTCCCGCGCGGCCGCGTGGTCGAGATCTACGGTCCGGAGTCGAGCGGCAAGACGACGCTCACGCTCCATGCGATCGCCGAGGTCCAGAAGGTCGGCGGTGTCGCCGCGTTCATCGACGCCGAGCACGCGCTCGACGTGAACTACGCGCGCCGTCTCGGCGTGAACGTCGACGAGCTCCTGGTCTCTCAACCCGACACAGGGGAGGAAGCGCTCGAGATCGCGGACGTCCTGCTCCGCAGTGGGGCGATCGACCTGGTGGTCGTCGACTCGGTCGCGGCGCTCGTGCCGCGGGCGGAGATCGAAGGCGAGATGGGCGACACCCACGTCGGTCTCCAGGCGCGGCTGATGAGCCAGGCGCTACGGAAGCTGACGGGGACGGTGTCGAAGTCCGGTGCGACGGTGATCTTCATCAACCAGATCCGGATGAAGATCGGCGTGATGTTCGGGAGCCCCGAGACGACGACGGGCGGCAACGCGCTGAAGTTCTACTCGTCGGTGCGCGTCGACGTCCGTCGGATCGCGGCGATCAAGGAGGGCGACGAGGTCACGGGCAACCGGACGCGCGTCAAGATCGTGAAGAACAAGGTCGCGCCGCCCTTCCGGCAGGCCGAGTTCGACATCATCTACAACGAGGGGATCTCCCGCGAAGGCGACCTGATCGACCTGGGCGTCGACGAGGGGATCGTCGAGAAGAGCGGCTCCTGGTACTCCTACGGAGACGAGCGAATCGGGCAGGGACGCGAGAAGGCGCGCACCTTCCTGAAGGAGAACCCGGACGTCTGCGCTCGGCTCGCGGAGGAGGTCTACCTCGCGAAGGGCCTCAAGCTGGCGGTCCCGGCGAAGGGCCCCGAGGAGACGGCCGAAGACGAGCTCGTCGAGGACGCACCCGAGGCCTGACCTCGATCCGGCCCAGCCCGCTCCATCCTGACGGCGCGCGTTTCGCTCGAGACGCGCGCCGTCGCTCGTTCGGAGGAGGATTCGCGGGGCGAGGTGCCCTCGAGCGCCCGGATCCGCCGAGCGTTGAGCCCGTTCAAGTCATTGAAATGATTTGACTTTTTCGCCCATTTGTCTCTTTCTTCGCGCCACCAGGCCCTGTCCTCCGAGCTGTGGGCATCTCCCCGTCTCGGCCTCAAGGAAGCCTCCTCGGCGGTCGAAAAAGAAGGAGATGGGTCGGACTCCCGGGTCCGATCCCCGGTCGATCCACGAGCGGAATCAGGGGACCAGGGGCTCCGATGGAACTGAACGAGATCTTGAAGGTCGCCATCAAGGGCGGTGCCTCCGACATTCACCTGAAGTCGGGTCTCCCTCCGATGTTCCGCGTCGACGGTGCGCTGGTGCCGCTCAAGAACGGCGAGCGGATCCTGCCCGACGAGCTCCAGAAGATCGCGTTCTCGATCATGAACCCGATCCAGAAGGCACGCTTCGACGAGAATCGCGAAGCCGATCTCGCGTACGGGATCCCCGGCCTCGGTCGCTTCCGCGTGAACGTCTTCCAGCAGCGGGGCACCGTCGGCATCGTCTTCCGCGTCATCCCCTTCGGCGTGAAGACGATCGAGCAGCTCTACCTGCCCAAGGTGATCGAGAAGATCTCCCAGGAGCATCGCGGCCTCGTCCTCGTGACCGGCACCACGGGCTCCGGTAAGTCGACGACCCTCGCCGCGATGATCGAGCACATCAACGCCGAGCGGACGAGCCACATCATGACCGTCGAGGATCCCATCGAGTTCCTCGTTCGCGACCGCCGCTCGATCGTGAACCAGCGCGAGATCGGCGTCGATACCCACTCCTTCTCGTCGGCGCTTCGCGCCGCGCTCCGGCAGGATCCCGACGTGATCCTCGTGGGCGAGATGCGAGATTTCGAGACGATCGAAACGGCGCTGACCGCGGCCGAGACCGGTCACCTCGTCATGTCGACGCTCCATACCCTGGACGCGACGGAGACGATCAACCGCATCATCTCCGTCTTTCCGCCCTACCAGCAGAAGCAGGTGCGGCTCCAGCTCGCGACGATCCTCAAGGCCGTCATCTCTCAGCGCCTCGTGCCCCGCGCCGACGGCAAGGGCCGGGTGCCCGCCCTCGAGGTGCTCGTCTCGACCGCCTTCACGCGGGAGCTCATCGCGGACAAGGACCGCACGAAGGAGCTGCCGGACGCGATCGCCAAGGGCCACACGACCTACGGCATGCAGACTTGCATGCACAAGCACAGCATGGGCACCACCTTGGCTGCACCGGAAGGAAAGCACAAGTTAAAAGCACAACACACTGGAAATCAAAGATGAAGCCCCCAGCAAAAGTAACTTGAGGATGAACGCTCGTCCCGGGTGCGCTGGGCACG
>JANSYR010000021.1 GCA_024742285.1 bacterium | reverse complement strand
GGAGATGGTGATGCCGGGCGACAACGTCGAGATGACGGTGGAGCTGATCACGCCGATCGCGATGGACAAGGAGCTCCGGTTCGCGATCCGCGAAGGTGGACGAACCGTCGGATCCGGAGTCGTCTCCGAGGTCATCGAGTAAGGGCCCGCCCTTCGTTCAGGGGCGGGCCAGCGCCGCCCGTCCCGCGACTGCACCCCAGACGTCGCACATTGGAGAGATTCCATGGCTGAAGCCACGGCACAGAAGATTCGGATCCGCATGAAGGCCTACGACTACAAGCTGCTCGACCAGAGCGCAGGTGAGATCGTGGACACGGCGGTGCGCACCGGCGCGCGCGTCGCGGGGCCGATTCCGCTTCCGACCAACAAGAACAAGTGGACCGTGCTGAAGGGCCCGCACATCGACAAGAAGTCGCGCGAGCAGTTCGAGCTCCGAACCCACAAGCGCCTGATCGACATCCTCGATCCGACGCCCCAGACCGTCGACGCGCTGATGAAGCTCGAGCTCGCAGCCGGTGTCGACGTGGAGATAAAGCTCTAGTCATGGCCACGATCGACGTCGTCAATACGCAGAACGAGAAGGCCGGCTCGGTCGACCTCTCGGCGGCGGTGTTCGAGACCGAGGTCAAGCCTCATCTCCTGCACGCCGAAGTCCGCCGTCAGCTCGCCGAGCGCCGCGCCGGAACCCACAGCACGAAGAACCGTGCCCTCGTCTCCGGCGGCGGCGCCAAGCCCTACCGCCAGAAGGGCACCGGTCGCGCCCGCCAGGGTACGACCCGCGCGCCTCAGTTCCAGGGCGGCGGTGTCGTGTTCGGCCCGGTGCCGCGCGGCTACTCGCACAAGCTGCCCAAGAAGGTCCGGGGCGCGGCACTCAAGTCCGCGCTCTCCCAGAGCCTGGCGGACTCGAGCCTGACGGTCGTCGACGACCTGCAGGTCGAGGGATACAAGACGAAGGCCGTGGTCGGGATCCTCGGTGCGCTCGGTCTCGAGGGCACGACGCTGATCGTGATCGACGACGCGAACGCGACGGTCGAGGCCTCCGCGCGGAACATTCCGGGCGTGACGGTCGTGCGGGCCGAGGGGCTCAACGTCTACGACGTGCTGCGCCACAAGAACCTGCTCATCACGCAGGCCGCGGTCGCCAAGGTCGAGGCCCGCCTCTCTCCGGCGGGCAAGGGAGATGATGCCTGATGGACCTCCATGAAGTGATTCAGCGACCGATCGTGACGGAGAAGAGCGCCATCGCCCGTGAAGAGGCGAACATCGCGACCTTCCGCGTCGATCCGGCCGCCACCAAGCACGAGATCCGCCGAGCCGTCGAGATGCTCTTCGAGGTGCAGGTCGAGAACGTGCGCACGATGAACCAGCCCGGGAAGAAGAAGCGCGTCGGCAAGAAGATCGGCCGCAAGCCCTCCTGGAAGAAGGCGATCGTCGAGCTGGCCCCCGGCCACACGATCGAATATTTCGAGGGAGTCTGATCCATGCCGGTCAAGAAGTACAAGCCGACTTCGGCAGGCCGCCGCAACATGAGCGTGTCCGACTTCGCGGAGATCACCCGCGGTCGGCCGGAGCGCTCGCTGACCAAGGGCCTCGTCAAGAAGTCCGGCGGCCGCAACAACAACGGGCGAATCACGTCGTATCACCGCGGTGGCGGTGCGCGTCGTCGCTTCCGCTCGATCGACTTCCGTCGCAACAAGATCGACGTGCCGGCCAAGGTCGCCGCGATCGAGTACGACCCGAACCGATCGGCGAACATCGCGTTGCTCCACTACGCGGACGGCGAGAAGCGCTACATCCTGAGCCCCCTCGGCCTCAACGTCGGCGACACGGTGCTGTCCTCGGCGAACGCCGAGATCCACCCGGGCAATGCGATGCCGCTCTCCAAGATCCCGCTCGGTACGCAGCTCCACGCGATCGAGATGAAGCCGGGGAAGGGCGCGCAGCTCGTCCGATCGGCGGGGACCAGCGCGCAGCTCATGGCCCGCGAAGGCAAGATGGCCACGCTCCGTCTGCCCTCCGGCGAGATGCGGATGGTCCACATCGACTGTCTCGCGACGATCGGTGAGGTCGGTAACTCCGAGCACGAGAACCAGCGCATCGGCAAGGCGGGCCGGTCCCGCTGGCTCGGCAAGCGGAGCAACGTTCGCGGCGTCGCGATGAACCCGGTCGACCATCCGATGGGTGGCGGCGAGGGCCGATCTTCGGGTGGACGCCACCCGTGTACGCCCTGGGGCAAGCCCACCAAGGGTGCCAAGACGCGCAAGAACAAGCAGACGGACAAGTACATCGTCAAGCGACGAGGGAAGAAGTAATGGCACGTTCACTTCGCAAGGGGCCGTACGTCGATCCGAGCCTTCAGCGGAAGGTCGACAAGCTGGGATCCGGCGGCGGCAAGGGCGTCATCAAGACGTGGTCGCGCCGCTCGATGATCACCCCGGATTTCGTGGGCCTCACTTTCCACGTTCACAATGGGAAGCTCTTCATGCCCGTCTTCGTGACGGAGAACATGGTGGGGCACCGCCTCGGTGAGTTCGCGCCGACCCGGAAGTTCACGGGCCACGCGAGCGACAAGAAGGTGAAGCGCTGATGGCTGATGCAAACACGGTCAAGGCCTCGCTCAGCAACTACCGCGTGAGCGCGCAGAAGGCGCGGCTCGTGGCGGACCAGATTCGCGGGAAGGGCGTCGAGGAAGCGCTGAACCTCCTCGACCTCTCGCCCAAGCGGATCGCCGCTCCGATCGCGAAGCTCGTCCGTTCCGCCGTGGCGAACGCCGAGCAGAAGAACGAGAACCAGCACGCCGGGATCGAGATCGACGACCTGGTCGTGTCCACGATCTACGTCGACGAAGGCCCGAGCATGTGGCGCATCCGCCCGCGTGCGCAGGGTCGGGCCGCCTGGATCCAGAAGCGCACGGCGACGATCAACGTCGAACTCTCAGAGCGCTGAAAGCAACGCTTTCAGCACGCTGAAGGCTCTCCGAACAGGGAAACAACTAAGCATGGGTCAAAAAGTCCATCCCTACGGCTTCCGGGTCGGCACCCTCTACGGGTGGCAGTCCAACTGGTTCGCCGAGAAGAACTACGCCGAGCAGCTCCACGAAGACGTTCGGATCCGAGAGTTCATCAAGAAGAAGCTCTATCACGCGGGCATCTCGAAGGTCGTCATCGAGCGCACCGGTGACAAGATCGTGATCAACATCCACACCGCGCGCCCCGGCATCCTGATCGGCAAGCGCGGCGCCGAGGTCGACATGCTCCGGAAGGAGCTGAAGGCCTACACGGCGGCGGACGTGTTCATCAACATCAAGGAGATCCGCAAGGCCGAGCTCGACGCGCAGCTCGTCGCCGAGAACATCGCGACCCAGCTCGAGCGCCGCGTCGCGTTCCGGCGGGCCATGAAGAAGGCGATGATCTCGACGATGAAGTTCGGTGCCGAAGGCATCCGGATCCAGTGCTCGGGTCGCCTCGGCGGCGCCGAGATGGGTCGCCGCGAGTGGTACCGCGACGGGCGCGTGCCGCTGCACACGCTCCGCGCCGAGATCGAATACGGCTTCGCCGAAGCGCGCACGACCTACGGCGTGATCGGCGTGAAGTGCTGGATCTTCAAGGGCGAGGTCGGTGACCGTGAGCTCAAGCGCGGTCCGCTCTCGCAGGATCACCGCTCCGAGACGCCTCGATAATCGGGTATCGCGCGCTTCGCGCGCGAACCCTGGAGCTGAAGGCTCCGATTTCCGGATTCGCGCTACCGCGCGAACCCTGGAGCTGAAGGCTCCACCGAGTACGAGCGCTCCCGCGAGGAGCGAAGGAAGAAGAAATGCTTCAACCGAAGAAAGTCAAGCATCGCAAGATGTTCAAGGGCCGCCTCCGCGGGAAGGCCATGCGTGGCAATACGCTCGCCTTCGGGACGTTCGGCCTCCAGGCGATGTCCTCCGGATTCATCACCGCGCGCCAGATCGAGGCCGCACGTATCGCGATGACCCGTCACGCCAAGCGCGGCGGCAAGGTCTGGATCCGGGTCTTCCCCGACAAGCCGACCACGAAGAAGCCCGCCGAAGTCCGAATGGGTAAGGGCAAGGGCAACCTCGAGGCGTGGGTCGCTCCCGTCAAGCGCGGGCGCATGCTCTACGAAATGGAAGGCGTCGATCCCCAGGTCGCGCGAGAGGCGCTTCGCCTCGCCGCGCACAAGCTGCCGGTGCGTACGCGCTTCGTGCAGCGGGAGGGCTGATCGAGATGAAGGCCTCCGAACTACGAGATCTCTCCGAGAACGAACTCGAGCAGAAGGGCAAGGAGCTCCGCGACGAGCTCTTCAGCGCGAAGATCCGACGCGCGACCGAGCAGCTCGAGAACACCGCCGTGCTGGGGCAGCTGAAGAAGGACATCGCGCGAGTCGAGACCCTTCTCACCGAGAAGCGCGCAGTCGGCAACACCCCCGGGCAGGGAGCATAGAGCGTGAGCGAACGAGGAAGTCGAAGAACCCTGATCGGGACCGTGGTCAGCAACAAGATGGACAAGACCGTCGTCGTGCGTGTCGAGCGTCTCGTGCAGGACAAGCGGTACAAGAAGTACATCCGTCGTTATTCGCGCTTCATGGCGCACGACGAGAGCAATGATTGCGCCGAGGGCGACCAGGTTCGGATCATCGAACACCGGCCGCTCTCCAAGCGGAAGCGCTGGAAGGTCCAGGAGACGCTCGAGAAGGCGACGCAGATCTAGCGGCATTTCAGGGGGCTGAGGGCTCCCGCCAGCGAGGTCCCGTCGAACCGGCGAGGCAGGCCGAGTGCCAAGGCAGTCGGCAGAGGAACTGAACAATGATTCAAGCTGAATCCACACTCCAGGTGGCGGACAACTCGGGTGCACGGAAGGTGAAGTGCATCCGGGTGCTCGGCGGCTCGCGCCGTCGTTTCGCCTCCGTGGGCGACATCATCGTGGTGGCGGTCAAGGAAGCCATCCCGAATGCCCGCGTGAAGAAGGGCGAGGTTCGCCGCGCGGTGATCGTGCGGACGAAGAAGGCGATCTCGCGGCCCGACGGGACGCACATCCTCTTCGACGAGAACGCCGCCGTCCTGATCAACAAGGACAAGGAAGTCGTCGGGACCCGTATCTTCGGTCCCGTTGCCCGCGAGCTGCGCGGCGCCGGCTTCATGCGCATCGTTTCGCTTGCGCCGGAGGTGCTCTGACATGTCCGACGAAGTTTCCGGGCAGCCCCGCCTGAAGACCCAGTACGACGAGACGATCCGTCCGAAGCTCCAGGAGGAGTTCGGCTACGGCAACGTCAACCAGATCCCGAAGGTGGAGAAGGTGGTCGTGAACATCGGCCTCGGCGAGGCCACCACGAACCCGAAGCTGCTCGAGCGCGCGATGGAAGAGCTGGCGCAGATCACCGGTCAGAAGCCGGTCATGCGCCGCGCCAAGAAGAGCGTGTCGAACTTCAAGCTTCGCGAAGGCCAGCCCATCGGCTGCAGCGTCACGCTCCGCGGCGCCCGCCAGTGGGAATTCCTGGACCGCCTGCTCAACGTGGCTCTGCCGCGAGTGCGCGACTTCTCCGGCGTGTCGCCGAAGGCCTTCGACGGCCGTGGCAACTACACGCTGGGAGTTCGAGAGCAGACGATCTTTCCGGAAGTGGACTACGACAAGGTCGAGAAGGTGACCGGCATGAACGTCACCCTCGTCACGACCGCAACCACCGATGCCGAGGCGAAGAGTCTTCTGACCCACCTCGGCGTGCCCTTTCGTCAGTAGCCGCAGGCGCTGGCAGTAGAAATTAGGAGACCAACACCATGATGACCGACCCGGTTGGTGACATGTTGGCTCGCATCCGAAACGCGGGCGGCGCGCGACACGCGCAGGTGAGCTGCCCCGCTTCGAAGCTCAAGCTCGCAGTGGCTCAGGTCCTCGCCGACGAGGGTTTCGTCGGCGCCGTCTCGAACGACGGGGACGACAAGAAGCCCACGATGACGATCGACCTCCGGTATCAAGACGACGGCAAGCTCATGATCGAGGGCATGCGGCGCGTCTCGAAGCCGGGGCGTCGGATCTACGTCGGTGCGGGCGAGGTCAAGCAGGTTCGTGCCGGTCTCGGCATGGCCATCCTCTCGACGTCCAAGGGCGTCATCTGTGATCGCGACGCCCGGGCCCAGAAGGTCGGCGGCGAAGTGATCTGCGAGGTCTGGTAGTCATGTCTCGCGTAGGCAATCAACCGATTCCGATCCCGTCCGGCGTGACGGTGAATCTCTCGGACGACGAGATCCAGGTGAAGGGCCCGAAGGGCGAGCTCAGCTGCAAGATCCCGACGGGGATCAAGGTGAAGAGCGAGGATGATCAGCTCTCGTTCGAGCGTCCCGACGACTCCAAGCCCGCTCGGTCCAACCACGGCCTCGTTCGCGCGCTGGCGAACAATCTGGTCGTGGGCGTTTCCGAGGGCTTCGTCAAGCGGCTCGAGATCGAGGGCGTCGGTTATCGCGCCGATGTGAAGGGCAAGGTCCTGAACCTCCTGCTCGGTTTCTCACATCCCGTCGAGATGCCGATCCCCGAGGGCCTCAAGGTCTCCGTCGACCAGAACACCAAGGTCGCGATCGAGGGCGCGGACAAGCAGACCGTCGGCCAGTTCGCTGCCGACGTCCGCGCGCTGCGGCCGCCGGAGCCCTACAAGGGCAAGGGCGTTCGCTACGAGGACGAACACATTCGCCGCAAGGTCGGTAAGGCAGGCGCGTAATGAAGAAGAAGATCCAGGACACCAAGCGCCGGAAGTGGCTGGCGCGCAAGGCTCGGACCCAGACCGGTCTGGCTCGCAGCGAGCGCGTCTCGCTCACGGTCTTCCGCAGCGCGAAGCACACCTACGCGCAGCTGATCGATCCGTCGGGCAAGACCCTCGCCGCGGCGTCGACGCGGGATCGCTCGATCGCGGGCGAGGGCGGGACCGGCAACGTCGAGGCGGCCAAGAAGGTCGGCGAAGCGATCGGCCGGATCGCCAAGGAAAAGTCGATCGACCAGGTCGTCTTCAATCGAAACGGATTCCTCTTCCACGGTCGCATCGCGGCCGTCGCGGAAGGGGCTCGCGAAGCGGGGCTTCAGTTCTGACATGGCATCTGTAATTCAATCGTCGCTCCTCAACGCGAACGACTACGAGCTGAATGATCGGGTCATCCACATCAACCGCGTCTCGAAGGTGGTGAAGGGCGGTCGTCGCTTCAGCTTCTCCGCCCTCGTGGTCGTCGGTGACGGCGCGGGCGTCGTTGGTGTCGGTCTCGGCAAGGCGAGCGAAGTGCCGGAAGCGATCCGCAAGGGCGTGGAGCGCGCACGCAAGTCGCTGATCAAGATCCCGCTGATCGACGGTCGGACGCTGCCCCACGACGTGATCGGAATCTCGGGTGCGGGCCGCGTGCTGATGCAGCCGGCTTCTCCCGGTACGGGGGTGATCGCCGGCGGTCCGGTTCGTGCCGTCGTCGAGTCTGCGGGGGTTTCCGACGTCCTCACGAAGACCCTCGGCACCAAGACGCCGCGCAACGTCGTGAACGCCGTGATGGCCGGGCTCAGCGAGCTCCGCGATCCGGAAGAGCGACTCGCGCAGCTCGGCCGCACGCGTTAGGCGGAAGGGGTAGGACCATGGCCGACGACACATCCGGACAGACGGTGAAGATCCAGCAGGTCAAGAGCGAGATCGGGTACGACCGCAAGCAGCGGGCGACCCTGCGTGGCCTCGGGCTGCGCAAGATCCGCCAGATCCGCGAGCTCGAAGACACTCCCGCCGTTCGCGGGATGATCAACAAGGTGCGCCACCTCGTCGTGGTGCTCGAGGACTAATCCCTCAGGAATCCGACTTCCTCGGGAATCAGGAAATCAGCATGCTGAACGAACTCTCTCCCAATCGTGGATCGCGCAGCCCGCGCAAGCGCGTCGGTCGGGGCCCCGGCTCCGGCAAGGGCAAGACCTGCGGCACGGGCGTGAAGGGCCAGGGCACGCGCAGCGGCAAGAAGATCAAGCCGTGGTTCGAGGGCGGGCAGATGCCCCTCTACCAGCGCGTTCCGAAGAAGGGCTTCCAGAACCGCTTCCGGGTCGAAAACGACGTCGTGAACCTCGCGGCGCTCGCGGTCTTCGGTGACAACGCCGAGGTCGACGTGAAGGCGATGGTCGACAAGGGCCTCGTCCGCGGATCCGGCAAGCCGGTCAAGGTGCTCGCCGAGGGCGACGCGCCGAAGGGCCTCAAGCTCTCCGTCAACAAGATCAGCGCAGCAGCAGCGGCCAAGATCGAGGCCGCTGGCGGAAGCGTGGAGAAGATCTGAAGTGATCGAGGCGCTCCAGAACGTCTTCCGAATCGAAGAGCTGCGCCGCCGCATCTTCTTCACGGCGGCCATGCTGGCCGTCTACCGGGTGGGGTGCATCGTCGTCACGCCCGGCATCAACGGAAACGTCATCCGGAACTTCTTCACGCAGATGGAGGGGACGATGTTCGGCCTGCTGAACGTCTTCTCCGGTGGCGCGATGGAGCAGCTCTCGATCTTCGCTCTGGGCATCATGCCCTACATCTCCGCGAGCATCATCTTCCAGCTCCTGACGGTGGTGATTCCCGCCCTCGAGCGCCTGAAGAAGGAAGGCAGCGAAGGCCAGAAGCGGATCACGCAGTGGACCCGCTACGCCACGATCGCGCTCGCGCTCTTCCAGAGCTTTCTCATGTCGATCGCCCTCGAGAACGGGCAGTTCGGTCAGGGCGCGGTCCTCGAGCCCGGCTGGGGCTTCCGGCTCACCACGATGATCACGTTGACCGCGGGCACCGCGTTCATCATGTGGCTCGGTGAGCAGGTGACCGAACGCGGGATCGGCAACGGCATCTCGCTGATCATCTTCTCGGGCATCGTCGTCGGCCTCCCGTCCGGTGTCTCGAACGTCTTCGACCTCGTTCGAACGGGGGAGTTCGAGATCCTGAACGTGATCTTCCTCGGCGCCGTCGTCATCGCCGCGATCGCCTTCGTGGTCTTCGTCGAGCGCGGGCAGCGGCGGATCCCCATCCAGCACGCGCGTCGGGGTGGCAACACGGGCCAGGCGGCGGCGATGAGCTACTTCCCGCTCCGCGTGAACACCGCGGGCGTGATCCCGCCGATCTTCGCCTCCTCGCTGTTGATGCTCCCGCTGACCGTCCGGCAGTACACCGAGAGCCCGACCGTCCAGCGCTTCATCGACGACTGGATGAACCCGGGCGCGATCTCCTACAACGTCGTCTACGTCGCGCTGATCATCTTCTTCTGCTTCTTCTACACGTCGATCATGATCAACCCCGACGACGTGTCCGAGAACATCAAGCGCTCGGGCGGCTACATCCCCGGTGTTCGGCCCGGACGCAAGACCGCGGACTACATCGACGCCGTGCTGTCGCGCCTCACCCTGGTCGGGGCGATCTACGTCGCGGCGATCTGTGTCCTGCCGGTGATCCTGTCCCAGGAGATGGGCGTGCCCTTCTACTTCGGGGGCACGGCGCTGCTGATCGCGGTGAGCGTGTCGCTCGACACGGTGGGCCAGATCGAGGCGCATCTCGTCTCGCGTCGGTACGAAGGATTCAGCGGCACGGGCCGCGTTCGAGGGAGACTCGGAAGATGAGTCGAATGATCCTGCTGGGGCCTCCCGGAGCAGGGAAGGGCACCCAGGCGACGAGCCTGATCGACCGGCTGGGGATCCCCCACGTGTCGACCGGCGACATGCTTCGCGCTGCCGTCAAGGCGGAGACGCCGGTCGGTCTCCAGGCCAAGGCCGTGATGGAGTCGGGCGAGCTCGTCTCGGACGAGATCGTCATCGGCATCGCCGAAGAGCGCCTCTCGGAAGACGACGCCAAGAAGGGCTTCCTGCTCGACGGTTTCCCGCGCACGATCGCCCAGGCGGAGGCGCTCGAGGGGCTGCTCGCGAAACTCGGCGTCGAGCTCGACTGCTGTCTGGCGCTGACCGTGGACAACGACGCGATTGTCGAGCGACTCCTCAAGCGAGCCGAGATCGAGGGTCGCGCCGACGACAACGAAGCGACGATCCGGGAGCGGATGCGGGAGTACGACGCGAAGACCGCGCCGCTGCTGGACTTCTACAGGAGCCGGGATCGCCTCGTCGAGGTGGACGGCATGGGCACCATCGAAGAGGTGGGAGAGAGGATCAAGCAAGCACTCGACAAGTGAACGAGGTCGGAGAGGGAGCGGCCCGCGGTCGCTGCCCGTCGCATCTCGGGGGTGGAAAGTGAGTTTCGCCGAGCGGATTGCCATCAAGAGCCGGCGCGAGATCGAGCAGATGAGGGAAGTCGGCCAGAAGACGGCCGAGATCCTCCTCGAAATCCGGGACCGGGCCCAGCCGGGCGTCACGACCGGGGAGCTCGACCAGATCGCGGCCAGGGCCCTGGAAAAGAGGGGGTTGCAGTCCCCATTTCTGGGGTATGCTCCCGGGGGGGTAGCGCCCTACCCAGCGGTCCTCTGCGCGTCCGTCAACGACGAGATCGTGCACGGCATTCCAGGACCACGCGAGCTCCGCGAGGGCGACATCATCAGCCTCGATTTCGGTGTGGAACACCGCGGTTGGCACGGCGACACGGCCGTGACGATCGCGATCGGTGACGTCGACCCCGAGGCCGAGAAGCTGATGGCCACGACAGAAGAGTCGATGAATCTCGGCATCGAGAAGATGGTGCCGGGGAATCGACTGTCGGACATCGGTCACGCGATCGAGAAGCGAGCGTTGAAAGAAGGGTACGGAGTCGTTCACCAGTTCGTGGGACACGGGATCGGTCGCGAGATGCACGAACCGCCCCAGGTTCCCAATTACGGAAGGCCCGGTCGCGGGCCCCGGCTGCGCGCCGGGATGGTCTTCGCGATCGAGCCCATGGTGAACATCGGAAGCGACAAGGTGAGGGTGCTCGACGACGACTGGACGGCGGTGACCGTCGACGGCTCCCTCTCAGCACATTACGAGCACACGGTGCTCATCACGGACGACGGTCCGGAAGTATTGACGAGGATCCCGGGATCGCACTAGTCGGGCCGGGTGACGCGATGAATAGGAAGAAACGATGAAGGTTCGAGCTTCGGTTCGGAAGATGTGTGACAAGTGCCGCGTGATTCGTCGGCGGGGGATCGTTCGCGTGATCTGCGACAACCCCAAGCACAAGCAGCGACAAGGCTGAGGAGCCAGGAGTAGTCAATGGCACGCATTGCAGGCGTCGATCTCCCGCGAAACAAGCGGATCGAAATCTCGCTCACGTACATCTACGGCGTCGGTCGAAAGACCGCCCTCGATATCTGCGAAGCCGCGGGAATCGAGCCCGGCTCGAAGACCGAGCTCCTCTCGGAAGCCGAGACGATCAAGCTCCGCGAGATCATCGAGAGCAACTACAAGGTCGAGGGTGACCTCCGCCGCGAAGTGAACCAGAACATCAAGATGCTGATGGACATCGGCTGCTACCGCGGGCTTCGACACCGCCGTGGGCTTCCTGTTCGTGGTCAGCGAACGCATACGAACGCGCGCACGCGCAAGGGCCCGGCCAAGACGATCGCCGGCAAGAAGATCGCCAAGAAGTAGCCGGAGCCTGCCCTCTTGCCCAGAGAGAGCCGAGAGCGCGCAGCGCGGAGATAGAGAGACATGGTCGCCAAGAAGAAGAAGGTCAAGAAGAACATCCAGTCCGGGATCGCCCACATCCAGTCGACGTTCAACAACACGGTCATCACGATCACGGACGTCGGCGGGAACGCGATCTCCTGGGCGAGCTGCGGACAGCAGGGCTTCAAGGGCTCGAAGAAGTCCACGCCCTTCGCTGCGCAGATCGCAGCCGAGGAAGCCGCGAAGAAGGCGCAGGAGCACGGCGTTCGCTCGCTCGGCGTCTACGTCAAGGGCCCGGGCGGCGGTCGCGAGTCCGCGCTCCGCGCGCTCCAGGCCGCGGGCATGAAGATCACCATGATCCGCGACGTCACCCCGATTCCCCACAACGGCTGCCGCCCCCCGAAGCGGCGCCGAGTCTAGAGCGAACAATCCATGGCACGATATACCGGTTCCGTCTGTCGTCTCTGTCGCCGCGAGGGCACGAAGCTCTTCCTGAAGGGCGACCGCTGCTTCACCGAGAAGTGCGCCATCGAGCGCCGCGCGTACCCCCCGGGCCAGCATGGCCAGGGCCGTGTGCGCTTCTCGGACTACGGCGTGCAGCTGCGTGAGAAGCAGAAGGTAAAGCGCATGTACGGCCTGCTCGAGAAGCAGTTCCGCGCGACCTACGACCAGGCCTCGCGCATGAAGGGCCGCTCCGGCGAGAACCTCCTCATGCTCCTCGAGCGCCGCCTCGACAACGTCATCTACCGCCTCGGCTACACGACCTCGCGTGCGGAAGCTCGTCAGCTCGTGAAGCACGGCCACTTCAAGGTCAACGGTCGCAAGGCGCACTCGCCGAGCATGCTGGTCAAGCCCGGTTGGGTGATCAGCGTTCGCGATCGATCGAAGAAGGTGGAGCGCATCAGCGGTGCGCTCGAGACGATGGAAGGCCGCGCGGTCCCGCAGTGGCTCGAGATCGAGAAGGACGAGATGCAGGGCGTGGTGAAGGCGATGCCGAACCGCGAGGACATCACGCTCCCGATCGACGAGCAGCTGATCGTGGAACTTTATTCGCGATAGCGCCGAAGGCGCTATCGCTGGGCTCAGGGCTGTATTCGCTTTCAGCTCGAGCGCTGCGATCTCGCGATACGACCTGGACGGACGCCTCAGCGCTCCGTCGCAACACAACTCGTCGCTCCTGCCCGTAACGGGGGCGAGTCCGAGTCGGTACGCCGATGAAGGGCGAAAACGAACAAGGGGATTCCGATGCAGGATGATGTCATCGCGCGCAATTGGCGGGAGCTGATTCGACCGCGTCGTCTCGACGTGGAAGAGGATACGCTGACCTCGACCTACGGACGCTTCTTCTGCGAGCCGCTCGAGCGTGGCTTCGGCACGACGCTCGGCAACGCGCTTCGCCGCGTGCTGCTCTCGTCGCTCCAGGGCGCGGCGATCACGAGCATCCGGATCGACGGCGTGCTGCACGAGTTCTCGACGATCCCGGGCGTCATGGAAGACGTCGCGACCGTCGTTCTGAACCTCAAGGACGTGCGCGTCCGGATGAACGCCGAGGGCCCGAAGACGATCCGCCTGCGCAAGGCGGGAGCGGGGCAGGTCACTGCCGGTGACTTCACCTCGGACGACCAGACGGTCGAGATCATGAACCCCGAGCACAAGATCTGCACCCTCGGTCCGGACTCCGAGCTCGAACTCGAGGCGACCGTCGGTCTCGGGAAGGGCTACGTCCTCGCCGACAAGAACAAGACCGAAGACATGCCGATCGGCACGATCCCGATCGACTCGGTCTTCTCGCCGATCCGCCGCGTGAACTACACGGTCACGCCCGCCCGTGTCGGTCGCGAGACCGATTTCGACCGGCTGAACCTGGAGCTCTGGACCGACGGCGCGATCGATCCCGCGGACGCCATCGCCTTCGCGGCGAAGATCCTCAAGGAGCAGCTGTCGATCTTCATCAACTTCGAAGAGCAGGCGGAAGCGCCTCAGGCCCTCATCGACGAGCCCGAGCCGCTCAACCCGAACCTCTTCAAGTCGGTCGACGAGCTCGAGCTCTCCGTCCGGTCGGCGAACTGCCTGCAGAACGCCAACATCCGCTTCATCGGCGAGCTGGTCCAGAAGACCGAAGCCGAGATGCTCAAGACCAAGAACTTCGGTCGGAAGTCCCTGAACGAGATCAAGGAGACGCTCGGTGCGCTCGGACTCTCGCTGGGGATGACGATCGACAACCTGCCTCCGCGAAAGGATCTCGAGCGGATGCGGGAGCAGCGCGAGGCCTAGAGCCTTCAGCGAGTAGGAAAGAATCATGAACCATCGCAAGACCGGACGAAAGCTCGGACGCACGAGCGCCCACCGGAAGGCGCTCTTCCGGAACATGGTCACGTCGCTCCTCGAACACGAGCAGATCCGCACGACCGACGCGAAGGCGAAGGAGCTGCGCGGCGTCGCCGAGCGGATGATCTCCCTCGGCAAGAAGGGCACGCTCCACGCGCGCCGCAACGCCCTGCGCACGATCCGCAGCAAGGAAGTGACTGCGAAGGTCTTCGACGAGCTGGCCGATCGCTACAAGGACCGGCCCGGCGGCTACACCCGCGTGATCAAGCTGGGTCAGCGGCCGGGTGATGCGGCGCCGATGTCGATCATCGAACTGGTGGATCGCGGCGCCGACGCCGGTGCTGCGGCCGAGAGCGACGCCTGAGCGGCGACGCCGGCGAACAGACGCCCCTCGAGAGCGGGGAGAAGCGTCCCGTATCCGCCGCGGTCAGCCTCGTGCTGGGCGCGGCGGTCGTCGTCCTGGCGGTCGTCGCGATTCTCCAGGTCGACGCCGGCGCGCCGCCGCTGGCGCGCGGCTCGAGCGCGCCCGCCTTCGAGCTTCGTGTGCTCGGTTCGGCGGAGGGGACGGCGGAATCGCGGCTGGCGCTCTCGGATCTCCGGGGCCGCGTGGTCCTGGTGAACTTCTGGGCGACCTGGTGCGAGCCCTGCGAGAGCGAGATGCCCGCGATGGAGCGCCTCTACGGGCTGCTGCCCCGCGACGAGTTCGAGATGGTCGCGGTCGCGATCGACGACGACGAGAGCCTCGTCCAGGGCTTCCAGGACGAATACGCACTCTCGTTCCCGATCGTCCTCGACCTCGACCAGGCCGTCTACCAGTCGTACCAGACGATGGGGGTGCCCGAGTCGCTCCTGATCGACCGGCAGGGGCGGGTCGTCGAGCGCTACGTCGGCCCCCGGGAGTGGGACGCGCCCGAGCACGTCCAGCGCCTGCAGGACGTGATCGAGGACCGCGGCGCCTGACGGCCCCCCTCGGCCCCTTCCATCGGCTCCGTGACGAGCCCTTTGGGGACGGATTCGGTACCCTCCGGCGCTGACCGACGATTCACGCACGCTCGGGAGACCGGGGCGGGAAGCGCGCCTCGTTCGCCTGCCGACACGAGGATCGGATGCTGAGTTCGGGGATACTCCGTCAATTCGGGGTGTTGCCGCTACGAGCCGGCCGCGCGCGACCGGCTGCGGCCCCGGGTGAAGGGGGAGTGGGTGAAGGCGGTTGGCCTGGGTACGTTGATCATCGTGGTGCTCGCGATGACGGCGCTCCTCGATCGCGACAGTGGTGTGGGGATCTGGCTCGAGCTTCGCGGCGACCTCGCGGATGCATCGGGCCGGGTGGACGTGCTCGTGGCACAGAACGACTCGCTCGCCCGCGAGATCGAGCTGCTCGAGGCGGACCCCACCGCAATCGATCGGGCGATCCGGGAAGAAATGGACCTGGCGCTTCCGGGTGAGGTGGTGTTCCGGTTCGTTCCCACCCTCGAGCCCGCCCAGGCGTCCCCGCAGAACCCAAAGTAGAGACGGATCCCGCGCCGAGCGCGGGCGGACGAAGGACGATTCAGGTGAAGGAAGCGTTGCGGACGGAGATCGAGAAGGCGCTCCGGGCGTTGCTCGACGCGGCAGGGGATGCCGATCCGTTGCCGGACTTCGCGATCGAGGTTCCGCGGCAGAAGGAGCACGGCGACTACTCGTGCAACGCTGCCATGCTCCTCGCGAAGCGCCTGAAGCAGAAGCCGCGCGACATCGCCGAGGATCTCAAGGTACGTCTCGGAGACGCGGGTGGGCTCGTGTCGAACCTCGACGTCGCCGGTCCTGGCTTCCTGAACGTGAAGCTCGCCGAGTCGGGCTGGCAGGACCTGCTGCACGACATCATCGAAGCCGGCGATCGCTACGGGCAGTCCGAGTCCGCCGAAGTCGCCGCCGCGAAGTCCGGCGATGCCCGACCGAAGGTCCAGGTCGAGTTCGTCTCGGCGAATCCGACGGGACCGCTCTCCACGGGCCACGGTCGCCAGGGCATCCTCGGCGACTGCATTGCGCGCCTGCTCGAGGCGACGGGCTGGGACGTCACCCGCGAGTACTACTTCAACGACGGTGGCCGTCAGATGCGCGTGCTCGGCGACTCGGTGAAGGCCCGGTACCTCGAGAGCCTGGGCCTCGCGGCGCCGCCGCCCCCCGCGGCCCTCGAAGACCCGGAGAAGAACTGGGTCGACGAGGTCGACGGCCTGCCGGTCGCCTTCCCGAAGGACGGCTACCAGGGCGACTACATCGCCGACATCGCCGCCGGTCTCCGTGAGGCGGAAGGCGAGGGACTGGTGGACGAGCCCGGCGAAGGGCGCTTCCGGGACGAGGCCCAGCGGGTGATCTTCGAGGACATCGAAGAGACGCTCGGGCGGATCGGCATCGAGTTCGACGTCTACTACAACGAGCGCAGTCTCTACGACGAGGGCAAGCTCGAAGAAGCGATCACGGACCTCCGCGAAGCCGGCCTGATCTACGACGCCGACGGCGCGACCTGGTTCAAGGCGACCGCGCGCGGCCTCGACCGCGACCGCGTCGTGATCAAGAGCAGCGGCGAGCCGACCTACCTGATGCCGGACATTGCCTACCACCGGGAGAAGTTCCGGCGCGGCTTCGATCGCGTGATCGACGTACAGGGCGCAGATCACATCGAGCAGTTCCCCTTCGTACGCGAGGCGACGGACGTGCTCGGGGTCGACGGAAGCCGCGTCGAGCTGGTGATGCACCAGTTCGTCACGATCACGAGCGGCGGGGAGCGCGTCAAGCAGTCGACGCGCAAGGCGACCTTCGTGACGGTCGACGAACTCGTGGAAGACGTCGGCGCCGACGTGTTCCGCTTCTTCATGATCGAGCGGAAGCCCGAGGGCCACCTCGACTTCGATCTCGAACTGGCGAAGGACAAGAACTGGCGGAAGAACCCCGCCTACTACGTCCAGTACGCCCACGCCCGGACCCACGGGATCGAGCGGAAGGCCGCGGAGGAGGGCGTCTCGATGCCGGAGGCGCGTGCCTTCGACGCCGGACGACTCGTGCTCGAAGAAGAGATCGAGCTGGTCAAGAAGCTCGCCACCTTCCCGGAAGTGGTCGCGAACGCCGCGGAGGCGCGCGAGCCCCATCACATCGCCTACTACCTGCGCGAGGTCGCCGGGCTCTGGAATCCCTACCTCCAGGACGGGGACAAGCACCGCGTGCTCTCCGACGATGCCGGGCTCTCCGCCGCGCGACTCGGACTCGCGCTCGCGATTCGCAACGTGCTGGCGAGCGGCCTCGGGTTGCTCGGGATCAGCGCGCCGGAGCGCATGTAATGGCAGCGCCCCGCGGACGCGGCCTCCGACCGGGAGGCGTCGTGCGCGCGTTGGGGCGCCTCGTGCTGCTCGTCGCAGTGGGGTTCGGAGTGGGCCTCGTCTTCGGCCTCGTGACCGAGGAACCCGAGCTCCTGGCTCGGCACCTGCGCGGCGAGACCGAATCCGTGGCGTTGGACGAGCCCGGCCCGGATTCGTCGCTGCGTGAAGCCGCGAGAGGCGAGGACGTCTACGCGAGCGCCGCGACCGAGCCGCGTCCCCTGGTCGAACCGGGAGAGCGGGCCGAGACCGAAGCACTTCCGCAGGTCGCGGCGCCCGCCCGCCGAGCGGTCCCCACGGCGTCGGCGGACGCGGCCCCGCTGCCTCGGGCGGCCTCGAAGATGCCGACACCGGCGCGCGAGACGCGGGTCGGGGCGTCGCGGCCGACTCCCGAGAGCGCGCGCCGAGCGCCGCCGGTCGAGGCGTCGTCGCGATCGTGGGCGATCCAGGTCGGGGCCTTCTCCGAGAAGCGGGCTGCACGGCGGCTCGCGGAGACGCTCTCCCCGACGTATCCCGTCGAGGTCCTGCCGGCGACCCGAGAGGGCGGACGCTGGCGGGTGCGTGTGCAGCCGATCGTGAGCAAGGACCGTGCGCGCGAGATGGCGGAGCGGCTCAAGCGCGAAGAAGGATTGCCCACCTGGGTGACGCCGATGGACGACGGCCGCGGCCGCTCGGAGGGACGCTCGGGCTGATGGCAGACTCGGGGAGCGAGCAGACACTGAAGGCGCCGCGCCGGATCGGGGTCCTCGGTGCCGGCGGGCAATTGGGTCGCTGCCTCGTCCGGCAGATCGAGTCGGCGCCGGACCTCGCCTGCTCCTTCGCGCTCAGGCGGGAGGCGCTCGATCTCTCCGACGAGAGTGGGCTCGCCGCTGGCATCGCGCGCGTCCTCGAGGAGGCCGGCGACGCGCTCCCCGAGGTCGTGATCAACGCGGCGGCGTTCACGAAGGTCGACCTCTGTGAGTCCGAGCAGGCGCTCGCCTACCAGGTCAACGCCCTCGCGCCCGGGGAATGGGCACGCCAGCTCGTGGAGCGAGGCATTCGCTTCATTCACGTCTCGACGGACTACGTCTTCGCCGGGGAGGGCACGATCCCGTACAAGGAAGGCGACCCCACCGATCCGCGAACCGTCTACGGCGCGAGCAAGCGGGCCGGAGAGATCGCCGTACTCGGCCACCAGCCCGACGCGCTGATCGTGCGCACGAGCTGGGTCTTCGGGCCCGGGCGGAACTTTCCGCTCGCGATCCTGGACCAGGCCCGGAAGCGTCGGACCGGCGAGGCCGATGGGCCGCTCTCCGTCGTCGACGACCAGCACGGCGCGCCGACCTTCGCGGCGGATCTCGCCTTCGCCCTCCTGGCGATCGCCCGCCAGGACGAAGATCAGTGGGGGGGCGGTCTCCTCCACCTTCGCAACGGCGGCGAGACCACCTGGTACGCCTTCGCCCGCGAGATCCTCGATCGGGCGGGCTTCGAAGACGTCGCGATCGATCCCGTGCCCTCGTCGGCCTTCGAGACGGCGGCGAAGCGCCCGCTCTTCTCGGTCCTCGACTGCAGCTGGGCCGAATCGAAGGGAATCGCGATGCCGCCGTGGAAGGACGCGCTCACCCGCTATCTTGCCAGCGACGACTGCCCGTACGAACCCGTCGTCTCACCCGTTGATCCGCTGGCGGCGTCCGATCCGCTGGCGGCGCCCGATCCGAGAGAAGAGAACCCGCGATGAGCGTCGATCAATCGCGCATCCGCAACTTCTGCATCATCGCGCATATCGACCACGGCAAGAGCACGTTGGCCGATCGGCTCCTCGATGCGACCCAGTCGATCACCGAGCGTGAGAAGAAGGACCAGTTCCTCGACAACATGGATCTCGAGCGTGAGCGCGGAATCACGATCAAGGCCCAGACCGCGCGGATGAACTTCGTCGCCGAGGACGGCGAGGAGTACGTGCTCAACCTGATCGACACGCCCGGGCACGTCGACTTCTCCTACGAGGTCTCGCGTGCGCTCGCGGCGTGCGAAGGGGCGCTCCTGATCGTCGATGCCGCCCAGGGCATCGAGGCGCAGACGCTCGCGAACGCCTACCTCGCGGTCGATGCCGACCTCGAGCTGATCCCCGTGATCAACAAGATCGACCTGCCGAGCGCGGATCCCGACCGGGTGGCCCAGGAGGTCGAGGACATCGTCGGGCTCGATGCTCTGGACTGCCTGCCGGTCTCCGCCAAGACCGGGCAGGGCGTCGAGGCCGTGCTCCAGGCGATCGTCGACAAAGTGCCGCCGCCGGAGGGCGACCGTGAGGCGCCCGCCCAGGCGCTGGTCTTCGACGCCTGGTTCGATCCCTACGTGGGCGCGGTCATGCTCGTCCGAGTGGTGCACGGCGCGCTCCATCGTCGCGAACGCGTCAAGTTCATGGTCGCGGGCATCGAACACGAGATCACGCAGCTGAACGTGATCGACCCGAAGCCGCGCAAGGTCGAGAGTCTCGCGGCGGGCGAGGTCGGGATGGTCGTGGCGGGCGTGAAGTCCCTCGCCGAGGTCCAGATCGGCGACACGATCACGACGGCCTCCGGCGGCGCCGCGGAACCCCTCGAAGGCTTCCAGGAAGTGAAGCCGATGGTCTTCTCCGGGCTCTATCCGGTCGACGCCGAGGACTACGAAGACCTGAAGACGGCCCTCGAGAAGCTCGAGCTGAACGACTCGTCCTTCTCGTACGAGCCCGAGACGAGCGCGGCCCTCGGCTTCGGTTTTCGCTGCGGCTTCCTCGGCTTCCTGCATGCGGAGATCGTCCAGGAGCGGCTCGAGCGCGAGTACGACCTCGATCTGATCACGACGGCGCCGACGGTCAGGTACCTGGTCGTGCCCAAGGAGGGCGAGCCCTTCGAGATCGAGACGCCGGCCGCGCTCCCGGACGTACAGGACATCCAGCAGATCGAAGAGCCCGTCGTGCTCGCGACGATCCACGTCCCGTCCGAACACCTGGGCGCGGTCCTCGGACTCTGTCAGGACCGTCGCGGGATCCAGAAGGACATGGGCGTGCACGGCAACCGCGTGCAGGTCCGCTACGAGCTGCCGCTCAACGAGATCGTCACCGACTTCCACGACAAGCTGAAGAGTGCGACCCGGGGCTACGGCTCCTTCGACTACGAGCTCGTGGGGTTCCGCCCAGCGGCTCTTCAGAAGCTCGACGTGCTCGTGAACGGGGACCCGGTCGACGCGCTCTCGCTGATCGTCCACAAGGACAAGGCCTTCAATCGCGGCTCCGAGCTGACCAAGAAGCTCAAGGAGTTCATCCCGCGCCAGCAGTTCCCGATCGCCATCCAGGCGGCGATCGGCAGCCGCGTGATCGCGCGGACGACGGTGCGCGCGGTCCGGAAGAACGTGATCGCGAAGTGCTACGGCGGCGACATCACGCGAAAGCGCAAGCTGCTCGAGAAGCAGAAAGCGGGCAAGAAGCGCATGAAGATGGTCGGCAGCGTCGAGATTCCGCAGGAGGCGTTCCTCGCCGCGCTGCGCCTGGGAGACGACTAGTGGCCGACGGAACTCAGATCGCGTCCGGAGACGCCTAGTGGCCGACGGAACTCAGATCGCGTCAGGAGACGACTAGTGGCCGACGGAACTCTCATCGCGTCAGGAGACGACTAGTGGCCGACGACGCCCCGAACGCCGCGGGTGAGGGCGACGAGGAGATGCCGCCCGAGGCCTCGACCGTCGACTCGATCGTCGAGCAGGTCGTGACCCTCGTGATCGCGATCGGGATCGCGCTGCTGATCCGCCAGGTCTTGATCGAGCCCTTCCGGATTCCGTCGGGCTCGATGTTCCCGACGCTCCTCGAAGGTGACCATCTCTTCGTGAACAAGCTCTCGTACGGGCCGCGTATCCCCTTCACCGAGTTGCGCCTGCCGGGCCTGGGCGAGCCGGAGCGGGGCGACATCGTCGTATTCGAGGTCGCACGGCCGATGCAGCGCGGCTACCCGGACACCATGGCCGTCGACCGGGCGCCGAAGGGCTCCCGGAGCGAGGACTTCGTGAAGCGACTGGTCGGGCTTCCCGGGGACGAGATCACCTGGCGTCACGGTCAGGTCTTCGTGAACGGCGAGCCCCTCGCGATGCAGCGGGTACCGGAGGGCTGGACCGAGAAGGAGAGCGGGAAGCTCTACGACCGCCACATCGAGGACCTCGGCGCTTGCCGACATTCCGTCCTCTACGACCCGATTCCGCGCAACTGGAGGCTCGAGCGGGGTGGCCCGATCATCGTCGAACCGGGTCGCTACTTCATGATGGGTGACAACCGCGACAACTCGAAGGACAGCCGGGAGTGGGGCACCGTCCGCCTCGAGGAGCTGAAGGGGCCCGCGTTCATCCTCTACTGGTCCTGGAACGTGAACGGCAACATGCTCTCGTTCTTCAACCCGGTGAACTGGTTCACCGCCGAGAAGCGCTGGGATCGCATGTTCCAGGGCCTCGACTGCGACCCGGTGCCCGGCGCCGCCGGGGACTGAGGCCGCGTTCTGCCTCCTTCCTGCCGCCCGCCCCGGGGCGCGGGCGACCGGCGCGGCCCCCTCCGGCTGATTTCGTCGGATTTCCCACCGGCCCCGGATTGAAAGGCCCGGGCGCCGCGGTACTCTCTCGCGCGATCCACTTCATCCTTTAACCCCGTCCAGTGAGTCGGGGAAGGACGAGGCCGCGTCGATGACACCCCCTGCCGCTCCCGGCGAGGCACCCGAGCAGGTGCACGCCGAAGACCCTGCCCACACGCTCCCGTCGGAATCCGGCGGTACTGAGCAGTCCGGAAGGCATTCCGGAGGGCGACCCGGAAGGGTGGTTCTCGACGATGAGTCGATCCGGCGCGCGCTCATGCGCATCGCGCACGAGATCGTCGAGAGCGCCGACGGAACCGAGCGGCTCTACCTCGTCGCGATCCCGAACGGTGGTGTTCCCCTCGGCCGGCTGCTGGTCGACAACCTCGAGAGCCTGACCGGGACGCGGCCGCCGATCGGCATCCTCGACACGACGCTCTACCGCGACGATCTCTCGACCCGAGGGAGCCGGCCCCAGCTGCGCAAGACCGAGATGCCGTCGTCGGTCGACGACCGGGTCGTCGTCCTCGTCGAAGACGTGGTCAACACCGGCCGGACCATCCGAGCCGGGATGGACGCCCTGATGGACTTCGGGCGCCCCTCCCACGTGCGCGTCGTGGCCCTGGTCGATCGCGGCCACCGCGAGCTGCCGATCAAGATCGACTACGTGGGCAAGAACATCCCGACTCAGCCGAGCGACAAGGTCGTCTTCCGAGCGGCTCTTCCCGAAGACGGCGAGCCCACGTCCGAGGATCAGGGCGAGGACGGGCCGACCCGCGTGGGCGCCCTCGAGCTCTCGGTCCTCGAGGCGGACGCGGAACAAGGGGGGAGCCGATGATCGGCCGCGACATCCTCGGGATCGAAGACCTGTCCCGGGACGACATCGAGACGATCCTCGAGACCGCCGAGCGGATGCAGGAGATCGGCAACCGCGAGGTCAAGAAGGTGCCGACCCTGCGTGGCCGGACCCACATCAACCTCTTCTTCGAGCCGTCGACGCGGACCCAGACGAGCTTCGAGATCGCCGGCAAGCGATTGGCCGCGGACGTCGTGAACTTCTCGGTCTCGAGCTCGAGCGTGACGAAGAAGGAGACGCTCCTCGACACGGCGAAGACCCTCGACGCGATGGACCCCGACGTCGTCGTCGTGCGCCACAAGGTCGCCGGCGTGCCACACCGCCTGGCGGAGGTCCTCGAAGCCCCGGTGATCAACGCCGGTGACGGTGCGCACGAGCATCCCTCCCAGGCGCTCCTCGACATGCTCACGGTTCGCGAGCAGAAGGGCCACATCGAAGGCCTCACGGTCACGATCATCGGCGACATCGCCCACAGCCGCGTGGCCCGCTCGAACATCTACGGTTTCAGCAAGCTCGGCGCCGAGGTCCGGGTCGCCGGGCCGCCGACGATGCTCCCCGCCGGCATCGAGAGCCTCGGGGTGAAGGCCTACACGAACCTGCGCGAGGCGATCGAAGGGGCGGACGTCGTGATGGCGCTTCGCATCCAGATGGAACGCCTCGAAGGCGCCTGCTTCCCGAGTGTTCGCGAGTACGCGGCGACCTTCGGCCTCGACCGGGCCAAGCTCCGCTTCGCGGAGGAGGATGCGATCGTGATGCACCCCGGCCCGGTGAATCGCGGGGTCGAGCTCGCCCACGATCTCGCCGACCATCGACCGAGCGTGATCCTCGACCAGGTCCGCAACGGCGTCGCCCTCCGCATGGCGCTCCTCTACCTGGTTGCCGGTCGGGGAGGGCGCTAGGCGATGAGTCGAATGATCGTTCGCAACGGGCGTCTGCTCGACCCGAGCCAGGAACTCGATCTCGAGGCGGGCCGCGCCGAGCTGCTGATCGAGGACGGTCGGATCGCGACCCTCGCGATCGGCGGGGATCCGATTCCGCAGGACGGGGCCGAGATCGTCGATGCCGAGGGGTCGTGGATCGTGCCCGGCCTGATCGACGTCCACGCCCACCTGCGAGAGCCCGGCCAGGAGTACAAGGAAGACCTGGCGAGCGGCGGGACCGCGGCCGTCGCAGGCGGCTTCACGCAGGTCGCCTGCATGGCGAACACGGATCCCGTCAACGACGATCCGTCGGTCACGAAGTACATCCTCGATCGCGCCGAGAAGGAGTCGCCCGCCAAGGTGCGCGTGATCGCGGCGGCGACCCGCGGGCTGCGCGGCGAGGTCATGACCGAGATGATGGCGCTTCGCGAGGCGGGGGCCGTCGCCTTCAGCGACGACGGCGCGACGATCACGGACGCCGGCGCGATGCGCCGGGTGCTCGAGTACTCGAAGATGGCCGATGCGCCGGTCGTCGTGCACGCCGAGGACTGCGCGCTCCGAGGGGGCGGGGTCGTGAACGAGGGGCCGGTCGCGACGCGGCTCGGTCTGCCGGGCAACCCCGCCGCGGCGGAAGAGGTCATGGTCGCCCGGGACGTGCGGCTCGCCTCGCTCACCGGCGCCCACCTCCACGTGGCCCACGTGTCGACCGCGGGGGCCGTCCACATCATCCGCAAGGCCCGGGAGGCCGGGATCCGCGTGACGGCCGAGGTCACGCCGCACCACCTCACGCTGACCGACGAAGCGACGATGGGCTTCGACACGAATACCCGCGTCGCGCCGCCGCTGCGTTCCCGGGCGGACGTCGACGCGCTGCGCGCCGCGCTGGCCGAAGGGGTGATCGACGCGATCGCGACGGACCATGCCCCCCATGCGAGCCACGAGAAGGAAGTCGAGTTCACCGAGGCGCCCCCCGGCATGATCGGCCTCGAGACGGCGGTCGCGGTCTGCCTCGACCTGGTCCGCGACGAGACGCTCACGCCCCTCGAGCTCGTCCGCCGCCTCTCGACCGAGGGCGCCCGGATCCTCGGTCTCGAGGGCGGCTCGCTGCGCGAGGGCGGGCCCGGTGACGTCGCCCTGATCGATCCCGCTCGCGAATGGACCTACGACCCGGCCCAGGGCTTCTCGAAGAGCCGGAACTCTCCGTGGGCGGGAGAGACCTTCACGGGCCGCGTCAAGGCGACGATCGTCGACGGTCGGCTCGTCTACGACGTCGATCGCGGCGTGCTCATCCGATGAGCGCCGCGTCCTCGAAACCTCTCGATGGCCGCATCGGCCTCCAGATCTTCCTGAACCTCCACCCCGATCGCGGAGCAATGATTCGATGAGCAAGACCTCGATGACGGTCGACGAACTGCTGGGACGGGAGACGGCCCCGGCGGCCCTCGCCCTGGCGGATGGCACGATCTACCGGGGGCGCGCGTTCGGCGCGCGCGCGGTCCAGAGCGGGGAGGTCGTATTCAACACGAGCCTGACCGGCTACCAGGAGATCGCGACGGACCCGTCCTACGCGGGGCAGATCGTGACGATGACGTATACGCAGATCGGCAACGTCGGCGTCAATGTGATGGACGACGAGTCGCGGAAGCCGTTCCTTTCTGGCTTCGTCGTGAAGGAGCTCTTCGACACGCCCTCGAACTATCGCTCCGAGGGCGACCTCGACGCGAAGCTCGCGGCGGCCGGGATTCCGGGCCTCGCCGGGATCGATACGCGCGCGCTGGTGCGACGAATCCGCGACGGCGGCGCGCAGGTCGGTGTCCTGTCGACGGATCCCGGCGTCCAGGATACGGACGAGCTCGTCGAGCGCGCTCGCCAGGCGCCTGGGCTCGACGGGGTCGATTGGGTGGCGAACGTGACCACGTCTTCGAAATACGACTTCGACGAAGGCGTCTGGGCCGGCGTCGACGGGCAGCTGCCCCGCGCCGCGCGTCCGGGTCAGCGGCTCAAGATCGTCGCGTACGACTTCGGCGTGAAGAAGAACATCCTGCGGCTGCTCGTCGAGCAGGGCTTCGACGTGACGGTCGTGCCGGCGACGACGCCGGCGAGCGAGACCCTCGCGATGAACCCGGACGGGATCTTCCTCTCGAACGGTCCCGGGGATCCGGAGGCGGTCGAAGGGGTCCAGCCGATCGTTCGCGAGCTCGTCCAGGAGAAGCCCGTGTTCGGGATCTGCCTCGGCCATCAGATCCTCGGTCTGGCCCTCGGTGGCCGGACCCGGAAGCTCAAGTTCGGTCATCACGGGGGCAATCAGCCGGGCAAGGACCTCGCGACCGGGAAGGTCGCGATCTGCGCCGAGAACCACGGCTACGCCGTCGAGGCGGAAAGCCTCCGCGCCGCGGGAGAGCCCGTCGAGATCACCCACATCAATCTGAACGACGAGACCGTCGAGGGGATCGCCCACGAAGCGAAGCCCCTCTTCTCGGTCCAGTACCACCCCGAGGCCTCGCCTGGCCCGCACGACGCTCAGTACTTCTTCTCGCGCTTCCGCGAGATGGTCGAGCGGTCCGCGGCGGGCGAACGCGTGACCGGCGCCCAGATCTGCGGCGGCGGGAAGTCCGCCTGATCCAAGTTTCCGGGACGTCCCGTCCCGCCCCTGCTTCCGCCCTGACGACTCAGGGTTCCGGAGTCCCACATTGCCCCGACGAGACGACATCCACAAGATCATGGTGATCGGGTCCGGCCCGATCGTGATCGGCCAGGCCTGCGAGTTCGACTACTCGGGGACCCAGGCGTGCAAGGCCCTTCGCGAGGAGGGCTACAGCGTGGTCCTCCTGAACTCGAATCCGGCGACGATCATGACCGATCCGGAGACCGCGGATCGGACCTACATCGAGCCGATGACGGTGACGTCGGTCGAACAGATCATCGCCGAGGAGCGCCCGGACGCGCTCCTGCCGACGATCGGCGGGCAGACCGCGCTCAATCTGGCGATCGATCTCGCGGAGGCCGGCGTCCTCGACAAGTACGACGTGCAGCTGATCGGTGCGAACCTCGAGGCGATCAACAAGGCCGAGGATCGCCAGCTCTTCCGCGCGGCGATGGACAAGATCGGTCTCAAGATGCCGGCTTCCGGGATCGCGACGAACCTCGAAGAGGCCCGCGAGATCCAGCAGCGGACGGGCCTCCCGACGATCATCCGGCCGAGCTTCACGATGGGCGGCTCCGGCGGCGGCGTCTGCGAGAAGATGGAGGACTTCGACCGGATGGCGCAGTGGGCGCTCGATCAGTCGCCCACGAACCAGATCCTCGTCGAGCAGTCCGTCACGGGCTGGAAGGAGTACGAGCTGGAGGTGATGCGCGACAACGCGGACAACGTCGTCATCATCTGCTCGATCGAGAACTTCGACGCCATGGGCGTCCACACGGGCGACTCGATCACCGTCGCCCCGGCCCAGACCCTGACCGACCGCGAGTACCAGGAGATGCGCGACGCGGCGATCGCGATCATGCGCGAGATCGGCGTCGACACGGGCGGCTCGAACGTCCAGTTCGGGGTGAACCCGGAAGACGGCACGCTGATCGTGATCGAGATGAACCCGCGCGTCTCGCGCTCCTCGGCGCTCGCGTCGAAGGCGACCGGCTTCCCGATCGCGAAGATCGCGGCGAAGCTCGCCGTCGGCTTCTCCCTCGACGAGATCCGGAACGACATCACGAAGGAGACGCCTGCGTCCTTCGAGCCGTCGATCGACTACGTCGTGACGAAGATCCCTCGATTCACCTTCGAGAAGTTCCCGAACACGGACGCCGAGCTCACGACCCAGATGAAGTCCGTGGGCGAGGCGATGGCGATCGGTCGGACCTTCAAGGAGAGCTTCCAGAAGGCGATCCGCTCCCTCGAGATCGGCCACATGGGGTTCGATGCCCCGGAGCTCGACGACTCCGGCGAGAAGGCGGACGAGGAGGCATCGCTCTGGGCCCAGATCGATCGACCTTGCGCGACGCGCCCCTGGGCGCTCGTCGAGGCGTTTCGTCGGGGCGCGACCGTCGAGGAGCTCTTCGACCGAACGAAGATCGACCCCTGGTTCCTGCGCAATCTCCAGGAGATCGCGGTCGCCGAGAAGCGACTCGCGGAAGCACCCGAGGGCGAGCGGGACGCAATGCTCCGACCGGCCAAGCAGCTGGGCTTCTCGGACGCGCGGATCGGCGTGCTCTGGGGCAAGAGCGAGGCCGAGGTCCGGGGCGACCGCCACCGCCTCGGCGTCCGCCCGGTCTACAAGCGCGTCGACACGTGTGCCGCGGAGTTCGTGGCCCACACGCCGTACCTCTACTCCACCTACGAGGAGGAGTGCGAGGCGGACACGACCGACCGCAAGAAGATCATGATCCTCGGCGGTGGACCGAACCGGATCGGGCAGGGGATCGAGTTCGACTACTGCTGCGTCCACGCGGTCTTCGCGCTGCGTGAGGCCGGCTTCGAGACGATCATGGTCAACTGCAACCCCGAAACGGTCTCGACGGACTACGACACGAGCGACCGTCTCTACTTCGAGCCGCTCACCCTCGAGGACGTGCTCGAGATCGTCGAGGTCGAGAAGCCCGACGGCGTGATCGTGCAGTTCGGCGGGCAGACTCCGCTCAAGCTCGCCGTCGCCCTCGAGAAGGCTGGCGCCCCGATCATCGGCACGAGCCCCGACGCGATCGATCGCGCCGAGGACCGCGAGCGCTTCGACGCGCTGCTCGAGCAGCTCGGCCTCGTCCGGCCGGAAGGCGACGTCGCGCGGAGTTCCGACGAAGCGGAGATCATTGCCGAGCGGATCGGCTACCCGGTGCTCGTCCGCCCGTCCTACGTGCTGGGCGGGCGCGCGATGCAGATCGTCCAGGACGTCGACGAGCTGCGCCGCTACATGCAGTTCGCGGTCAAGGCGTCGGACGAGCACCCGGTCCTGATCGACCGCTTCCTCGCCGACGCGACGGAAGTCGACGTGGATGCGATCTGCGACGGCGAGCGGGTCGTCGTCGGCGGCATCATGGAGCACATCGAGGAGGCGGGCGTCCACTCCGGCGACTCTGCCTGCTCCCTTCCGCCGTATTCGCTCGCTCCCGATCGGATCTCGGAGATCATCGACGCGACCCGTCAGCTCGCACTCGAAATCGGCGTTCGCGGCCTCATGAACGTCCAGTATGCGGTCAAGGACGAGCAGGTGTACGTGATCGAGGTGAATCCCCGGGCGTCACGAACCGTCCCCTTCGTGTCGAAGGCGATCGGCAGGCCGCTCGCCAAGCTCGCCGCGCGGATCATGGGCGGCGAGACCCTGGAGCAGCTCGAGTTCACGAGTGAGATCGTCCCGAGCCACTACTCCGTCAAGGAAGCGGTCTTCCCCTTCGTGAAGTTCCCGGGTGTCGACACGATCCTCGGCCCCGAGATGAAGAGCACCGGCGAGGTCATGGGCATCGACTCGAGCTTCGGCCGCGCCTTCGCGAAGAGCCAGATCCAGGCCGGCAACAGTCTCCCCACCGAGGGCGGGACCGTTCTGGTGTCGGTCCGCGCCGAGGAGCACCAGCGGGTCTTCCAGCCGATCCAGACCCTGACGGAACAGGGGTTCAAGGTCGTCGCGACGCGAGGGACCGCCGAGACCCTCGCGCGACTGGGCATCGACGTGGAAGTGATCAACAAGGTCCACGAGGGCTCACCGCATACCGCCGATCGGATCGAAGGCGGCGACGTGGCGCTCGTGATCAACACGACGGACAGCGATCCGAAGTCGATCGAGGATTCGAAGTCCCTTCGCCGCGCCGCGCTGCTCGCCGGCGTGCCGTACTGCACGACGCTCGCGGCGGCGCGGGCCTCCGCAGACGCGATTGCGGCGATGCGAGCGGAGTCCATCGGTGTCCGAAGTCTCCAACGCATCCATGAGGCTCAGTAGTCGGCCGCCGATAGCACGCCATCTCCGCGATCTGCTCGCTGCGCTGTCCTCGGCGTGCGGGAGTACGCCTGCGGGCGCTCCGCTCCGCGGATCGCGGATCTGACGCACTCTCGACGCCCTCAGGTTGGGTGCGGGAGTTCGCTTTTTGTTCGCCTTGCTTTACTCTGAGCGGGTTCTCTAGGCGGGGGCCGCGATTCGGATGGCCGAGACTCTCCACGATCAGGTTGCTGCGTTGCACGGGGCCGTCGTGGCGCTCGGGCGGGCGGAGGAGTCCGGGGATCCCGAGAAGAGGGCGCCGGCGGCCGCCGAAGAGCAGGCGGCGAAGCGCCTCGGGCAGCTGCTGGGGCGGCCGCTTCCGAAGGAGCTGCGCGCGCGCCTCCAGAAGGTCGAGAAGCGGCTCGGCGCGCGGAAACCCGAGGCTCCGCGGCGGGACGTCGGTCGCGAGATCCTCGAGCTGATCGACCCGCTCGGGCGGGCGGGCTGGCCCGACGAGCTGCTCGCCAAGTCGCTGGCGGCGCTTCCCGGGGTCGGACCCAAGAAGGCGGAAGGCTTCGCGCGTCGCGGCTTCGAGCGGGTGAGCGATCTGCTCTTCTGGCTGCCCGCGCGCTACGAGGATCGCCGCCAGGTCCTGACGGTCGGCGAGCTGAAGGTCGGGGCGACGGCGACCTTCGTGGGCGAGGTGAAGGTCGTCGACTGGGTGCCGACGCGCCGGGGCGGGCGCTTCGGGAAGATCTTCCAGGCGGTGGTCGGCGACGACGACTCGATCGTGACCCTCAAGTGGTTCCGCGGCGGGGACGCGATCGCCAAGAGCCTGCAGAAGGGACGGCAGGTCCTCGTGAGCGGAGAGGTCAAGCGCTACCGCTTCTCGAAGGAGCTGATCCACCCGGACGTGGAGGTGCTGCGCGCGCCGAAGTCGGAGGAGGGCGAGGACGGCGAGGGCGGCGAAACGGCCGAGCCGAAGCCGGCGCCGCGCGTCTCGAAGGACGACGCCGAGCTCGGTCGCGTCGTTCCCGTCTATACCGCGCCGGAGGGCATGAACCCGCGTACGCTCCGGCGGCTGATCGGTCAGGCGGTCGAGGCCTACAGCGACCTGGTCGTGGGGCATCTCCCGGCGGACGTCGTCTCGCAGCGCGGGCTTCCGAGCGTCTCGGTCGCGCTTCGAGCGCTTCACCGGCCCGAGGCGGACGTCGACGTCGAGCAGTACGCGACCTTCGCCTCCCCTGCCCACGAGCGGCTCGTGCTCGAGGAGCTCTACCTGCTGGAGCTCGGTCTCGCGATGCGACGCGCGAAGACCAGCCAGCGGCCGGGGGTCGCGATCGATTCGACGCGGCCCGAATCGCGGACCGCGGCGAAGGCGCTGCCGTGGAAGCTGACCGGGGCGCAGCGCCGGGTGATCGGCGAGATCCTGGGCGACCTCGCGCGGCCCCATCCGATGAACCGGCTCGTACAGGGCGACGTCGGGAGTGGGAAGACGGCGGTGGCGATGCTCTCGGCGGTGGCGGTCGCCGCGTGCGGCGGGCAGACGGCGCTAATGGCCCCGACCGAGCTCCTCGCGGAGCAGCACTACCGGACGCTCACGAAGATGGTCGAGAGCGGCGGCGACGCGATCCCGCTTCGCGTAGGGCTCCTGACGGCGTCGCTGCCGCGGGCGGAGATCAAGCAGGTGCGCGGGCTGCTGGCGATGGGCGAGATCGATCTCGTCGTGGGCACCCACGCGCTCGTGGCCGGCGAGATCACCTTCAAGGACCTCGTCCTCTCGATCGTCGACGAGCAGCACCGCTTCGGCGTGATGCAGCGCGCGGCACTCAGCGCGCCGCGTCCGGACGGGCGCTACCCGCACCGCATGGTCATGACCGCGACGCCGATCCCTCGCAGCCTCGCGATGACCCTCTACGGCGAGCTCGACCTGTCCGTGATCGACGAGCTGCCGCCGGGGCGAAAGCCGATCGAGACGATCCTGCTCCGCTCCGGCGAGGGCCAGCGCGTGATGGAGCTGATCCGCGACACCCTCGAGCGGAACGAGCGCGTCTACGTCGTCTACCCCCTCGTCGAAGAGAGCGAGAAGATGGACCTGCGCTCGGCGATCGACTCCGCCGAGTCGATCGGCCGCGCCTTCCCGGATCATCGGGTCGATCTCGTGCACGGGCGCCTCGACGCGGCGGATCGCCAGGCGGCGATGGAGCGCTTCGCGACCGGCGCTTCGTCGATCCTGGTCGCGACGACGGTGATCGAGGTCGGCGTCGACGTGCCCGAGGCGACGCTCATGGTGATCGAGCACGCGGAGCGCTTCGGCCTCGCGCAGCTCCATCAGCTTCGCGGCCGGGTGGGGCGCGGCGGTGCGAAGGGATCGTGCGTGCTCGTCGCGCGCGGGAGCAGCGAGAAGAGCGAGCAGCGGCTGCGTGCGATGACCCGGACGACGGACGGATTCAAGATCGCGGACGCCGACCTCGACATTCGCGGCCCCGGCGACTTTCTGGGCACCCGCCAGAGCGGACACCTCCCGGAGCTGCGGATCGCCGATCTGCTGCGCGACACGCTCCTCGTCGCGGCGGCGCGGAACATCGCCCGACGCGAGGTGGACGCGGATCCGACCCTCCAGCACGTGCCAGCCACCCGGCGCGCGGTTCGTGCGCGTTGGGGCAGCCGGATCGACCTGTCCGGGGTGGGATGAAGCCACGCTCGCGGCGCCCCGCGCTTCTTTTTCGGGCCGATC
Organism: bacterium; assembly: GCA_024742285.1. Lineage (NCBI taxonomy): Bacteria > bacterium. Next base: position 55,671 of record JANSYR010000021.1, on the reverse strand, counting down.
GTGGGAGAAATGTGTCGATTTCTCCGAGTTTCGCATTATGTTGGGGTGAAATAGACTCGGAACAGCCCCCGTGTATTGCCGCGAAATCGTCCATCCCGCCGACCTCCAGGAGGTCCAGGCGCTCCGCTACGCGGTCCTCGTCGAGGAGATGGGACGGCTCCACCCCGAAGCAGATCCGCAGACCCGGCGGCTGGCGGAACCGCTGGATCGCGGAACGATCCACGTAGGGGCCTTTGAGCGCGACGCGGACGGCGAGCCGAGGCTGATCGGTGCGTTGCGGATCCACGTGCCCGGTCGGGGGGATCTCGAAGCCTTCGCCGAGTTCCACCCCGCGATCCTGTCGTCCGAGGGGCCGCGGACCGGTGTCGTCTCGCGGCTGGTCACGGCGCAGGACGCGCGAGGTGGACGTGGGGGGGCAGGGCTCGCCCTCGCGATCGAGGCCTATCGGTTCGCCCTCGCGGAGCAGCTCGAGGTGGTCGAGATCGACTGCCATGCGTCGCTCGTGGGGTTCTTCGAGTGGCTCGGATTCGTCGTGACCCGACGCTTCGAGCACCCCGTGTTCGGCGACGTCGCGCTCCTGCGGATCCGCCCCTTCGACCGGGCCGCACTGGCCGAGGCGAAGTCGGTCCTCGTCGACGTCTTCGACGCCTGGGCGGCGGACGAGGGGCACGCAGTGGCCGCGACACGGGCTCAAGCTTGACGCCCGTCCCACCGTTCCCTACTACCCGATGCCATGAACGAGTTCACGAACCACGCCAGCCGGACCCTTCTCGGGCTTCTCGCGCTCCTGCTCCTTATCGGGGCGGGCGGGGCTGCCTAGCGTCTGGACTGAGAAACGGTTCACGAACGACGAAGCCCTTCCCGCCTGACCGGCCGGAGGGGCTTTTGCTTTCGCGCCCCATTGACGGGCGCGATGACAGGCCGGCAGACGCGCCGGCCCGTCGCGTCGGGCACCTCTCCAATCGGTCTCGCGGGCGGGGCACGGAGAGAACGATGGATTCGCATTCCGAACGAGACAGGGAACGAGGAGACGGGGTTCGTCCGGCCGGGAATCGGCCGGATACGATGCCCCACGACCGCTATCGGCCTTTCGTGCGCTTCGAGCTTCCGGATCGCACATGGCCCGATCGCGTGCTCGACCACGCGCCGCGCTGGTGCAGCGTCGATCTTCGCGACGGGAACCAGGCCCTCGTCGAGCCGATGGGATGGGATCGGAAGATCCGTCTCTTCGAGTCCCTCGTCGCGATCGGCTTCCGCGAGATCGAGGTCGGCTTCCCGGCGGCCTCGCAGACGGACTTCGACTTCGTGCGCAGGATCATCGACGAGGAGCGCATCCCCGACGACGTGACGATCCAGGTCCTCGTGCAGTGCCGCGAGGATCTGATCGAACGCACCTTCGAGGCGATCGAAGGCGCGCCGAGCGCGATCGTGCACTTCTACAACTCGACGTCGCCGATCCAGCGCCGGGTCGTGTTCCAGCAGGACCGACCGGGGATCACGGAGATCGCAGTCGACGCGGCGAAGCGCGTGAAGAAGGCGGCGGCCGCGCGACCTTCCGAATCGATCCGCTTCGAGTACTCCCCGGAGAGCTACTCGACGACGGAGCTCGAGTACGCGGTCGAGATCAGCGAGGCGGTCATGGACGTGCTCGAGCCCGACGCGGCGAATCCGGTGATCCTGAACCTGCCGGCGACGGTGGAGGTCGCGACGCCCAACGTCTACGCCGACTCGATCGAGCTCTTCTGCCGGAGCCTGCGCGTGCGCGAGGCGGCGATCGTCAGCGTCCATCCGCACAACGATCGCGGCTGTGCCGTCGCGGCGGCGGAGCTCGGACTGCTCGCCGGGGCGGATCGGGTCGAGGGGACGCTCTTCGGGAACGGAGAGCGCACGGGAAACGTCGACGTCGTGACGCTGGCCCTCAATCTGATGAGTCAGGGCGTGGATCCGGAGCTGGACTTCCGCGACCTGCCGGCGCTGGTCCGGAAGGTCGAGCACGCGAATCGCCTGCCGGTGCATCCGCGCCATCCCTATGCCGGGGAGCTGGTCTACACGGCGTTCTCGGGATCCCATCAGGACGCGATCCGGAAGGGCCTGGCCGCCCTCGACGCGGAGTCGGTTCCGCACTGGGAGGTGCCCTACCTGCCGGTCGATCCCGCAGACGTCGGACGCAACTACGAGGCCGTGATCCGGATCAACTCCCAGTCGGGGAAGGGCGGGGTCGCGTACGTGCTCGAGACCGAGCACGGCTACGCGCTGCCGCGCCGGATGCAGATCGACTTCTCGAAGATCGTGCAGGCCTGGGCCGACGCGAACGAGGAGGAGCTGGTCAGCGAGCGCGTGAAGACGCTCTTCGAACGCACCTACCTCGACGTCGAAGGCGGGCCGAGGCTCGTCGGGAATCGCACGATCTCGAGCGGGGACGGCGCGAAGGACGTCGTCTCGGCGACCCTCGGCTGGGGCCGGGGACGGATCCCGGTCCAGGCGGAAGGCGCGGGCCCGATCGACGCGTTCGTCGCGGGACTCGGCGATGCGATCGGCGTTCCGCTCCGTATCGGCGACTACCACGAGCATGCCCTCGGTGCCGGAGCCGGGGCTACGGCGGTGGCCTACGTCGAGGTCGTCTTCGGCGCGAATCGTAGACTCTTCGGCGCGGGGCGCGCGGCGAGCATCGTCGATGCCTCGTTCCAGGCCGTCCTGTCCGCGGTCGCGCGGGCGGTCGCGCTCGGTTGGGTCGAGGTTCCGGCGGGCGTCGACGAGGTTCGGACCGGGACCGATCCGGACTGAGCATCGACCGGGGCGGGGGTCTTCGGGCCCTCGCCCCGGCGCTACCCTCGGTGTGACCGCTTCCGTCACGCGCCCCGGCGACGTTCCTCCGGGCGGAGGGTGCCGGAAGCGGGCTCGAGCGGAGGGGGAAGGGCGTTGCGCCTGCTGCACACGGCGGATTGGCATCTGGGGCGACTCTTCCACGGCGTCTCCCTGGTCGACGATCAGGCCCGCCTCCTCGACGAGCTCGCCCGCCTGATCGCCGAGTCGGCGATCGACGCCGTGCTGATCGCGGGTGACGTCTACGACCGGGCCGTACCGCCGCCGGATGCGGTGACCCTCTTCGATGCCTTCCTGGCGCGCGTCGCCGGGGAGCAGGGGGTTCCCGTCGTCGTGATCGCCGGCAACCACGACAGCGCGGATCGACTCGGCTTCGGCGCGCGTCTGCTCGCCGAGGGCGGGCTCCACGTCCGGGGTCGCCTCGAGGCCGATCCGAAGACGATCGAATTCACGGACGCGCACGGTCCCCTCGACGTGGTGGCGCTGCCCTTCGTCGATCCGCCCCACGCCCGGGCGACCCTCGACGACGCCGGGCTCCGCGATCACGACGCCTGCAACGCGGCGCTCCTCGCCCGGGCGCGCGCGTCGCTTCGCCCGGGCCGACGTCGGATCTGCGTGGCCCACGCCTTCGTGGCCGGCGCTTCGGACAGCGAGTCCGAGCGCCCGCTGGTCGTCGGGGGGGGCGGGCACGTCGCCGCCGCGCACTTCGAAGGCTTCGACTACGTGGCGCTCGGCCACCTCCACCGCCCCCAGCGCGTCTCCCGGGACGCCATCCGGTATTCGGGATCGTTGATGCCCTACAGCTTCGGCGAAGCGGCCCACGAGAAGAGCGTGTCGATCGTGGAGGTCGGAAGCGACGGCGCGGTCGCGATCGAGGCGGTCCCGCTCTCGCCGCGACGCGCGGTTCGGGTCGTCGAGGGGCGGCTCGCCGAGCTGCTCGATCGGACACCGGAAGGCGTCTCGAACGAGGACTACCTGCTCGTCCGACTGACTGATCCCGGCGCGCTCTTCCATCCGATGGCGCGCCTTCGCGAGCGCTACCCGAACGTGCTCCAGATCGAGCGGCCCGCGCTCGAGCGGGCCGCGAGCGGCGGCGCGGTGGCCGCACAGTCCCTGGCTCCGCGGACGCCCGAGGATCTCTTCGCGGACTTCTTCGAGGCCGTCATGGACCGCGAGATGGACGAAGGAGAGCGCGCCGCCCTCGCGGAGCTCGAGGCGCCGATTCCGGGAGCGGGTGGCTCGGAGGCGACGCCGTGAAGCCGCTGCGCGTCGAGATCGAGGCGTTCGGCTCCTTCGCGGATCGACAGCGGGTCGACTTCGAGGCGCTCGGATCCGATCGCCTCTTCCTGATCCACGGGCCGACCGGCGCGGGGAAGTCCACGATCCTCGAAGCGATCTGCTTCGCGCTCTACGGAACGCCCGCGGGCGCGGACGCGTCGGCGCCCCACCTGCGGAGTCAGCACGCCGACCCGGAGCGTCTCACCCGCGTCACGCTCTGGTTCGCGCTCGGCGACGTGCGCTACCGGATCGAGCGAACGCCCCGCCAGCTCCGTCCGAAACGTCGGGGCGAGGGCTTCGTCGAAGAGCGCGGGACGGCGCTGATCGAACGCTTCAAGCCCGGCATGCCAGAGGACGGGCCGGGGGAGCCCCTCGCGACGAAGCAGAGCGATGTCGACGCCGCGGTGCGGAACCTGCTCGGTCTCGATCGATCCCAGTTCCGGCAGGTGATCCTGCTGCCGCAGGGCGAGTTCCGGCGCCTGCTCGAAGCGTCGAGCAAGGAGCGCCAGGAAATCCTCTCGCGGCTCTTCGACATCGACCGCTACGCCGATCTCGAGCGCCGCCTGAAGGGCGCCGCGGATCAGCTCCGCAACGAGCTCGGGCGGGTCGAGGAGCGTCGGGCGACGCTGCTCGGGCAGGCGGAGGCCGAGAACGAGGAAGCGTTCGCGCTTCGGCGGAAGGCGCTCGGCGCCGAGATCGACGAGGCGCGGACGGCCCTCGAGGCCTCGGTCGAGACGGAACGTGTCGCCCGGGACGCGCTCGAGCGGGGACGGGTGGATCGGGAGCGGCTGCAGGCGCGGGAGACCGCGGTGAAGCAGCACGCGTCGCTCGCTGCGCGGAAGCCCGAGTTCGAGCACGAGCGGGACCGGCTGCGAGACGCCGTGCGTGCGGAGCCGGTCGTGCTGCGTTTCGACGCCTGGGCCAACGCACGTCGGGCCTCGGAGGAGGCGGCACGGCGGCTGGAGGGGGCCACGGCAGCGGTCCGCGCGGCGGACGAGGCCCTCGAAGGGGCACGCAACGACGAATTCGCTGCGCGAGAGCGGACCCCCGAGCTCCGGGGACTCGAGGAGACGGTCGCTCGGTTGCGCGCATCGAGTGAGGCGGTCGCCCGTCTCGAGACGCTGCGGGCGGAACACGCGGAGCGGGTCACGGCCCAGGCGGCGCTCGCGCAGCGCCTCGAGCGCGAGGCGGCGCTCGCGACCGAGGCGCAGCGGGCGCTGGCGACGCTCGAGGAGCAGGCGGAGCGGCATGCCGCCTTGCTCGAGGCCCAGCGGACACGGACCGAGGCGCGATCCGCGCTGGCCGCGCGTCTCGAGCGAGCCCGACGGCGTGCGGCGCTCGAGACGGCACTGGCGCGACGGGCGGAGCGGCTCACGCGACTCGACGCCGGGATCGACGCCGAACGCGCGGAGCTGGCCCTCGCGGAAGCCGCGCTTCGCGAGGCTCAGGCGCAGGACCGGGCGGCCGCGGCGCATCGCCTGGCGGCGACCCTCGTCGCCGGGGAGTCCTGCCCGGTCTGCGGCTCCACCGAACATCCCGCGAAGGCCTCGGAGGCGGCGACCGATCGGGCGCCCGGAGAGGCGGGGGGCGAGGTCGAGATCGAGGCGCTCGAAGACCGGGTGGCGCGTCTTCGCGCGCACCTCGAGCCACAGGTGGCGGAGCGCGCGGGGCTGGCGGGCGAGCAGGCCTCCGAGACGCGTGCCCTCGACGCCCTCCGAGGAGACGGCGAGTCCTCGGAGGACCGGGCCGACGAGCACGATGATCTTGCGTCGCTCGACGTCGCGCTCGCCGAGGCCGACCGCGCGATCGAGGACGCCCAGGCCGCGCTCGCGACGGCGACGCAGGCGAGCGAGGCGCTCGCGGAGCGACGCGCCGGGTTCGAGCGTCTGCGCGCGCCCCTCGAAGACCTTCGTCGCGAGCACGCGGGCGGAGAAGCCGCGATCGAGACGTCGGCGCAGAACCTCGCGACGCAGGCGGCCGCGCTTCCCGCGGAGGCGAGGACGCCGGAGGCGCTCGCCGAGGCCCTCTCGGCCTCCGAGACGCGGCGGTCGGCCCTGGCCGAGCGGATCGAGGCGACGGCCGCCGCGGTGGGGGACGCCGTCCGCGTACGCGCGGAGCGGGAGGCGACGCGGGTCGCGGTCGTGGAGGAACATCAGCGCACGAGGGCGTCGGTCGCCGAAGCCGAGCAGGCCGCCGACCAGGCCAGAGCGCGCGCCGGCTTCGAGGACGAGCGGGCGCTGCGCGCCGCGTATCTCGACGAGGCCGCGCGCGCCGAGCTGCAGGGGCGGGTCGACGCCTTCGATCGGGATCTCGAATCCGCGCGGCGGGTCGAGGAGACGGCGATCGCGGCGGCGGAGGGCGCGAGCGTCGTCGACGTGGAGGCGCTCGCGACCGCGTTCGAAGCGGCGAACCGCGACCGGTCGGCGCGGCAGGATGCGGTCGGGCGCCTCGAGGAGCGGGCCGCGGGGTGGGCACGACTGGCGGCGTCGCTCGAGAAGCTGATCGAAGAGAACGGGACGCTGGTGGCGCGCTACGAGCGGATCGGCGGGCTCGCGAACGTGGCCGGCGGCGAGAATCCGGAGCGGGTGTCCTTCCAGCGCTTCGTACTCGCGGCGTTCCTCGACGAAGTGCTCGCCCTGGCGACGGTCTCGCTCCGGCGGATGAGCAAGGGGCGCTACGCCCTGCAGCGCGTGACCGAGCTGGGCGACCGGCGTCGTCGCGCCGGGCTCGATCTCGCGGTCTGGGATGCGCACACGGGCCAGGAGCGCCCGGTGGCGACGCTCTCCGGGGGCGAGTCGTTCTGCGCCGCCCTCGCGCTCGCCCTCGGGCTCGCGGACGTCGTCCAGCGCCACAGCGGTGGGACGCGACTCGATGCGATCTTCGTGGACGAAGGCTTCGGTTCCCTGGATCCGGAGAGTCTCGAGCTCGCACTGGCGACCCTCGTCGAGCTGCAGTCCGGCGGGCGCATGGTCGGTCTGATCTCCCACGTCCCCGAGCTGCAGGAGCGGATCGACACGCGGATCGCCGTCCAGCCCGGTCGAGGCGGGAGCTCCCTGTCGGTGACTCGGCCTTGAGCGCGTCGAGCGGGGGAGCCGACGCGCCGGCGTCTCATCCGCGCGACCGCCTGCCGCGCGTGCTCGGGCTCCGGGACGCGTCGATGCTGATCGTCGCGTCGGTCGTGGGGAGCGGCATCTTCTTCACGCCGGCGCAGGTGGCGGGGCTGCTGCCGGGGGCGGGATGGATCCTGGCGGCCTGGATCGTGGGGGCGCTGATCTCGTTGGCGGGCGCCTTCGCGAACGCGGAGCTCGGTGCGATGTTCCCGCGCGCCGGGGGCGACTACGTCTATCTCCGCGAAGGGCTCCACCCGGCGGCGGGCTTCCTGGTCGGCTGGCTCTCGTTCTTCGCGATCTACACCGGCACGATCGCCGCGCTGGCGGTCGTCTTCGCCGAGTCCCTGGCGCCCTCGCTCGGCCTGGAGCGGCCGGGGATCATCGGTCTCGCGTCGATGGCGATCGGGGTCTGCTCTCTTCTCAATCTGCGCGGGACGCGCTGGGGCGCCTCGCTCAACAACTTCACCTCCGGCGCCAAGATCGGCGCCCTGGCGGTCTTCGTGCTCGTGGCCCCCATACTCGGCGACGGCACCTTCGCGCCCTGGTCGCCGGAAGCGATCGCCGCGCGCGGGGACGCCGCGCGGGGCGGCTGGTTCGCCTTCGGGCAGGCGCTCTCGCCGATCCTCTTCTCCTATCTCGGGTGGAACGCGTGCGTCTACGTGGCCAGCGAGATCGAGGAACCGACGCGGAATCTGCCGCGCTCGCTCTTTCTCGGGCTCGGGATCTGCAGCGCGCTCTACGTGGCGGTCAACGTCGTGTACTTCTACGCGCTCACCCCGGCGGAGCTGCGGGATACGGTGGATGCCGGCGAGGCGGCGGCGCGCTCGCTCTTCGGGCCCGTCGGGGCGGCATGGGTCTCGGCCTTCGTCCTGGTCTCGGTGCTCGGGACCCTGAACGCAACCGTGCTCGTCGGACCGCGGATCGTCTACGCGATGGCTCTCGACGGCATGTTCCTGCGACGGGCGGACCGGGTGCACGACGGGTTCCAGACCCCGAGCGCCGCGATCGGAGTTCAGGCGGTCGTCTCGATCGCGCTCGTGGTCTTCCTGGAGAGCTTCCCGCGTGCCCTCGATTTCACCGTCTTCGGCATCGTCCTGGCGACGTCCGCGGACACGCTCGCGCTCTTCGCCCTCCGCCTCAGGCAGCCGGAGCGCCCCCGCCCGTACCGGGCGTGGGGCTATCCCTGGATCCCGGCGCTCTACCTGGCGGTGAATCTCGCGATCGGCGCGGCGATCGCCCTCTCCCGGCCCGGGGAGGCCGCGGTCACCGTGGCGCTCCTTGCCGGCGGGCTGCTGGTCTACGGCGTCTTCGTGTGGCCTCGCGGCGGCGCGGAGGGGGCCCCGCCAGCGCCCGGGGTGTGAGGATCCCGCGACGTCCCGGGAAGGCGCGCCGAATCGCCCACCGCCGGTACCTGGGAGGTGATTTCTCCAGTAAGATCGGGCGATTCGAAGGGGTCCCAACGGGATGATCGATCGCCACCTGCACGCTTGCGCCACCGCCGAGACCGCCGCCCGAGCCCCGGGCGGATGCGCCGCGGCGACGCGCGCGACGACGGGGGCGGCTCGCTAGCCCGCCGGGGCCGGGGGATCCGAAGGGATCGATCCAGGAAACGGTGGGCGGGCGACGGACGGGCAGGGCGCTGCCTGCTCCGGGTGCGGCAGGAGGCGGAACCTCCTCCCTCTCCGGAAGCGGCGCAGCAACCCGAACGGGTCGGCTCCGAGGCGGGTCTCATGCAGCGGCCATTCCCAGGGTCCAGGGCATTCCCCCGAGAGAGCGACCGAAACGTCCGACACGAACCGGGCCGATCCCTTCGATGAGGGTGGCCTCGGCGCGTCGGGCGGGAACGCGAAGTGGAACGCGAACGAGTCGGCGAATCGTCGAGCGCTCCGGACCCTCGAAACGAGAAGACCGACATGACGGATTCCTTCCGACACGATTTCAACAAGCTGAACCGACTTCCTCCCTACATCCTCTCCGAGGTGACGGAGCTGACTCGCGCCGGTCGCCGCGCGGGCGAGGACATCATCGACCTCGGCATGGGCAATCCGGACCTGGCCACGCCGAAGCACGTGATCGACAAGATCTGCGAGGCGGCCCAGGACCCGCGCAACCACCGCTACTCCTCGAGCCAGGGCCTGCCGAACCTGCGCGCCGGGATCACGGAGTGGTACAAGCGCCTCCACGACGTGGATCTCGATCCGGCGACGGAAGCGGTCGCCGTGATCGGCGCCAAGGAAGGCCTCAGCCACTTCGTCCTGATGACCGCGGGCCCGGGAGACGTCGTGCTGGTCCCCGATCCGGCGTACCCGATCCACCAGTACTCGGTGATCATCGCCGGGGCCGACCTGCGCAGGGTCCCGCTGAACCACGAGAGCGACTTCATCGAGAATCTCGAGCAGGCGGTCAGCCGGACCTGGCCGAAGCCGAAGATGCTCATCATCTCGTTCCCGGCGAACCCGACCACGCACATCATCGACCTCGCCTTCCTCGAACGGATCGTCGAGTTCGCCCGGGCGAACGACCTGATGATCCTGCACGACTTCGCCTACGCGGAGATCGCCTTCGACGGATACAAGCCGCCGTCGATCCTCGAGGTCCCGGGCGCGAAGGACATCGCGATCGAGTTCGTGTCCTTCTCGAAGAGCCACTCGATGGCCGGCTGGCGCGTGGGCTTCGCCTGCGGCAACCCGCAGATGATCCACGCCCTCAAGCGGATCAAGTCCTACCTCGACTACGGCATGCCTCAGGCGATCCAGATCGGCGCGATCACCGCGCTGCGCGGTCCGCAGGACTGCGTCGCGGAGAACTGCGCGATCTACAAGGAGCGTCGCGACGTCCTGATCGACGGGCTCGCGGCCCCGGGTGAAGGCCAATGGAAGATCGAGAAGCCCCTCGCGACGATGTTCGTGTGGGCGCCGATTCCGGAGCCCTGGGCGCAGGTCGGTTCTCTCGAGTTCTCGAAGCGGCTGCTCAAGGAGGCGGGCGTCGCCGTCTCGCCGGGCGTCGGCTTCGGCGAGGGCGGCGAGGGCCACGTGCGCTTCGCGCTGGTCGAGAACAAGCACCGGATCCGCCAGGCGGTGCGCGGAATCCGTCGCTTCTTCCGGGAAGCGAAGCTCTAGCAACGGTCCGGCCGAAGCCGGACACCGAGGAGAACGAGATGAGCGGCAATCAGGATGGCATCGGCGTCGGGCTGATCGGCTTCGGCACGATCGGAACGGGCGTGGTCAAGGTGCTCGCGGACAATGCCGCGGAGATCGAACAGCGCCTCGGCTTCCCGCTGCGCATGGTTCGGATCGCCGATCTCGACCAGGACACGGACCGGGGCGTCGACCTCACGGGGATCCACTTCGATGCGGACGCCAGCGCGCTGATCGCCGACCCGAACGTCCATATCGTGATCGAGCTCGTCGGCGGCTACGACGTGCCCAAGAAGTTCATCCTCGAAGCCTTCGAGGCGGGCAAGCACGTCGTGACCGCGAACAAGGCGCTGCTTGCGATGTACGGCCGCGAAATCTTCGGCGCCGCCTCCGAGAAGGGCCTCGACATCGCCTTCGAGGCGGCGGTCGGCGGCGGGATCCCGATCCTGCGCTCGCTGCGCGAGGGCCTGGCGGCGAACCAGATCGAGACCGTGCTCGGGATCCTGAACGGCACGACGAACTACGTGCTGACCGAGATGGAGTCGACGGGGGAGGACTTCGACGTCGTCCTCAAGCGCGCCCAGGAGCTCGGCTACGCCGAGGCGGACCCGACCTTCGATGTCGAGGGGATCGACGCAGCGCACAAGCTCGCGCTCCTCACGACGATGGCCTACGGCGCCGAGGTCGTGTTCGAGGAGATTCCGACCGAAGGCATCCGCGGTCTCCTGCCCCTGGACTTCGAGCTGGCGGACGACTTCGGCTACAAGATCAAGCTCCTCGGCGTCGCGAAGTGTCACCGGGCCGACGACGGGACGGAGCGGATCGAGTCGCGGGTCCAGCCGACGATGGTTCCGAAGACGAGCATGCTGGCGAACGTCGATGGCGCGATGAACGCCGTCGAGGTGATCGGCAACGCCGTCGGCCCGACGCTCTACTACGGCGCCGGGGCGGGCGAGATGCCGACGGCGAGCGCGGTGGTCGGGGACCTGATCGAGATCGCCCGCGAGATCAAGCGCGGCGAGGCCGGCCCGGTCGCGCCGCTCAGCTATCTGCCCCAGCACATCGTCGCCAAGGAGACGGTCCCGGACAGCGAGGTCCTGGGCCGCGCCTACCTTCGTTTCACCGCGAAGGACGAGCCGGGCGTGCTCAGCAAGATCACCGGCGCGCTCGGAGCGGAAGGCGTCGGGATCGCGTCGGTCGTCCAGCGCGAGAGCGGATCCGGATCGGCGACCGTCCCGGTCATCGTCCTGACCCACACCGCCAGCGAAGCAGCCCTCAACGCCGCCCTCGCGAAGATCGAGCAGCTCGCCGAGGTCACGGAGTCGCCGCGGGTGATCCGGATCGAGGAGGAGGTCTAGTCATGTCCGAGGACGCGTCCGCGAAGCCGCAGCCGCGCGCCTGGTTCGAGTCGCTGGCCGACCCCGAAGAGCGCTATGGCCTCGACGAGGTGGTCTATACCGACTCGAACGGCGGGCTCCTGCAGGTCGTGCACGACATGGAGGAGCTCGCGAAGACCTCCGGTGCGGAATGGAAGGATCGCTTCGAGCGACGCGCGCGCAAGAACGAGTGGCCCTATGGCTCGGGCGTCTGGGGCAAGAAGGACTGGGTCCTCCCGGACATCGACAACGAGAACGTCGTCTCGATGTACGAGGGCCACACGAACCTCTTCTGGGCGGAGCGCTACGGCCGGGAGATCGGGCTCGACGACCTCTGGCTCAAGCTCTGCGGCAACAGCCACACCGGCTCCTTCAAGGACCTCGGGATGACGGTGCTCGTGTCCCAGGTGAAGCAGATGATCGCGAACGGGGCGGACATCCCCGCCGTCGCTTGCGCCTCCACGGGGGATACCTCGGCGGCGCTCTCCGCCTACGCCGCCGCCGCCGGCATCCCGGCGATCGTGTTCCTGCCGCGCGGCAAGATCTCCCTCGCCCAGCTGATCCAGCCCGTCGCGAACGGGGCGATCGTCTTCGCCCTCGACACGGACTTCGACGGTTGCATGGAGATCGTGAAGCAGGTCTCGGCCAACGACGGGGTCTATCTCGCGAACTCGATGAACAGTCTCCGCGTCGAGGGCCAGAAGACCGTCGGGCTCGAGATCGTGCAGCAGCTCGACTGGCAGGTGCCGGACTGGCTCGTGATCCCGGGCGGCAACCTCGGCAACGTGTCGGCCCTCGCGAAGGGCCTCGACATGCTCTTCGAGCTCGGCCTCGTGTCGAAGCGCCCGCGGATCTGCGTGGGGCAGGCCGAAGCCGCGAACCCGCTCTATCTGGCCTACCAGAAGGACTTCGAGGTCTTCGAGCCGATCGCGGCGCGCAAGACCGTGGCCTCGGCGATCCAGATCGGGAACCCCGTTTCCTATCTCAAGGCGGTCGACGCGCTCAAGCGCTACGACGGCGTCGTCGAGCAGGCGACGGAGTCCGAGATCCTGGAGGAGTGCGCGAAGGCGGATCGGACCGGGCTCTTCAACTGTCCGCACACGGGCGTCGCGCTCGTCGCGCTCCGGAAGCTCCAGGCACGCGGCCTCGTCGAGTCGAGCGACCAGGTGGTCGTCGTGTCGACGGCCCACGGGCTCAAGTTCGTGGACTCGAAGCTCGCGTATCACTCGATGGAGCTCGAAGGGATCGTCGCCGAGCATCCGAATCCGCCGATCGAGCTCGACGCGGACTACGGGACCGTTCGGGATCAGATGCTGCGCGAGATCGACGCGCGGTTCGGGCGCTGACTGCGGCGTCTCCCGGGTGGGCCGATTCCGGTCCGCTCGTGACGTCCGGTCGCCGGGAGGGCGCTAGAGTCCGCTCACCATGTTCACCGGAATCGTCGAGCACGTCGGCCGCATCGAATCCGTCGAGACTCTGCCGGACCTGTCCCGGTTCGTGATCGATCTCGGCCCGATCTCGAAAGGGGTCGGGCTCGGGGACTCGATCGCCGTCGCAGGCTGCTGCCTGACCGTGACGAAGATCGACGGGACCCGCTTCGGCTTCGAGGCGATCCAGGAGACCCGCGACAAGACCCGCGTGGGCGGCTTCGCCGAGGGCGATGGCGTGAACCTCGAGCGCGCGATGGGCGTCGGCGCCCGCTTCGACGGTCACATCGTCCAGGGGCACGTCGACGGCACCGGGCGCGTGCGCCGCTTCGACCGGGAGGGCACGGGGGGCAACGACGTCGAGCTCCACATCGAGTGCGACCCCGAGCTCGCCGGCCAGCTCGTCGACAAGGGATCCGTCACGATCGACGGGGTGTCCCTCACGGTCGTGAAGGTCGTCGAAGACGGCTTCCACGTCGCACTCATTCCGCACACCCTCGAGGTCACGACCCTGTCCGAGCTCACGCCGGGCGACCCGGTCAATCTCGAGGTCGACGTGTTCGGCAAGTACGTGAAGCAGTATCTCGATCGCGTGCTGCCGGGCATGGTGGCGACGGCGCGCTAGGCGTCGCGGATTCGCAGGGGGAGTCTTGAGGAGCGTTCTCGCCGGCTTGATTGCCGTGCTCGTCGTCGGGTCGGGATTCGCTCCCGCAGCCCGAGCCGTGACCGAGGCCCGCGCCTGGGAGGAGACCCTCGATCGCGTCGCGAACGCGGTGGTCGTCCTGCGTGTCTCGTCCCCTCGCGCCTTCGATGACGGTACGGCGGGAACGGCGACCGCGACGGGCTTCGTCGTCGATGCCGAACAGGGGCTGATCCTGACGAATCGCCACGTGGTGACCCCGGGGCCCGTGGTCGCCGAGGCGGTCTTCCTGAACAACGAGGAGGTCGACGTCCAGGCGGTCTACCGCGACCCGGTCCACGACTTCGGCCTCTTCCGCTACGACCCGGCCGCCGTCCGCTTCATCGAGACCGGCGAGCTCTCGCTCTCGCCCGAACGCGCCCGCGTCGGCACCGAGATCCGCGTCGTCGGCAACGATGCGGGGGAGAAGCTCTCGATCCTCCAGGGCACGATCGCGCGGCTCGATCGCGACGCCCCCGAATACGGGCGTGCCTCGTTCAACGACTTCAACACGTTCTACATTCAGGCCGCCTCTGGCACGTCCGGGGGGTCGTCCGGCTCGCCGGTGATCGACATCGACGGACGCGTCGTCGCGCTCAACGCGGCGGGACAGCGCTCGGCGGCCTCGAGCTTCTACCTGCCTCTCGATCGGGTGAAGCGAGCGGTCGATCTGCTCCGCGCCGGGCGTCCGGTGCCCCGCGGCACGCTGCAGACGGTCTTCGCCCATCTGCCCTTCGACGTGGTGCGACGGCTCGGGCTCGACGGGCAGACGGAGGCGCGGATTCGCGCGGCCTTCCCGGACGGGACCGGGATGATCGTCGTGCGTGAGGTCGTCCCGGGCGGGCCCGGAGACGGCGTGCTCCGGGCCGGGGACGTGCTCGTGGGCGTCGAAGGCCGGCCCGTCAATGCCTTCCTGCCGATCGAGTCGGCGCTCGACGCGCGGGTCGGGGGCACCGTCTCCCTGGATGTCGAGCGCGGGGGCGAGGCGCTTCGGGTCGAGCTCGAAGTGGGGGATCTCCACGCGATCACGCCGGACCACTACCTGGAGTTCGGAGGCGGCGTGCTGAACCCGCTCTCGTATCACATGGCCCGCAACGCAGCCGTGCCGGTCGAAGGCGTCTACGTCGCCGCCGGCGGCTACGCGCTCGGCTCCGCCGGGATCACGCGCCGTTCCGTGATCACCGAGGTGGCCGGCGAGCCGACGCCGACCCTCGAACGCTTCGAAGAGGTCGTCGCCGCGCAACCCCACGATTCGAAGATGCTCGTTCGCTTCTTCCAGCTCGGGCAACCGCGTTCGCCGCTGGTGGGGCTGCTGCGGAACGATCGTCGCTGGTTCTCCATGCGACACTGTCGCCGCGACGACTCGACCGGGCGGTGGCCCTGCGTCGAGTCCCCGCCGGCGCCGCCGATGGAGGCCGTTCGAGGAGGCGAGACGGATCTCGAGGTCGACGGGCCCTACGCGGTGCGTCGTGTGGCTTCGTCTCTCGTGATGGTCTCGACCTCGATCGCCTATCGCCTCGACGGCGTCCACGGCGATCAATTCCACGGTGCCGGGCTGGTGGTCGACGCGGAGCAGGGGCTCGTCGTCGTCGATCGGGAGACGGTGCCGATCGCGCTCGCCGACATCCGCCTGACGTTCGGGGGCGCCGTCGAGGTGCCCGGGGAGCTCGTCTATCTCCACCCCGAGCGGAATCTGGCGGTCGTTCGCTACGACCCGACCCTGCTCGGCGACACACCCGTCCGCGCGGCGAAGCTCCGGGACGCCGACCTCGAGGCGGGGGACGACGTCTGGCTCGTCGGGCTCACGTCGACGGAGCGAGTCGTGTCGCGATGGACGCGGATCGCGCGGAGCGAGCCCGTACAGCTCTCGATGACCCATCCGCCGCGCTTCCGGGAGGCGAACCTGGAGGTCGCGAGCGTCGAGGATCCCGCGCAGACCGTAGGGGGCGTACTGGCGGATCGTTTCGGGCGGGTGCTCTCGTTCTGGGCGTCGTTCTCGATGGGGAGCGGGGCGGCGGAAGGCTTCTTCGGCGCGATCCCCGCCTATCACGTATCGAGAATGGTGGAGCCGCTCTCGGAGGGCGGGCCCGTCGCCTGGCATTCGCTCGGAATCGAGCTCGAGCCGCTGACCCTGGCCGCAGCGCGGGATCGGGGCCTTCCGGAGGCCCAGGCGCGGCGGATCGAGAAGCACGCGCCGAGAACCAAGCGCGTCCTCTCGGTCGTCCGCCGCAGTCGCGGCCTGCCGGGGTTCGAGCTCTTCGCCGAGGGCGACCTGATCCTCTCGATCGGCGGCAAGCCGGTTTCGCGCGTGCGCGACCTCTACGGCGTGACCCGAGGCGGACGAGTCGAGATCGCCGTGCTGCGCGAAGGCGAGGTCGTGACCCTGGACGTCGAGCCGGCGCTGCTGTCGGGCGAGGGAACGACGCGGGCGGTGCTGTGGGGCGGCGCGCTGCTCCAGCCGGCGCATCCGGCGCTCGCGAGCCAGTACGGCATTCCGCGGGGCGGCGTCTACGTCTCGCGCCATTGGTTCGGCTCGCCCTCGACGCGCTACGGGCTCGAGGCCACGAGCCGGATCGTCGAGGTGGACGGGACGCCGGTCGCGGATCTCGACGCGTTCCTCGCCGCCGTCTCGGGAAAGGGCGACCGCGAGGCCGTTCGGCTCGAGACGCTCGATCTCGATGGGAAGCCGGACGTGATCACGCTCAAGCTCGACCTCGAGTATTGGCCGACCTACGAGCTGCGCCGGAACGAAGGTCAGTGGGAGCGTGTCGGGCTCGCCGTCGACGAGCCGACGACTCGCGTGGCGGTCAACGACTGAGACCCTCGGGCGCCGAGGCGAAGAGGAGGAGAGCGGCATGGGCATCTTCGACGTGGCGACGGCGACGGCGACGACGATCCTGCGCGGCGGGCTGGGACTGAAGACCGGCGCGGTCGGGGCGCGTCCCGAGAAGACGCTGATCCTCTACGAATTCGAGGGGTGTCCCTTCTGCCGGAAGGCACGGGAGGCCCTTTCGATCCTCGACCTCGAGGCGGAGATCCGCCCCTGTCCCAAGCGCGGCCACCGCTTCCGCGACGAGCTGATGGAGCGCGGGGGCAAGGCGCAGTTTCCCTATCTGGTCGATCCGAATACCGGCGCCGAGATGTACGAGTCCGCCGACATCGTCGACTATCTGTACCGCGAGTACGGAAGCGGCCCGGCCCCGGTGATGCTCGGCGGGAGCGCGCCCGCGACCTTCGCCGTCGCGCTCTCCGGGCTCGGCCGCGGTCCGGCGGGATCCTTCGTACGCGCGTCGAAGGCTCCCGAGCGGCCGCTCGAGCTCTACAGCTTCGAAGCGAGTCCGTTCTGTCGCCTGGTTCGCGAGCGCCTCTGCGAGCTCGAGCTGCCCTACCACCTGCACAACGTCGCCCGGGGCTCCGCCGCCCGCGAATCCTTCACGCGGCGTTCGGGAAAGATGCAGGTGCCGTATCTCGTCGACCCGAATACCGGGGTCGAGATGTTCGAGAGCGCCGACATCCTGGCGTATCTCGACGAGACCTACGCGGCCTGACGCGATTCCGAATTCGGCCGAGCGGCTCGCCGCTCAGACCATCCGATCCATCAGCAGCGTCGCGATCCCGAGGAACGAGAAGAACCCGAGGGCATCGACCGCGAAGGTCACGAGGACACCCGATCCGAGCGCCGGGTCCTGCTTCAGCGCTTTCAGGGCGAGGGGCACCGCGGCGCCGACGAGGCTCGCCGTCACCATCGTGACGACCATCGAGGCGAACAGGACGAATCCCATCCAGACGTTGCCGTGCAGGCCCCAGGCGATCCCGCCCGAAACCGCGCCGGCGGCGCTGCCGATCACGAGCCCGACCGCCATCTCCTTGCCGACCGCGCGAAGGCCACTCGAGAACTCGATCTCGCCGAGGGCGATCGCGCGCGTGATGACGGTGAGGGTCTGGATCCCGCCGTTTCCGCCGATTCCGGCGACGACGGGCAGGAAGATCGCGAGGCCGACCATCTGCTCGAGGGTGCCCTCGAAGAGACCGACGATCCCGCCCGCGGCGAAGGCCGTGACGAGGTTGATCATCATCCACGGCAGACGCTTGCGGATCGAGACCCGCGCCGACGTGAAGACGCGGTCCTCCTCGGAGAGGCCGGCCAGGTTGTAGATGTCCTGGGTGGCTTCCTCGGTGATCACGTCGATCACGTCGTCGACGGTGATCACGCCGAGCATCGTTCCGTCGACGTCCGTGACCGGGATCGCGAGCAGGTCGTAGCGCGCGACCAGCTGCGCCACTTCCTCCTGGTCCGCATCGGGCCCCGTCGAGAGCATCTCGCGAATCGCGAGGTCGCGGACCGGGGTGTCCGGCTGGGCGGTGACGAGGCGCCGGATCGGAACGACGCCCGTCAGGCGCTGGAGATCGTCGACGACGTAGAGGTAGAGGATCGCCTCGCTCGCTTCGAGACCGGCGGCGCGGAGCGAGTCGATCGCCTCCTGTGCGGTCATCTTCTCGTCGAGGGCGGAGAAGTTGGTGGTCATCGCGCGCCCGGCGCTGCGCGGGGGATAGAGCTCCGCGTGACGCAGCTCCTCGCGTCGGGCGACGGGCAGCTGCTTCAGCACGCTTCCGCGGCGCTCTTCGGGGATCGCCTCGACGAGCTCGAGCATGTCGTCGAGCTCGAGCCGGTCGAGGACCTCGGCCATGCGCTGGTCGGAGATCGCGTCGAGGATCTCCGGGAGCATGTCGTGAGGAAGCTCCATCAACATGATCGCCGCAAGGCGGTGCTTGAAGAGCAGGTCGACGACGATCCGGATCTCGTCGGGGGTCAGGTCGGCGAGCAGGGGCCCGAGATCCGCGGGGTGGATCCGCTCGAGCATCTTCTCCGCGCGGAAATGGGCACCGGTCTTGAGGAGCCGACGGAGGATGCGGGTCGTGACGACGGGCTGGGCCATGCCTGTTCCTCCTCGTCGTCCGTTCGGCGCACCGGGAAGTCCTGGCACGGGTCGGCGGGGTTCGCTCGGCCTCGGGTCCGCCGGGCGAGGGCGCCTCGCGGCGCCATGGGTACCCCAGAACCGGGGGCGCTTCTACCCCGGGCGATCTCCGCGCCGGGCCTGGCCTTCTCCCCGGGCTCGCTCCGGGGCTTCTTCGGTCGGACACGCCCGGGGCCCGCCGGAGATTCGCGTGTCCGAGGAGCCTTCGGCTGCCATCGCTCAAGGTTGCCGGTGAATTGCCGATCCAGGAAGGGAGAGGGTTCGAAACCTCCACGTCGAAGATCAGAAGTTCCGGGGCGGGGAGTAGGGGAAACGATGGCGAGGACACGACTCCGTGGAATTTCGGTCGGGGGGATCCAGATCGGGATCGAGGTACCGGAGGTCTACGAGTGGGCGTGGCCCGATTCACCGGTTTCCGAATTCCAGTGTCTACCGCGCGATCCCGAGGTGAACGTCGGCGTGCGCGTCGATGCGCCCGATCAGGCCGACCTCGGCGGCGAGCGTTATTCGGTCGGTGCGTGGACCTTCGAAGTCGCCCGGCTCTCCGATGGCGACTGGGTGATGGGCCTGTCCCGACGCGGGCGTCGCGAGAAGCTCGCTCGCTTCGATCGGGCGTTCGGCGCCGGCGAGATCATCGTCTCCGCCGAGACCGCGAAGTCGCGAGCCTATCCACTGCGTTGTCCCTTCGACGAGTGGATCGTGCTCCACCGTACGGTTGCGCGCGGGGGCCTCTGCCTGAACGCGAGCGCCTCGCCGCGAGAGGGCGGCGCGATCCTCCACCTGGGCGGAGGGCCCGCGGTGCCGGCCCACCGCTGGACCGTCCCGACCCCTTCGCTTCTCGGGCGGAGTGCGCTGCTCGTCCGCGAAGAGCGCGAGCACCTGCGTCTGTTCCGTGCGCCCTGGAGCGAGTCGATCGATCCGCGACTGCCCTTCGAGGTGCGCGTGCACGCGCTCGAGCGTGCGACCAGTGCAGAGGTGCCCTGGACGGAACGCCTCGACCCCGCCGATGCGGCGGACCTGCTCGTGACCCATGCGATCGTGCCGCTCTCCGACGAGGCCTTCCTCGATCGCGTTATGCGCAACGCGCAGCGCATCGCGCAGTCCGCCTGCGTGATCGAGCGCGGCGTCGCCGAGCGTGAGGAGTCGGACGCGCCGGTGCGCGAACCCGGGTGGGCAGAGGCCGGCGTGAACCTCGCTGCCGCCCGGAGCTGATCGCGCATCCGACATCCATTCCCGGAACGTCACGGAAAGGCCGGGTCGAACCCACCTCGGGGCACAAAAAGACCCGCTGGGGGGGCTTCACCTGTTGCGCCGCCCCTGGAAGGAAGGTTGACTGGAGCGGTCCCCTCGGGACCCGTCTGCACTCTCCCGCCTGCCCGCGGTACGATCGGTCATCGAAGCCGATTCCATCGGACCACGGAGGGGAGGTCGACGGACTCGGGGAGGCGCGCGCGACGACGGATCTCTGAATGCGGGTCACGATGACGAAGGGGTGTTGGAACGATGAAGCAGCTGATCGAGGACATCGTGAAGGCCCTGGTGGATCGCCCGGAAGAGGTGCAGATCAAGGAGGTCGTCGGTGACCACGCGCACGTGCTCGAGCTGCGCGTCTCGAAGGACGACCTCGGCAAGGTGATCGGGAAGGGCGGGGCGCATGCCTCGGCGATCCGGACCCTGATGGCCGCGGCGAGTGGCAAAGAGAAGAAGCGGTACATCCTCGAGATCATCGAGTACTGACGGGTCTTCACGCCGCGCTCGAGCGCGCGGCGCTACGCCGGGATCACCTGCGCACCCTCTGCCGCCTCGTTGCGGTGTGCAGGTTCGTTTTTCGACTTCGGTCGGAAGCCGTTCATTCCGATAGATCGGCTGGGCCGGACCGCGAGTCCGGCTTCACGATCGGATCGGAGGCCAGCGGCGATGAACGGCGAAGTCGAAGTGCAGGAAGCGTCGGGACAGGCAGCACGCCAGGTCCTCGGCGACGAGACCCGCGACCTCTTCGAGCAGGGACTGAAGGCGCTCGACGAGGGGCGTGTCTCGGAGGCGAGCGAGCGCCTTCGCGCCGCATACGATCAGGCACCCGACCACGCCCGCATCCGGTCCTATCTGGGCCTCGCGGTCGCGCGGGCCGGCGGAGACTTCCGCGAGGCGCGCACCCTCTGTGAAGAGGCCGCCCGCCAGGAGTTCTTCAACCCGGATCTCTACCTGAACCTCGCGAAGGTCTACCTCCGATTCGATCGTCGCTCCGAGGCGCTCCGGTATCTCCGCCGTGGTCAGATGATCGACCCCGGCCACGAGTCGATCCGCCGGACCATCGACTCGCTCGGTCAGCGCCGCCTGCCGATCGTGCCCTTCCTGCCGCGGCGTCATCCGGTGAACCGCGCCCTGGGAAACGCCCGGAGCAGGATGCTCGGCGCCTTCTCTCGCGCCTGAGGCGTTCGGCGCCAGAGGGAGGGGAGGGGGCGCGTCGGTTGCTTGACAGCGGCCGAGGGACTCCCTAAAAAGAGGCCCGCTTCGCGGCTTGACGCGCGAATCCGGTGCGATCCACGAGGAAGCCCGAGGCGCGCCCCGTGAGCGGGAAGAGACGAAGCGAGAGGAGAATCAGCGTGGGCAGCGTGATCAAGAAGCGCCGAAAGAAGATGCGGAAGCACAAGCAGCGCAAGCTTCTGAAGCGGCAGCGACACAAGAAGTAGTCGACCGGTGCGGCGCGATTGCCACGAGGCGAGCGCCGCGGACCGATCACAGCAGGAGCCGTACTCCGCGGGCCGAAAAGGCGCGTGTGAGCACGGCTTTTTTTCGTTCAGGGCTCCGTGTCGCGGATTCCGTCTTCGCTCTGCACGCCGGTCGGCGTGTCGAGCACGTTCGATCGTGAGGTATCGACGTCGCCATTGTGTGGCGAGCATGCCTCGAAAACTTCGTCGCAAACCTGTTTCGTCGATCGCAATTCGATGCCACATCCCTCTGATTTTTTTAACGAATTCTCTTGACGCCCATCTGTTGCTGGTGTTTCCTCGGGCGCAACAAACGCTCTATGGGTGCGGTTTGAGACGCGAAGGTGTCTATGCGCCTTCAAGTCGTGGGTCCACGAAGCCGATAGATAGGCACTCGCAGTTAGGTCTGTGAACTCCCGGATTTTCCGAATGAAGCTCTCGTAGCCGAAGGCGGAGCCGGGTTCCTCTCGAGGATCCAGGGGACGAACGATCACCGAAGGCCCCGGTCTTTACTGATCATCGTGTCCTCACAGGCCACACCACGAGCGATTGAAAAGGGGGAATCCCAAGAATGGCAGCTCGAAAGAAGGCCACGAAGCGCAAGGCGACCAAGAAGAAGGCCACCAAGCGCAAGGCCACGAAGAAGAAGGCGACCAAGAAGAAGGCCGCCAAGAAGAAGGCCAAGAAGAAGGCGACCAAGAAGAAGGCCGCCAAGCGGAAGGCCACGAAGAAGAAGGCCGCCAAGAAGAAGGCGACCAAGAAGAAGGCGACCAAGAAGAAGGCCGCCAAGAAGAAGAAGGCCGCCAAGAAGAAGAAGGCTGCCAAGAAGAAGAAGGCTGCTCGCCGCAAGCGCTAAGCGTCTGCAGTGAACGGCCTTCCGATTTTTGGAAGGCTTTCGAGGGACCCCGGCTCTGGGACCCCCGGCAACGGGGGGACCTGGCCGGGGTTTCCTTCTTCCGGGGCCTGAGATAGGCTCCCGCGGCGTCCGAGGTCCCGGCGGGGCATTTTCCCCATCCACCCGGATCCGGCTCTCGTCCCCACTCTGATCGGCGCGCGTCGCTCGCTCGCCGATGGCTCTGGAGGCCCGACATTGGCCCGCATCACCATCGAAGACTGCATGGAGCAGGTCCCGAACCGCTTCGAACTCGTCCGCATGGCGTCGATCCGCGCGAAGCAGCTGAAGAAGGGCGCGCGTCCGCTCCTCGAGCAGACGAACAAGGAAGTCGTGACGAGCCTCCGCGAGATCGCCGCCGGACTCGTCCAGCCGGGCGATGCCGAGGTTCCGCCGGCGCCCGAGTACGATGCTGCCGCGTTCGACCCGGCGCCCGCCGCCTCGGGCGAAGAAGCGCCGGCCGAAGAAGCCGCTCCCGAGGCCGAGGCCCCGGTCGAGGAGCCCACGCCGGAAGGCTGAGCCCTCCACTCCGACCGAAACGACGAAGGCCGCTCCCGACTGGGAGCGGCGTTCGTGTTTCAGGAGTCCCGTGGACCGGACCCGGTCAGGCGAGGACGACCGGCACGCTGAACTCGACCCGGGTGCCGACGCCGGCCTCGCTCTGGAGGAGCGAGTCGCCGTCGAGCAGGACCAGCAGGTCATGGACCAGGGTGAGACCGAGGCCCGCGCCGCGGTACTTCGCGCTCGCCTGATCGTCGACCTGGTAGAACTCGCCCCAGATGTACTTCTGGTCGTCGGGGCAGATCCCGATGCCGGTGTCGTGGATCCAGCAGTGGAGCCGGTCGCCTGCGAAGCGCGCGCCGATCTTGATCGTGCCGTGCTCGGTGAACTTGGCGGCATTGTCGAGGAGCAGGAAGAGGATCTGGTTGATCTTGCCCAGGTCGCCGCGGATCTTCGGAATCGGCGCGGGGATCTCCTTCTCGATCTCGACCGGCTTGTCGCCGAGGGTGTCCTGGACACTGAAGATCGTCTCGTCGATCACGTCCGGAACCGAGAGCTCCTGGATCTCGATCGGCAGCTCGTCCTGCTTGATGCGCCAGAGATCGAGGATGTTCTGCAGGGTGCGCTGGAACGCGGTGCCCTCGTCGAGGGCGTTGCGGAGCGTCTGCTGCGAGCTCGCGGAGAGGGTCTCGACCTCGCTCGAGAGGACGGTGATCGTCGCCTCGATGATGCTGTTGAGCGGCGTGCGCAGCTCGCGGGACATCTTCTCGATGAAGTCGTTCTTGAGCTTCTCGATCTTGCCGAGCTTCTCGTTGTTGCGGAGCAGCTCGATGTCCTGGGCGAAGAGCTCTTCGCTCAGCTTGAGCAGCTCGTCGTTCTTCTCGTCCGCCGCCTCGAGGTGCTTCTCGGACTCGGCCGAGAGCGAGGCGTACTTGTGGGCGAGGGCAGGGTGATCGATCTGCGCGGCCGCACCCCACGCGAGGACTTCGAGGTTGGCGCTCGTCTCTGCAGGGAGCTCCGCCGTCGGGACGACGACGAGGGCGCCGACGCAGCCTTCGCGTGCGACGAGGGGAAGGCCATGCATCGTCGTGCCGGGCAGCCGCTCCGAGAGCGGTGCCACGACGGGACCGCTCTGCGGCTCGGCCGCGTCGACGATCGCGTGGACGAAGCTCTCGAGGGCGGCGGCGGTCGCGCGGGCCTCGTCCGCGTTGGCGAAGCCGGCCGCGGCGCGGAGGCGGCCGCTCGTGGCGTCGCCCTCGGTGTGGGTGTAGACGAGACTCGCGCCGCCGCCGATCAGGCCGGCGGCCTGGCTGGCGGTGATGCGGAGGGCGCGGGTCGTGCGCTCGTCGGCGTTTCCGGTCGGGGTCATGCTCATCGTCACGCCCCCGCTAGAACCGCTCGTCGGGTTCGATGTCGAAGGGCTCTTCCGGCTTCACGTCGACCTGGTCGTCGTCGTGGATCAGGCCTTCCAGCTCGAGCTTCGTCTGGAAGTCCGTCGGGTTCGAAGCGGCGTTGAGCGCGCCTTCCATGGTGATCTTGTTCGCCTTGAGCAGGTCGAGGAGATGCTGGTCGAAGGTCTGCATCTTCTCGGCGCGGCCGCGGGCGATGAACTCGGTGATCTCGTGGGTCCGCGTCGGGTCCTTGATGCACTCCTGGATGGAGCGGGTCGAGCGCATGACTTCGACCGCCGGTACCCGGCCGTTCTGCTTCTTGTTGACGAGCAGTCGGAGCGAGACGACGGCCTTGAGGTTGTCCGCGAGGCGGGCGCGCACCTGCATGTGTTCTTCGCTCGGGAAGAACGACACGAGCCGGTTGATCGTCGAGGCGACGTCTGCCGTGTGGATCGTCGAGAAGACGAGGTGCCCGGTCTCCGCTGCCTTGAGCGACGTATCCACCGTCTCGAGGTCGCGCATCTCGCCGACCATGATCACGTCGGGATCCTGGCGGAGGGCGGCGCGCAGGGCGTCCGGGAAGGAGTCGGTGTCGGTCCCGATCTCGCGCTGGGTGATGATGCTCTTGTCGTGGGTGAACACGAACTCGATCGGGTCCTCGACCGTCACGATCTTGCTCTTCCGGCGCGCGTTCACCTCATTGAGCATGGTCGCGAGCGTCGTCGACTTGCCCATGCCGGTCGGCCCGGTCACGAGGACGTAGCCGCGGCGCACGTTCGCGATGTCGCCGAGCACGCTCGGCAGGTTGAGGTCGGCGAAGGTCTTGATCTGGAGCGGGATGACCCGCAGCACGATGTTGAAGTAGCGGCGCTGGCGGGAGATGTTGACGCGGAAGCGTCCTTCGCCGGGCAGCTCGAACGCGAGATCGCGCTCGTTGAAGTCGAGGTCCTGGCCGAGGGGATCGTTCTCGATCAGGATGCGAACGATCTCTTCCGTGTCCTGGGGCGTGAGGACCTTGTAGCGGAGCTCGACGAGCTCGCCGTGAAAGCGATAGAGCGGCAGGTAACCCACCTGGAAGTGGATGTCGCTCGCGCCCTTCTCGAGACCCAGGCGGAGAAGCCGGTACAGCTTTTCCCGTTCCATCAACGCTCCTCATGGCTCCGGCGGATCCGGTCGCCGATGGCCGCGGGGCCCGCCCACGAGGGGCTCGAATCGACGACGTGCCGGTCTGCACGCGCAGCCGCGCACATGGGAGACGTATCGGCCTTCGGTGACGGCCCTTGACCCCGGATTCCGAGGTCCCGGGACCGCCGGAGGATCGCTCTGCGTCCGCTATCGTTCCCGGGGTCCTCGACCGAGGGCAGCCAGGAGGCCGGTGTGCTGCGAACCGGACAGAAGAGCGGTGGGGAGACGGAGCAACGCGCTCCTGGGATCGGAGTGACGGTAAAAAGCCTCGTCCTGATCCTGGGGTTCGTGCTCGGGCTGCCGGTGCAGGCCCAGGAGGGGCCGGACGAGTCGGATCCGGGCCTCGTGGTGCCCAGCGTGCCGAAGGGAACCGGCGCGGAGAGCGCGCCCGGCCTCGACGCGCTGCTCAGCCTGCCGAAGGACTACCTCCAGCCGAAGGGCCGAACGGTCGGCGGGGCCGGGGAAGACGAGTGGCGACGGCGGTTCGCACGGGCCCACGATCGCCTGCAGAAGGCCCAGGCGGCCCTCGACGAGACCAAGGGGGCCCTCGACAACGCGGCCGACGGCAGCGGCTCGAGCCAGTGGGCCGTCGCACCTCCGGGCGCCGGCGGGGGAGGGGGCAGTCCCACCGATTCGCCCCTCTCCTTCAAGCTCCGTCAGGAGATCCTGCGGAATCGCGAGAGCCTCGAGGAGGCCGAGCGAAACCTTCGAGACCTCCGAATCGAAGCGGATCTGGCCGGGGTTCCGGTGGATTGGCGCGATGACCGCAAGGTTCCGCTGGGCAAGCGTCTGCCCGACTCGCCCTACTACAACTAGACCGATTGTTGCATGGCGAGGCGGCCGGCAGTGGCTATATTGCCGCCGCTTTCGCCCCGGAGGGGGCCGCCCGTCGACCGGGCGGCGGCGACGAGCGCCCACCGAATCCAATCATCCAGTCAGCCAGTCAGGAGACGCACGGGATGTCCGACGAGAACCAGAACGACGACGATTTCAACGAGGACGGCCCGGGCATCAACGGGGACCTCGGTAGCTGGCTCTACGTCCTGGGCGGAATCCCGGCGATGATCCTCTTCTTCGTTCTGCTCTTCGGGCTGACCGGGGCGTGCGACGGGCGGAACATTCTTTTTCCGGCCTGACCGGCCGGAGGCCGGCCAGGCCTGGGCCGCAGGCGCTTTCCCCTGAACCCGGACTTCCGGCGGGTCGGGTAGGTCGAGAGCGCTCGTTGCCGGTCCGATTCCGATGTTCTGCGACACCGCGATCCTTGATGGGGTCGCGGTGTCGTCGTCTGGGGGGAAGGATCGGCAGCTGAGCTGCGAATCCCCCGGCAGAGCGCTGGCGCCTCAATCTACGCTCGGAGCGGACCGATACCGGATGCATGACCCTCCGGTTCGTCCACAGACCCTGGAGCCGCATTCGCCCGGCGCTCTTCGCGAGCGCCGTCCTGATGCTGGGGCTCGGCTGCGCGGGGACCTCCCTGGCCCCGCCCATTCCTCAGGGACTCGACTACTTCCAGTCGCCGCGGGCCGACGACGTCTGGAGCCCGAAGATCGAGGGCTGGCAGCGTCGCGAGCGCTTCGATGCGGCGCTGATCGCGCCCCTCGAGACCGGTCCGGCCGTCGAATCCGCGGGCTACAGCGCTGCGAACGAGGCCCTTCCCGAGGACCAGACCGACGAGTCGGGCCTTCGGGCCAAGTACTTCGCCTTCCGCGCGGACCGCAAGCGGGCCCTCGCGCGCGAGGTCGCCGACTGGATCCAGGCGGAAGCCAAGGTCCACTACCGCGAGGACGGGGCCGTCGACCACTGGGCCACCCTCGAAGAGACGCTGGCGCGTGGCGGTGACGACTGCGACGGCCTCGAGCTGCTCGCGTTCCATGCCCTGCGCGACCTCGGCTTCGCCGACAGCGAGGTCTATCGCGCGATCGTCGTCCGCCCCTCCGACGGGCAGCACCACATGGTGACGCTCTGGTTCGAGGACGCCGGGGATCCCTGGGTGATCGACCCGACCGGCGCGATGACCCTCGGCATGCCGCGCATGTCCGAGATGAGCGATTGGGTCCCGATCAAGGTCTTCTCCGAAGATCTCGAGTACACGGTCCGGGATCGCTCCGAGGCCTTCGCGCACTCGCACTAGGCGGGCCGTGGTCGCGGCGCGAGCCGCCCGGGCCCTCGGGCGATCCCCCGAAGCGAGAGTCGGGATTAGGTCGGATGGAGCCGCCCCCCGCGCCATCCGATAAGCGGGTCACGGGACACCGCCGCCTGGCGCGAGCGGTGCGACCGGAGGCCTCGCAACGATGGATCTCGGAACCATTCTCGGACTCGGGCTCGGATTCGGCCTGATCATCGCCGCCATGATGCTCGGCGGCGGCGTCATGCCCTTCGTCGACGCCCAGAGTGCACTGATCGTGGTCTTCGGCACGCTTGCCGCGACGCTCACGAACCAGAAGATGCCCTACGTGATCAGCGGGCTGAAGTCGGCGGTCCAGGCATTCTTCGACAAGTCGAGCCCCAAGGCCGACCTCGTTCCCCTCATCATCGACCTCGCCGGCAAGGCCCGCAAGGAAGGGCTCGTCGCCCTCGAGGGCGAGGAAATCGCGGATCCCTTCATGGCGCGCGGCGTGCGTCTCGGCGTCGACGGCCTCTCGCCCGAGCTCATCACCGAAACCCTGAAGGGCGAACTCTCGGCGATGAAGGAACGCCACGAGCGGGCGCAGCAGATCTTCAAGTTCATGAGCGCGACGGCGCCTTCGATGGGGCTGATCGGTACGATCATCGGTCTGGTGCAGATGCTCCAGAACCTCGACGATCCCGACTCGATCGGCCCGGCGATGGCGGTCGCGCTCCTCACGACCCTCTACGGCGCGATCCTCGCCTTCGTCGTGTACGGGCCGATCGGCTCGAAGCTCGAGAATCGGACGGCCGAAGAGGTCGCGGCCAAGAAGCTCGCGATCGCTGGCGTCGAGTCGATCCTCAAGGGCGACAACTCGATGGTCATCCAGTCGAAGCTCGAGTCCTTCCTCTCGCCCGAAGAGCGAGAGGGGCTCGGGGCAGGGGACTAGACGGGTGCGTGCGTCGCAGGAACCGGAAGGGGTCTAGACCGTGGGACTCGATCCGAGCGAAGCCGAAGACCACGTATGCGAAGAGGGCGCGCCTGCCTGGCTCGCCACGATGGGCGACCTCATGAGTCTGCTCCTCGTCTTCTTCGTGCTCATGCTCTCCTTCGCGAACACGGACAAGCAGCTCTTCCTGCAGGCCATGGGCTCGATCCAGAACGCGCTCGGCGTGATCGAGGACAACCCCGGTCAATTCGAGCTCAAGAGCACCTCCCTCATCGAGTGGTCGGAAGACAAGTCGACGCCCTTCCTGGACGTCGTCCAGGTCGACTCGTCGGAGCAGGCTCCGACGATGGATCAGAAGATCATGCAGGAGGTGCAGCAGGCAATCGCGGAGAGCAATCTGTCGCGGATCGTCGAGGCCGAATCGTCGGAGCGGGGCGTGATCGTTCGCGTGAAGGGCGGGGCGCTCTTCAAGCCCGGCTCGGACAAGCTCCTTCCGGTCTCCTTCGTCTTTCTCGACGAGGTCATCCGGATCACCGAGGAGTTTCCCTACGAACTCTCGATCGAGGGACACACCGACGATTCCCCGATCGCGACACCGCGCTTTCCGACCAACTGGCACCTGGCCGCGGCTCGATCGATCGCCGTCCTTCGCTACATGATCGACGCCGGCGACATCGACGCCAGTCGCGTCGCGGCCTCGGGATACGGGTCGACCCGTCCGCTGGTGCCGAACGATTCTCCGGAGAACCGCGCCGTGAACCGGCGAGTCGAGTTCGTCTACAAGCGCGATCCCGTCGCGGATCGCGCGACCCGTGCCCAGCGTCGCGTCCGTCGCGCCGAAGCGCGCGCCGACGTCGGCGGCCGATAGGCGCCGCTCGAGACCGCGTCTCGCGCGGCTCCCCCTTCGCCAGGAACGCCGCTCGTGTCTTCCCGCGCCTCCTCCCGGTCCTTTCCGTGAGAGCGCACCCGGAGTTCTCCCCAGGTTTTCGACCTGCGACTTCGGACTTGGAATGCGCGTTCACTCCTGCTGCAAAATTGCACGAATAACGCTCAAGACGACCTCCCCAGGACCGATCGTTGAAATGTTCGTGGCAACACGGATTGCATTGCGGAAGGGAGGCCGCCGTGTTGAACGACGAAGTCGGCAAGAAGTTCCGGGCGGACCGAACGCGCAGGGATTCGGACCGCGATCGCGCGGCCGAGGATGCCGTGAAGATCCTCGTCGTCGACGCCGTCCTCGGCTCCCGCTTCTCGCTCGTCCGCGCGGCGTCGCAGCCTGGTTTCGTGGTGGACGCGTGCGCCAGCGCGGACGAGGCGTTCCGACACCTCGGGCGAACCGACTACGCGTTGCTGATTGCCGACGAAGCGCTCGGAGCCGTCGATGGGCTCGAGTTCCTCGCGGAGGTCCGGCGTCGATACCCCGAGACCGCGCGCGCGCTGGTCAGCGCGGAGTCCGGCTTCGAGTGGAAGCGGACGGCCATCGAGCGCGCCGGCTTGATCTTCCTCCTGCCCAAGCCCTGGAGCTTCGATGGGCTTCGCCAAACGCTCCGCGAACTCTTCGGCACGAACACCGAGTACGCCGGCTGGAGCCACCGCGAGACGCCGCGTCAGCCTGCCCACCACGTGCCCCCGCGCATGCCGGTCGAGGGGCTCGCGCGGCACGAAGTGCTGTTGCGAGGGCTCCTGGCGGGGCTGAATTCGTGCTCGACCGAGAGCGAGATCTTCGAGCTGCTCCGCTCGGAGTTCGCCGGGGCTTTCGGCGCTCTGCGGTGGCTCTGGATCGACGAGACCCGACTCGTCGCGATCCGCCTCGCCGGGGACTGGGCCCTCGAGGAAGCCATCGAGCTGGATGCGCTCCCGGACTCCGATCTCGACTCCCTGGCCCGAGCCCGACGCAACGTCCGGGTCTCGCGGCTCGACGCGGCGCCCTCGGCGGACGCGTCGCCGGGGACCGCCGAGGCCTGCCTGGGCTTCGGTCTGCGCGTCGGCGATCGACGCGTCTGGACGGGTCTCGTCTGGACGAAGACCTCGGATGCGGGGACGTGCCTGGGAGTCCTGAGAGAGCTGACCGGTGGGCTGCAGTTCGCCGTGCAACGGACCCGCGACGCGCGAGTGCGCGGGGTCGCGGCGCGGGATCTCGCTCGACGCGTCTCGGAAGAGCTTCGGACACCGGTCGGCGCGTTGACCCATGCGGTCGACCGGCTGCGGGGGGAAGCCGAGCGCGCGGGTCTACCTGCAGAGTGGGTGGAGCGCGTCTCTTCGGAATCTGAGCGTGTCGTGCGCGTCGTCGAGCATCTCGAGGGGGAGATGCTCGAGACGCCGCTCCACGCGGATACGCCGGCCGGCTGACACCGGTCGATTCGCGCCGGCCCCGGCCGGCGATGCCTTGGATGGGGGAAATACGGAAAGTGGCCAGGATCTTGATCGCGGATGGGGAAGAGAATTTCGTTCGGCAGGCGGCGGCGACGCTCCACCTGAACGGTCACGAGGTGTCGAATTGCCAGACGCTCGAGGAGGCCATGCGGGTGGCCGCGAACCACGCGCCGCAGCTGGTGCTCGCGGACCTGCAGCTCGAGGGCGGCGGTGGATTCGAGCTCGTCGACCGCATCAAGGCGGGCGGCTTCGGTTGCGGCGTGATCGTGACGACCAGCCAGGGCAGCATCGAGAGCGCGGTCGAGGCGATCCAGCGTGGCGCCCTCAACTACCTGCGCAAGCCCATCGACCGCGACGATCTCGTCTCCATCGTGGAGGACGGCCTCGCCAAGGCGCAAGCGTCTTCGCCTCGCGCGGAGATCTCTGCGGCCGAATCCGAGAACGAGGATCTGTCGGCGCTCACCGGCATCGTCGGGACGTCCCGCGCGATGGAGGACCTCCTGCGCCTGGTCGAGAAGGTGGCCGACACGGACAGCTCGGTCCTGATCACCGGCGAGACCGGCGTCGGCAAGGAGCTGATCGGCCGGGCGATCCACCGGCTCTCCCGCCGCTCGGACCGCGTCTTCTGCGCGGTCAACTCCGCCGCCTTCCCCGAGACGCTCCTCGAGAGCGAGCTCTTCGGGCATCGACGCGGCGCCTTCACCGGTGCGACCGCGAACAAGAAGGGTCTCTTCGAGTTCGCCCACGAAGGGACGGTCTTCCTCGACGAGGCGGCGGAGATGCCCCTGTCGATGCAGGTCAAGCTCCTGCGCTTTCTGCAGACCGGCGAAGTGCGGCCCGTCGGCGACGAGACGACTCGCTACGTCGACGTCCGGCTCGTCGCGGCGACCAACAAGAATCTCGAGCGCGAGGTCGCGGAGGGGAGTTTTCGCGAGGATCTCTACTACCGCCTTGCGGTGATTCCGATCCACGTGCCGCCGCTCAGGGAACGGCCGGAAGACGTCCGCGCCCTCTCGAACCACTTCCTGCGCCGCTTCGCCGAGCGCGCGGGCAAGCCCGTCGAGCGTATCTCGACCGACGCGATGGAGCTTCTCGCCGGCTACGCGTGGCCGGGCAACGTGCGCCAGCTCGAGAACTCGATCGAGCGTGGGGTCGCGCTGTGCCAGGGGGAAGAGATCCTCGTCGAGGATCTGCCGGTTCGCCTCAAGGAGGAGTCTCTCGTCCGCGAAGGCGAGACGATCCACAGCCTCCAGGTGATGGAGCGCTCTCACATCCTCAATACCCTCGAGCAGGTGAACTGGAACCGCAAGCGCGCGGCGGCGCTCCTCCAGATCTCGACGACGACCCTGTGGCGACGTCTGAAGGACTTCGGAATCGAGACCGACGGATCGCGCCGGCCCGCGAGCATTCCCTCGGTGAGCCGCTGATCGCAGACCCGATTCGATCCCGCGCGCGGATGGCGCGCGACTGAGCAATCACGGGATCCCGATCGGGATCCCACGTACGGAGCAGATGGATGGCCAAGGACAAGGACAACGAGACGGAAGCCGAGGAGACCCAGGAGAGCTCGTCCGGTGGGGGCAAGGGAGGACTGGTGATGATCATCGCCGCCGCGCTGATCTCGCTCGGGCTGGGTGCCGGCGGCGCCTTCTTCTTCGCGAGTCAGCAGCAGCCTCCGCCGCCGCCGACCGCACAGCAGTCGATCGAGGCCGAGCTCGCCGCCGAGAAAGCGGCCGCGAAGCAGCGAGCGCTGACCGAGGACTTCAAGGAGCGGCTCTACGGGCTCGACCCCTTCGTGGTCAACGTGACCGGCGACGGGTACAACCGCTTCCTCAAGCTGCGGGTCGAGCTCGAGACGACGGACAGTGACGTCAAAGAGGAGATCGACGCCCGCCTGCCGCAGGTGCGGGACGCGCTGATCGTACTCCTCTCGAGCAAGCAGCTCTCGGACATCACGGACTTCGAGGGCAAGGCACTTCTCAAGGAAGACATGCTCGAGCGCGTGAACGATCTCCTCGATTCGGGGCAGATCCGCTCGATCCTGTTCACGGAGTTCGTGGTTCAGTGAAGTCGAACGGGGCGGAAGAAGCGGTTCTCTCGCGCGAGGAGCTCGATGCGCTCCTCGAGGAGATTCCGAAGGTCGTCGCGGAGCGCGATGCGGACATCGATTCGCATCGCCCTCGCTACGCCGAGATGGACCTGCAGCGCGCGAACGAGGACTTCGCGTTCGAGCAGGGCCTCGCCCTGTCCAATCAGTACCAGCGGGTCATCGGCTTCTCGCTGATCGGCCATCGCGAGATCGACATGTCGGAGCTCGCGGAGCTGATGTTGCCGACCGACCTGGTCGCGGCCTACCAGATCCTTCCAAAGGGTCTCGAGGGCTACCTGCTCATGTCGCGCCCCTTCTTCTTCCAGATGCTCAGCATGAGCTTCGGGTCGGGACCGACGCTCAAGCCGACGCGGCCGCCGACGCGGGAGTACTCCCGGATCGAGCGCCGATTCTACGCCCGCTCCGCGACCGAGATGCTCGCTCACATCGAGCGCGCCTGGAACAAGATCGCGGCCACCCAGCTCTCGTTCGAAGGGCTGATCAGCCGAGCGAGCGTCGCCGACAGCCTCGGCGGCTTCGCGGTCCTCGCGACCTTCGACGTGAAGGGCTTCTCGGAGGCGTGCCGGGTCCGGATCGCGATTCCCGCGAGCGCGTTCGGCGCCAAGGAGGCCGTGGCGGCGACTGCTTCGCCGGGACTCGGCAGCTCGCTCGGGGTCTCGGTCATGGAAGTGCCGATCCGGCTTCGGGCGCAGGTCGGGACCGCGGAGCTCTCCCTCGCCGAGGTCGGCAGGCTCGAGCCGGGATCGGTGATCCCGCTCGATGTGCCCTCGGACGGTGCACTCACGGTTCGAATCGGCAGTCAGGACAAGTTCAGGGCGATCGCCGGAACGCAGGGCGGCAAGCGCGCCGTCCAGCTCGGGGATCGCGTAGATAGTGTGGAGTAGGGGACGATGAGCGACGAGAGCGAAGAGCTCCCGGAGATCGACGAGGAAGTCGTCGCGGGTGAGAGCGAGAAGCCGGAAGAGGTCGAGGCGACCGCGGGCGGCGCTCCGCCGGACCTCGGTCTGATCATGGAGGTCCCGCTTCGTCTGAGTGTCGAGGTGGGCAGCGCGCATCTACCGGTTCGAGACGTCCTTGCCCTCTCGAAGGGGTCGATCGTCGAGCTCGACCGAGGAAGCGGCGAGCCCGCGGACATCTATGTGAACGACCGGCTGATCGCGCGCGGTGAGATTTCGAGCGAAGACGACCGCGTGGCGATCCGCATCACCGAACTCATCGCAACCACCGCCGCCGCGGCGAGCTGAAACCGCTCGTCTGGCTGGATCGGGTTCGGAGGGAACCATGCTCGAGACCGTCGCCGCACTCTGCGTCGTGCTGGGAGCCATCGTGCTCCTGCGAGGGGCACTCGTGCGCTTCGGGCTCGCTCCGGGCGGAGGACGCGCGCCGAGGTCGATCCAGGTCGTGGAGTCCGTCCCGCTCGGTCCCAAGCAGCGCCTCCATCTCGTGGAAGTAGACGGAAGACGACTGCTGCTCGGCGCGAGCGAGCAGGGCATCGCGAGGCTGGCGCGGCTGCCCGATGAAGCGGCGGCGCGCGAAGCCACGATCCCGGAGGTCGACGAGGCACCCGGGGCGCGGCGCAAGCCGCGTTTGACGAGCGTGCTGAGCGCGTGGAGCGGTTGGCTGCCCCTGTTCGCGTTCGCGCTGCTCGCGGTCTCGGCGCCCGAAGCGGCGGCACAGGACGTGGCGGAGGCATCGCCCACGTTCTCCGTCTCGATCGACGGCGCGACGGCGCCGGACAAGCTCTCTGACACGCTCAAGATCGTCCTCGTCCTGACGGCGATCTCGATCGCGCCCTCGATCCTGCTGATGGCGACGTGCTTCACGAGGATCCTGATCGTGCTCGCCCTGCTTCGACAGGCCCTCGGGACGGCGACATTGCCGCCCAATCAGGTGCTGGTCGGGCTGGCGCTGATGACGACGGTCTACGTGATGACGCCGGTCGGCGAGGTGGTCTACGAGGATGCCCTCAAGCCCTACATGGCGGAGGAGATCGGCGGCGACGTCGCGATCGAACGCGGGCTCGCGCCGGTGCAGGACTACCTGCTGGCGCACACACGCGAGAATGATCTGCTCCTCTTCGTCGAGATGAAGGGGGAGGCGATTCCCGAGGCGGCGGAGGACGTGTCGATTTCGGTGCTGATGCCGGCCTTCATGATCAGCGAGCTGCGCACGGCCTTCGAGATCGGCTTCATGATCTATCTGCCCTTCCTCGTGGTGGACCTCGTGATCGCTTCGATGCTGATTTCCCTCGGCATGATCATGCTCCCGCCGGTGATGATCGCCTTGCCGTTCAAGCTGATGCTCTTCGTTCTGGTCGACGGCTGGAATCTGACCCTGACCGCGCTCGTGAGCGGACTGCAATAGGCGCGAACGGGCGCAGGGGAGAGGACGATGTCCCTCGAACAACTGGGAACCGTGATCCAGGACATGATGATGACGACGCTGATGGTTTCGGCGCCGGCGCTCCTCGCGAGCCTCGTCGTCGGTCTGATCATCGCCGTCTTCCAGGCGGCGACGCAGATCAACGAGCAGACGCTCACCTTCGTGCCGAAGATCGTCGCGGTCTTCGCGGTCTTCGCGGGTCTCTTTCCCTGGATGATGCAGCTGATGATGGAGTTCTCCGGCCGCGTCATGCAGATCGTGGCGGCCAACGGTGGACCGTGATCTTCGTGGACAGGGAGGGATGCTTCGCGTGATCGATTCCCACGCGGGGAAGGACGATCCGGCGTGACGTTCGAGGTCGGCTTGATGCCCGTTCTCTGGGCGCTGCTCGGCAGCGTCCGGGTCTTCACGATGATGATCGCGGGGCCGGTCTTCAGCCATCCGGCGCTCTCGATGCGGATCCGGATGATGTCGGCGCTCATGATTGCATGGGTGGCTTCGCCCGTGGGCACACCCGAGCTCGCGGCGTCCCAATGGGACATGGCGACGCTGGCCGGGGCGGTGCTCGTCGAAGTGATGATCGGCGTCATCGTGGGGATCGGGTCCGGCCTCGTCTTTGCGGGCATCCTGCAGCTCGGCGAGTTCGTCGCGATCCAGGGCGGTCTCGGCGCGGCGCGCAGCCTCGATCCGACGAGTGGGGCCTCTTCCGTGGCGATCGGTACGGCGTTCAACACGTTCGCGATGCTGATCTTCCTGATCATCGGAGGACACCACGAGCTGATCCGCGGGATCGTCGCGTCCTTCGATTCGCTGCCGATCGGCGGCGACCTGCCGGGCCAGGGGGTCTATCGGGAGATCGCGGCGCTCGGCAGCGTGATCTGGGAGCTCGCCTTCCAGCTCGCCGCGCCGATCTCGGTGGCGATCTTCGTCCAGAACATGGCGACGGGGGTGCTCGCGCGGGCGATGCCGCAGCTGAACCTGCTCCTCGTGAACCTGCCCCTGCATGTCGGCATGCTTCTCTTCTTCGTCGGCTTCGGGGCGGGGGAGTTCGTGCACGCCTTCAAGGACGTGCTCGAGACGTGGCCGAGCCGCGTCTTCGCGATCCTGATGGAGGGCTCCCTTGGCGGATGACGCCGAAAAGACCGAGGCGGCGACTCCGAAGAAGAAGGAGGACGCCCGGAAGAAGGGGCAGGTCGCGCAGAGTCGCGACGTGTCCACGGTCGTGCTGCTGGTCGCCGGTGCGCTGGCGCTGTCCTCGCCCCTGGGCGAGCGACTCGCCGCGACGGTGCACGAGACCGCCCGGACCGTATGGGGCGGCATCTGGATCGTGCCGGACTCGGTCTCCGACTATCACGCGATCTTCATGAAGCTCTCGCTCGTCGTGATGGCGTCGCTCGCGCCCCTTGCAATCCTCTTCCTGGTCGTGGGGGTGGCGGGCAACATCGTTCAGGTCGGCTGGATGCTCTCGCCGGAGGCGCTCCAGCCGAAGTTGGAGAAGCTGAACCCGCTCTCGGGCCTCAAACGGATGGTGAGTCTCGACAAACTCTACGAGCTCGCGAAGTCGATCCTCCGGCTGATCGTCGTGGTGCTGATCCTCGTCTGGCTCCTCGCGCCGAGTCTTCCCGCGGTGCTCACGCACATCGGCGCGTCGCCGGTCTCGATCGCGCTCCTCGGGGGCGAGCTCCTCGAACGGACGATCTGGACCATCCTGGCCGTCTTCGCGGTCTTCGCCATCGTCGACTACGTGTGGCAGCGCTACCAGCACGAGAAGAAGCTCCGCATGACGAAGCAGGAGGTGCGTGACGAGGCGAAGCAGCGGGAAGGCGATCCGAAGGTCAAGAGCCGGATTCGTCAGATCCAGCGCGAGGTCGCCCAGCGCCGCATGTTCGAAGCCATCGCCGATGCCGACGTCGTGGTCGTGAACCCGACCCACTACGCCGTGGCGCTCCAGTATCGGCCGCCGGAGCAGTCCTCGCCCAAGGTCCTGGCGAAGGGCCGCAACCACGTCGCGCTCCGGATCCGTCGTCGCGCGGAGGAGCTCGGGATCCCGGTCGTCGAGAACAAGCCGGTCGCCCAGCTGCTCTACCGCACGGCGAAGATCGATCAGGAGATCCCGGAAGATCTCTATCAGGTCGTCGCTGAAGTCCTCGCCTACGTCTACAAGCTCGATCCGACCCGGGCGAACGGCTGGAGGGCCGCCTGATGCCGAAGCTCCCGGTCAGTCAGCTCGTTCTGGGCGGCTCGTTCTTCTTCATCCTGGCGCTCCTCGTCGTTCCGCTCCCTGCGGCGGTGCTCGACCTCTTCCTGTCGCTCTCGCTGACGCTCGGCCTGATCGTCCTGCTGCTGGCGCTCTTCGTCGAACGTCCGCTGGACTTCTCCGTCTTCCCGTCGCTCCTGCTGATGATGACGCTGATGCGGCTGGGGCTGAATGTGGGCAGTACGCGCCTCATCCTGCTTCATGGCAACGAAGGATCCGACGCGGCGGGCAACGTGATTCGCGCCTTCGGTGAGTTCACCGTCGGGGGCAACTACGCGATCGGTATCGTGATCTTCCTGATCTTCGTGATCATCAACATGGTCGTGATCACGAAGGGCGCGGGTCGGATCGCCGAAGTCGCCGCGCGCTTCACCCTCGACGCGATGCCCGGCAAGCAGATGGCGATCGACGCCGACCTGAACCAGGGGGTGATCGACGATGCGGAGGCGCGCAAACGACGGATCGAGGTCCAGCGGGAGTCGGACTTCTACGGCGCGATGGACGGTGCCAGCAAGTTCGTGAAGGGCGATGCCATCGCGGGCATCGTCATCATGCTGATCAATCTGGTCGGTGGGCTCGCCGTCGGCGTGTTCCAGGAGGGCATGCCCATCCTGGAAGCGGCGCAGACCTATACGACGTTGACGGTGGGCGACGGGCTCGTGAGCCAGGTGCCGGCCCTCGTCGTCTCGGCGGCGGCGGGTGTGGTGGTCAGCCGGGCGGGTGCGGGGGATTCGCTCTCGGCCGAGCTGCGCGATCAGGTCGTGCTCCAGCCGAAGGCGATGGGAATGACCGCCGCGATGCTCGGGGTGATGGCCGTGGTGCCGGGCCTGCCCTTCGCGCCCTTCGCGGTGCTCGCTGCTGCGGCGGCGGGTGTGGCGCTCTTCGCGAAGCCCGAGGAGCCGGAGCCGGAGGTCCTGCCTCAGACGACGGAGATCCCGGCCCCCACGGAGGAAGAGCAGATTCGCGAGGCCCTCGTCCTCGACGATCTCGAGCTCGAGATCGGCTACGGCCTGATCCCGATGGTCGACGAGAGCCGGGGAGGGGAGCTGCTCTCCCGGATCCGCGCGACGCGGAGACAGCTAGCCTCGGAGCTCGGCTTCATCGTCCCACTCATCCACATCCGCGACAACCTCGACCTCGCCGAGGGCGGCTACTCGATCCGCGTGCGCGGCGAAGAGGTCGCCGGCGCGGAGATTCCGCAGGGACGCTCCCTCGCGATCGCGCCGGGGGAAGACGCCGAGGAGATCCCCGGGCTCCAGACCCGGGATCCGGCCTTCGACCTGCCTGCGCGCTGGATCGAAGAGCGCGACCGGGATCGCGCGAGCGCGGCGGGTTATGCCGTCGTGGACGCTTCGACGGCGCTCTCCACGCATCTCGCCGAGGTGGTGCGGAACCACGCGCCGGAGCTGCTCACGCGCCAGCGGGTACAGGATCTGCTGGACCAGTTCGCCGAAGGTTCTCCCAAGGTCGTCGAGGAGCTCGTCCCGGCGGTGGTGCCGCTCTCACTGCTCCATCGCACGATGCGTTCACTGCTCTCGGAGCGCGTCTCGATCCGGGACCTCGGAACGATCCTCGACACCCTGGCCGAGCACGCGGGGAAGATCCAGGACCCCGACCTGCTCACGGACCTCGTCCGCGAGCGGCTCGGGCGCTCGATCACGCGCCCCTATCTCCAGGACGATGGTCGACTGCCGGTGATCACGCTCGGGACGGACCTCGAGGAGCACCTGAGGAGTGTGGTGCAACGTTCCGAGAGCGGGTCCTTCCTGGCAGTCGATCCCATGACGCTCGATGGCCTCGTCCGTGGCGTGCAGGGGGCCGTCGATCGCCTGGGGCTCGGAGGCGACGAACTCGGGCCGGTCCTGCTGGCGACCCAGAGCATCCGCTCGCCGCTGCGGCAGATCATCGCGCGGTTCCTGCCGCGCATGGCGGTGATGTCTCACGGCGAGCTGCCCGGTGGCGTGCAGGTCGTGGCGATGGAGACCGTGAGGCTCGAGGCCGATGCACATCAAACGGTTTGAGGCACCGAGCCTCCCGGAAGCGCTCGCCCAGGTGCGGGCCGAGCTGGGGCCGGACGCGCTGATTCTCGGCTCACGCACGATCCATCGGGGCTGGGATCGGTTCGGGTTGCTCTCGCGGAGCGTGGTCGAGGTCCAGGCCGCGCGGGAACGGGGGGACGCCAGGCCCCTCGAGACACCGCTGGACTCCGCTCCGGTGGCGCCCGATCTGCGCGCGCTCGTCGAGCCTGGGGAGGCGAGGTCCGAGGCGGAGAGGGCCGCGTCCGTCGCCGTGACGAACGATCGGCTCGCCCGCTTCGAGGCCGAGATGCGCAGCGAGCTCCGGTCCGTCCACCGCGCCATCGAAGCGCTCGGTCGCGCGCTGGGTCCATCCGAGCGCGGCGCGCTCTCGCCCACCGACGAAGCGGGCCTCGATCTCGCGCGGCGTCGGCTCGAGATCGCGGGGCTCGCGCCGTCGACCCGGGAACATCTGATCTCGGGCTTCCAGCACGCGTGTGAGGACACGCCAGGCGTGGGGCTCGAACGCTTCGTGCGCACGTCGATCGAGTCCCGGCTCGCGCCACCGCGTCCCCTCGAGCCGGGCCAGGTGCGGATGCTCGTGGGCGCGCCGGGGGTCGGCAAGACGACGACGCTGGCGAAGCTCGCGGCACGCAACGAAGAAGGAGAGCGGGACGTGACGCTCGTGTCGCTCGATCACTACCGGGTGGGCGCGTCCGATCCCTTGCGGCGCTACGCGGCGCTCCTCGAATCGCCCTTCGTCGAGGCGAGCTCCGCGACGGAGATCGCGCGATTGCCGGCGCGCCGCGCCGGGCACGAGGTGCTGGTCGACACCGCGGGGCGGGGGCGCGAGGACGAGAGCCGACTCGTCTCGCTCGAGCCGCTCCGTGATCGCCTGGGAGCGGCGCTGCGCGTCGAGCTCGTCGTCGACGCGACGGCCCGCCCGGAGATCCTCCGAGCCCAGCTCGACCGGTTCGCGTCGCTCCGACCGGATCGCATCGTGTTCACGCGGACCGACGAATGCGAGAGTCTGCGCCCCGTCGTCGACCTCCTGCTCGATCCGCACTGCCCCCCGGCCTCCTGGCTGGGAACGGGGCAGCGGGTCCCCGAGGACTTCGAGCCCGCCGAATCGGGTCCGATGGTCCGATCGCTCTTCGGGGCCGCGGCATGATCGTGGACGCACCCGGGCAGCGGGCACGGGATGGGCAGGCGACCGGGCTCTCCGCCCGTCGGCGTTCGCGTACGCCGGCAACCGGCGGACTGGACGTGGAGCGCCCGCCTCGCAGCCTGGCGATCGTGAGTGGCAAGGGCGGCGTCGGCAAGAGCCTGCTCGCCGTGAATCTCTCGCTGGCGATGGCTCGCTTCGCGGAGCGGCGACGGGTCCTGCTCGTCGACGGAGACGCGGGACTTGCGAACGCAGACCTCCTGCTGGGTTGGATCCCGTCCTTCACGCTGAGCGACTGGATCGAAGGGAGGGTCGGGTTCGACCGGCTCCTCACGCGCGGGACGGACCGGCTCGACCTGCTCGTGAGCGGATCTTCGGAGCCCGGCGCGAACCTGATCGCCCGTCTGGCGGCCGGGCGACCGGACGATCCCTTCGCGGCTCGCTTCGCGGAGCACGACCTCACGGTCTTCGACCTCGGGGCGGGGATCGGCGCCTCGGTGGTGGAGGTCGCCTGTGCCTGCGATCGGGTCTGGCTCGTTGCGACACCGGAGCCTACGAGCCTCGCCGATGCCTACACGATGGCGCGTCGGCTCGTGGAGCGACGGCCGGAGGTCGATCTCGAGCTCGTCGTGAACCGGGCGCGAGACGCGGAAGAGGGCGCGCGCACCCATCTCGCCCTCGAGCGCATGACCCGACGCTTCCTCGATCGACCGCTGCCGCTGCGCGCGGTCCTGCCCGACGACCCCGCCGCACGCACCGCCGTCGCACGACAGGTCCCGCTCTTCGACGACGCGCCCCGCGCGCCGATCTCGCGCCGGATCAGGCTGCTCGCCGACTCGATCGGCGAGGAGCTCGCCGGAGCGACGGCGTAGTCCGGGGCCCTGCGCGCCTTCCAGCCTGAAACGAAGGCTTTCAATCCGCGGGCCGAGGTGGGCAGATCTTGCCGGCCACCTTCGGGCGTCTTCCGAAAAAGACGACTGGATCCGAGGGGTTGCAGTCTTCCCGGTCCTGCGCGGCGCGTGGCACGGGGCTTGCGAATGCCCTCCCCAGGAATGCCACCCGGAGTGCGTTCGACGTACGGAGCGGTGGGCAAGAGGAAGGCATGGGCAGCGAATCCTACATCTCGGCATCAGGGGCATCGGCGCAGCTGCGCGATCTCGATGTCGTGTCGAACAACCTGTCGAACGTCGGAACGCCGGGGTACAAGCGCTCGGAGTCGATCTTTCGCGCCGTCCTCGAGTCGTCGCTCCGGGCGGCTTCGGGGCAGGCGGTGAACGGCGCGCCGGCGACGAGCTTCGTCTCCACGGACGAGGTCGGCTCGAACTTCGAGCGCGGCTCGGTCGAACGAACGGGGTCGCCGCTCCACACGATGATCGACGGCCCGGGCTTCTTCGAGATCCTGACGCCCCAGGGCACGCGCTACACGCGCGCCGGCAACTTCATGCTGAATCGCGAGGGAGAGCTCGCGACGCCGTCCGGCTACCCCGTGCAGGGCGAGGGCGGTTCGATCGAGGTCCGGGACAGCGCCGCGCGGATCGATCAGACCGGCGCGATCGTCGACTCGACCGGAAACGTGATCGGTCGCCTCAAGGTGGCCGACTTCGACGACCCCCAGGCCTTGAAGCGCGAGGGACAGAGCGTCTTCAGCGCGCCGGAGGACGCGGGGCTCCGCGTCCTCGAGAGAAACCAGTTCATCCCGGGCTCGATCGAGGGCTCGAACGTCGATGCATCGAGGGAGCTGGCCACGATGGTCATGCTCCAGCGCGCCTTCGAGACGAACGTGCGTGCGATGCAGGTCGACGATGAAACCACCCAGAGACTGATCGAAGGAATCCGCTGATGCGAGCTCTATTCACCGCGGCCACCGGCATGGAGGCCCAGCAGGCACAGATCGACACGATCGCGAACAACATCGCGAACGTCGGGACCACGGGCTTCAAGAAGTCCCGGGCCGAGTTCCAGGATCTCTTCTACGAGACTCTGCGAGCTCCGGGCGCGTCGAGTGACGACGGCTCCGTGCTGCCGACGGGTGTCCAGGTCGGTCACGGCGTCCAGCTCGGCGCGATCAACCAGATCTTCAGCGCGGGCGATCGTCTGAACACGGGGAATCAGCTCGACATGGCCATCGACGGCCTGGGCTTCTTCCAGGTCCAGCGCCCGAACGGCGACCTCGTCTTCACTCGAGACGGCACGTTCAAGCTCGATGGCGACGGCAACGTGGTGACCGCCCAGGGCTACCAGGTGATTCCGAACATCACCGTCCCGCCGGACGCCATCTCCGTGACGGTGCTTCCCGACGGAACCGTGAACGCAGCCCAGGCGGGGAACTCCCAGCCTCTCAACCTCGGCCAGATCCAGCTCGCGCGCTTCGCCAACC
The DNA here is from genome assembly GCA_024742285.1 of bacterium. NCBI lineage: Bacteria > bacterium. Next base: position 12,453 of record JANSYR010000021.1, on the reverse strand, counting down.
CGGCAGGTCTGCGAATGGTCGGCGGAAACCAGTTCGAGGCGACCAATGCCTCGGGCGACCCGGAGACGGGGCTGCCCGAGCAGAACGGCTTCGGCGGGATCGCGGCAGGCTTCCTCGAGGGCTCGAACGTCGAGGTCGCCGAGGAGCTCGTCCAGATGATCCTCGCCCAGCGGGCTTTCGAGGTCAGCTCCCGAGTGATCCAGGCCGGCGACGAGATGCTCCGCATCGCGTCCCAGCTCTCGCAGTAGGCGACTGCCGCCGTGGTAGGCGGCTGACGCGCGCGTCGGCGCGCAGATACCGGAGGAAGGCAAGTTGCGAAGGTGGGGAAACCGAATTGCGGCGGGGCGTTCGTGGACGATCGCATGTCTGCTCCTCGTGGCGATCACGGGGCAGGCGCTCGTCGTCGCGTCGGCGCAGGCCGACGCCGGCGAGAAGCGCGTCCGCACCGACATCGAGCGCTTCGTCCGGGCGCGGATCGCGCGTTCGGAGGCGGAAGGTGCCCGTACGTCGATCGACATCCCGCCGCTCGGCAGCTTCACCGTGGACCGGGACCGGTATCCCGGGACGCTCCGAACGGAAATCTCGACCCGCGCGGCCGAGCCGCTGCGCGGCCGGGTGCCGCTCGCCATCTCGCTCTACGCGGGCGATCGCCTCGTCCGTCGCGCCGTCGTCTCGCCCTACGTCCGACGGACCGAGAGAGTGGTCGTTCCTGTCCGTGACATCCAACGGGGGATGATTCTCGACGCCTCCGATTTCACTGTCGTCGATCGCGACGCCAATCGCCTGCCGCGTGACGTCGTCCGCGAAGTGGCGGAGGTGATCGGGCTGCGCGCGAAGCGTTCGCTGCGCAAGGACCGGGTGTTCCGCGCCTCGCAGGTCGAGGGCGTTCCTCTGGTCGAACGGGGGGATCGCGTCCAGCTCGTCCTCCAGGCGGGACCGCTGCGCGTGAGCGCGATGGGGCGCGCTCAGGAGGCGGGGGCACTCGGCGACTGGATCCGGGTCCTGAACGTCGACTCGAAGCGTGAGCTCTCGGGCCGTATCGATGCGGAGGGGCGGGTCCATGTCGCGTTCTGATCGCGGAAGCCGCGCTCTCGGCGTCGTCGCCGTCGCATTCGTCGCGCTCTCCGTCGGCTGCGTCGAGACGTCGCTGCGCGAGGCGCGTGAGCCGATGGACTACGAGGCGCTTCCGACGCCGCCTGCGCGCCCCACGACCGACGGTTCGATCTGGACGGGGGCGACCCAGTCCGGGTCGTTCCTGTTCTTCGACGAGAAAGCCGCCACTGTCGGCGATCTCGTCACGGTGGTGATCGTCGAGGCGACGGAGGCACAAGGGGATGCCCGGACGGAAACGGACGCCAACCGGCTCGCGAACGTCGGTCTCTCCTCCGACGTCGGTTTCCAGAAGCTCGTTGCGAGCCCCATCCAGGGACTGCTGCGGATCTTCGGATTCGACGACGAGGGGACCGGTGTCGACCAGGGGAGCCAGCTCAACGTCGTGAACAGTCAGATGCAGACCGAGTTCACCGGGGAGGCGCTCACGAGTCGCCGAGGAACCTTTACCGGCGTCATCACCTGTCGGGTGATCGGTGTGCTCCCGAACGGCATCCTTCACATCCGCGGTCGGCGATCCGTCGTGGTGAATCACGAGGCGCAGTACATCTCGCTCGAGGGCCTCGTTCGCCGGGAAGACCTCACGATCGAGAACAGCGTGCTCAGCAACTCGGTCGCCGAGATGCGCCTCTCCTACGACGGAATGGGCGTCCTCGACGACAAGCAGCGTCCTGGATTCATGACCCGTTTCCTCGACTGGGCGTACCCGTTCTGATGCGCGTCTGTCGTGTAGAGGACCGGATTCGTCGCGGCCTGCGGGTGATCCTCGCGCTGGTCGTGCTCTTCGCTCTGGGAACCCCGACCGCCGACGCAGCGCGGCTCAAGGACATGGCTTCGGTCAAGGGCGTGCGATCGAACCAGATCATCGGCTACGGCCTCGTCGTCGGCCTGCGCGGCACCGGAGACAAGGCCGGCGCGCGCTTCACGACCCAGTCCCTCCGCAGCCTGCTCTCGAAGATGGGCATCGCCCTCGACCCGAACGCGATCCGCGTGGCGAACGTCGCGGCGGTCATGGTGACCGCCGACCTCCCGCCCTTCGCGCGGACCGGGACCGAGATCGACGCGGTCGTCTCCTCGATTGGCGATGCGCAGAGCCTCGAGGGTGGGATGCTCCTGATGACCCCGCTCCTCGGCAACGACGGCGAGATCTATGCGATCGCCCAGGGTGCCGTGGCGGTGGGCGGCTTCTCGGTCGAAGGGGGTGGCGCGGCCGTCTCCCAGAACCATCCGACGGTGGGCACCCTCGTGGGGGGCGCGACCGTCGAGCGGGAGGTGGCGTACAGCCTCGTAGGCCGCGAGCAGTTCGAGATCTCGCTCCATAATCCGGACTTCACGACGGCGCGCAGGACGGCGAGTCGCATCAACGAGGCGTTCGACGCCCGGGTGGCCGCAGCGCGCGACTCGGGGACGCTCGACCTCACGATTCCGACTGCGTACCGCGACGACGTGGTGGGCTTCCTCGCACGGGTCGAGACCCTCGACGTGGTCCCGGACAAGGCGGCACGCATCATCCTGAACGAGCGGACCGGCACCATCGTGATGGGCGATCGCGTACGCGTCTCCACCGTCGCGGTCTCCCACGGCAACCTGACGGTGATCGTGAACCGGACCAATCAGGTGTCCCAGCCCGCGCCCTTCGGCCGCGGCGAGACGACCCGACTCCAGAACACCGAGATCGAGGCCTTCGAGGAGCAGGCACAGCTGAGCGTGATCGAAGACACGGTCACGATCGGCGAGCTCGTCCGCGCCCTGAACGCGATGGGCACGACGCCCACGGATCTGATCTCGATCATCCAGGCGATCAAGGCGAGCGGCGCGCTCGCCGCCGACGTGGAGATGATGTGAAGTTTCGCGCAATCGAAACGAACGAGAGGGTCGCGTGATGGACGGAATCACGGCGCCGCCGCTGCCGACGGTGAACAGCCTCGGCAAGACGCCGGCGGGAAAGATGGACGAGAAGACCGCGCTCAAGTCCTTCGAGGCGTACATCGTGGGGGAGATGCTCCGCCGCGCCGCGCCGAAGAGCGAGGGGGGACTCTTCGACGGCGGGCAGGCCGGCCGCATGTACCAGGACCATCTCTATCAGGAATACGCGCGGCTGATCGCCGAGGACGGTCGATTCGGTCTCGCAGAGCAGCTCGAAGGCCAGCTCACCGACGCGCGGGAAGACGCCGCCGATCCGGACGAGGACGGCACGACGGAGGAGGCGGCGCGATGAGCTCGGTGTCGAAGCCCGACGATCGGACGGCGAGCTCGATTCGCGAGCTGGTGACGCGACTCGAGGTCGTCGTCGAGGCGGAAGAGGAGACCTATCGCCGGTTCAAGCAGGTCCTGCGTCGTGAAGAGGACGAGCTGATCACGCTCGACCCCCGCGACCTCGAGCGGACCACGGCCGAGAAGGAGGCGCTCGGAGCGGAGGCCCGGCTGCACGGGGAATCCCGGGTGGAGCTGACCCGCGCCCTGGCGAGCGTCCTCGGGGAGACGCCCGCGGAAGCGCGCCTCTCCGAGCTCTTGCCGAAGCTGGGGGACGTGGCGAACGGGCTGGTGGATCGCCAGGCGCGGCTGCGCGCACTGATGGATTCGACGCGCGCGCTCCTCGCCGCGAACGAGGACTTCGCGAACCGGACCCTGGGTCGCGTGCAGGACACGCTGCGCATGCTCGGTCAGGCGATCCCCGAAGCCGAGGGCTACGGCCCCGGCCGATCCTCGGAATCGTCCGCCGGTCGCGGACGCCTCGTTCGCGCGGCGATCTGAGGGACGATCGATGGCAGGACTCTTCGACGCACTCGAGACCGCGACCCGTGGGATCACCGTCGTCCAGCGAAGCATGGCGACGACCGGTCACAACATCGCGAACGTCAACACGCCGGGCTACTCGCGACAGCGATCCGTTCTGGTGGCAGGTACGCCGCAGCCCGACGCGGCCGGAGCGATCGGCTCCGGCGTCGAGCAGCTCACGGTAGAGCGGATCGTCGATCAGTTCGTCAACACACGGCTCATCAGCGAGACGTCCCGGTACGCCGAGACCGACGCGGACGCGTCCCTGTATCGCGAGATCGAAGCGATCGTCAACGATCAGCTGACGGAAGGCCTGAGTGACGAGCTGGCGTCGTTCTTCGACTCCATGGCCGGCCTCGAGGGTGCGATCGAGGAGGGGCAGCAGGTCGCTCGCGGCCAGGTCCTGGCGTCGGCCGAGTCCTTCGTCGACACGGTCCATCGCTGGGACAGCCAGCTGCGAACGCTCCAGCGGGACACGGACCGGGGCATCGTCGGTCTGATCCCCGAGATCAATTCCCTCGCGAGCGAGATCGCGGAGTTGAACGGACGGATCGCCGAGGCGGAGACCCTCGCGCCCGCGAACGACCTGCGGGACCGACAGGACGCGTTGGTCCTCCAGCTCGCAGAGAAGATCGAGATCAAGACGATCGCTACCGAAGACGGGTCGGTCTCCATCCGACTGGCGGGTGGCCTCTCCCTGGTGGACCGGCGGGTCGCGGGGCAGCTCGAAGCCGTCGTCGACCCCACGAATCCGAATCCGCTCGATTCGACGTACTCGCAGGTCTACTACACCGGGGCCGGCAGCAGCTTCGACGTGACGAACCAGATCAGCGGCGGCGAGCTCGGCTCGGCCATCAACGCCCGGGAGCAGGTGATCGCCGGCGCGATCGCGGAGCTCGATGCGTTCGTCTATACGCTGGTCGATCGATTCAACGCTGTGCATCAGGACGGCGTGGGGCTGGTCGACGACACGCGGAACGACTTCTTCCAGGACATGAGCGCGCGCCCGACCATCGACGGGGCCGCACGGGATCTCCGGATCTCGGACGCGATCGATCCCGATCGGGGCGGTTCGACGGACAACATCGCTGCCGGTGACCGCGCGAACATCGATCCGCTCGATCCGCCGCTTCGGGGGCGAATCGGCGACGCGAGCTGGGCGCGCGAGCTGGGTGGAATCAGGAACGAGCGCGTGACCGGCTATCTCGCGGGCGACGTTCCGGGCGCGCCGACGGGCAGCTCGGCGGGCATCGCGGCGAATCTGATCAACCTGACCGGCGAGATCGGACAGCGGGCCCGTACCGCGAATCGTGCCCTCGAACAGCAGGAAGCGCTCCTCCAGTCCGTGCAGGACCGGCGCGACTCGATCTCGAGCGTCTCGATCGACGAGGAGGTCGCTCAGCTCGTCAAGCTGCAGTCGAACTTCCAGGCCAACGCGCGCGTCGTGCGGACGGTCAGCGAGATGATCCAGGACCTCTTCGACGTTATCTAAACGCGGCCCGACCGAACGGAGCCTTCGGCATGCGAATCACTCAATCGACGCTCGCCCGACTCGGGCTCGCTCAGCTGAACGATCAGCGGAGCCGACTCGCGCGCACGCAGGAGCAGGCCGCGACGGGTCTTCGCATCAACCGTCCGTCCGACGATCCCGTCGACTATCGCAAGGTCCTCTTCCTGAAGGATGCGTCGAGCCAGACCTCGACCTACCTCCGGAGCATCGACCTGGCGAGGGTCCGCCTGCGCGCGACCGAGTCGGCGCTCGACGGTGCCGAAGAAGTGATGAGCCGCGCGGGGGCCCTGGCCGTGGGCGCCGCCAGCTCGACGAATCAGAATCCCGGTGCCGCGGCGGCGCTCAAGACGGAGGTCGCGCAGCTCTTCGACGAAGTATTGAGCTACGCGAACGTGCGGGCGCCCGGTGGCGGTTACGTCTTCTCGGGTCTGGACTCGGCCTCTCCGGCCTTCACGCGGGCCGGCGATTTCGGACCGGGCGTGACCCCGACGGTGACCTTCACCGGCGAGGCGAGTGCGATCGAGGTCGAGATCGACGACGGCGTCCTGATCGAAGTCACCCGTGACGGACAGGCCGCGTTCCAGGGGGCGAACGATGCCTTCGCGGCGCTGTCTCGACTCTGGACGGGAATCGACGAGGGGGACGTGGACGAGATCCGTGGTGCGATCACGGACATCGAATCGGCTCGCGAACACCTGACTCAGGAGCGAACCGTGCTCGGTGGCTCGGACTCGAAAGCCGATTCCTTCGAAGAACGTTTGAGGCTCCAGGAGCAGAACATCGCGACGCAGGTGTCTTTCCTCGAGGACGCCGACGCCTTCGAGGTCTACTCGAGCCTGACTGCGCAGGAGACGGCGCTGCAGGCGGCGCTCCAGGTGAACGCCCGACTGCTGCAGCCGACGCTGCTCGACTACATCTAGTCCGTACTGGACGACAACCCACGAGAATCGAGGAGGTTCTCATGCTGGTACTCACGAGAAGGCACGGCGAGAGCGTTCGGATCGGTCCGGACGTGCGCGTGACCGTTGTGGCTTCGAACGGAGGGCAGGTCCGCATCGCGATCGATGCCCCCGAAGAAGTCGGGATCTTCCGCGAGGAGATCTTCGAACGCGTGGCGTCGGCGAACGTCGAAGCCGCGTCGATGAGCAAGGCGATGCTCGACGAGCTGCCCAAGGGCGAGGCCGCGCGGGCGATGGACTGGGAAGGAGCGACCGATGAGTGACGTGATCCGTTTCGAGAGTCGAAGGGTTGGACTCGTCGAGGTGCCGGAGGCGGACGTCCTGACGTTCGAGCCGCTGCCCGGGTTCCCCGGAAAGACCCGCTACATCCTGATGGAGCACGCGCCGGATTCTGCGTTGGCCTGGCTGGTCAGCCTCGAGGATCCGGACCTGGCCTTCGTCGTGACGTCTCCGTGGACGTTCTTCCCGCAGTACGATCCGCCGGTCGAACGCGAGCACCTCGCGATGCTCGGCATCGAACGCCGGGACGACGTCGAGCTGCTCTGCATCGTGACGCTCTCCAACAAGGAGATCTTCCTCAACCTGGCGGCGCCGCTGCTGGTCAACGGCGCGACCCGCAAGGGAACACAGGTCGTGAGCGACGATCCCCGGTACACGACCCGCGCGCCGCTCCCCGAGCTGCGTCCGGTGGAGTCCGAGGCGAATGCCGACGGCGCGAACGAGGTGAGCGCGTCTTCCCAGGCTCCGCCCGCGCGCTGATCGCGAGGTCGCGAGGGAGCGGGATCAGGGGAGCGGGATGTCTTCCGGCGGCGGCCCGGCGGGCGCCGGCCGGAGCGTCTGGTCCGCTTCGTCCGGAAGCGGCGGGAGTTCCTCGAGCAACTCGTCGAGGGCGTCGCGGGTGCCGTCCGCTTCGCCGCTCGCGATGAGCTCGCCGTCTTCGAGGACGACGATGTCGACGCGACGGTTGCGGGCGCGATTGGCGGGATCGGCATTGTCGGCGATCGGTCGCTGGGCCGCGTGTCCGACCACGCTGATCCGCCCCGGCGCGATGGCGTGGTCGTCGATGAAGAGGCGCGCGACGGCGGCCGCCCGCGCCGCGGAGAGCTCCCAGTTGGAGGGGAAGGGGCCGTCGGCGACGGGCTGGTCGTCGGAGTGACCCTCGAACTGCAGCGAAGCCGTCGTCGAGGCGAGGACGGGCGCCATGGCCCCGAGCGCGGACCGGCGGGCGGCTGGAATCTCGACGCCGCCGGCTGGGAAGAACTCGGTCGAAGCGAGGCGGATGATCAGGCCCCGTTCCGTCCGGTGGAGCGAGACGCCGGGCTCGTCCCCGGGCTCGCGGGGGGTCCGCTCGACGACGTCGACGAGGTCCTCCTCGAGCTGCATCAGGACGGGAACCGGGGCGAGAGCTTCCGCATTCGCCGCTTCGGCGCCGGGGGCCTGGCCGCTCGTCGGGACGGGGGACGGCGAGTCCTGGTCGAAGACGAAGGCGGCCTGCAGGCCCTCGAAGAGGCTGGCGTCGCGGTCCTCCTCCGCTCGTGCGCTCGCATAGAGCACGACGAAGAGCGCGAGGAGGAGCGTCATGAAGTCCGCGTACGAGAGCAGCCAGCGGTCGCGACCGCTCGTACCCTCGCTGCTCGGGGCGAGCTCCCTTCGACGGTGCTCCCCTCTCATCACGGAAGGACGTGCTCGCGCGGAGCCGAGGTCACGAGGACACCTCGTCCGTCAGGTGGGCGCGGAGGAGCCTTTCGATCGCGCGCGGGGGCAGGCCCGCCTGCAGGGCGAGCGCGCCCTCGATCACCATCTCGTCCTCCGCCGAGCGGGCCTCGACCTGGCCTCGGATCCGGGTGGCGACCGGCAGCAGCACCAGGTTGGCCAGGCCCACGCCGTAGATCGTCGCGATGAAGGCGACCGCGATTCCCTGCCCGAGTGCATCGGGGTCCGAGAGCGCCTCCATCGCACGCACCAGACCGAGGACGGCGCCGAGGATGCCCATCGTCGGTGCGTATCCGCCCGCGGTCTCGAAGACCGAGGCGCCCGTCAGGCGATTGCGTTCGCGCCCCTCGACGTCGGAGCGAAGGACGGCGCGCAGCTGGAGCTCGTCGCAGCCGTCGATCACGTGTCGCAGGGCGCGACGCATGAACGGGGTCGGCTGCTGAGCGAGCTGCCGCTCGAGCGCGATCAGGCCCTCCTTGCGCGCGACCAGCGCGAGGTCCCGGAATCGGGTCGGAAGGACGCCACGGTGATCGCTCGGGCGGACGAGGACGAGCCGAAGCTCGCGGCGTGCCGCCGCGAGGGCGTCGTGGGTCGTGGAGAGCAGCGTCGCGCCGAGGGTGCCGAGGCCGACGATGACGGCGGCGGGCCCCTGGGCGAGCGCGGCCGGATGTCCCCCTTCGAGGATCTGCGTGCCGAACAGGGCGCCTGCGCCGAGGAGCAGGCCGGTGAGGACGAGTCGATCCATGCTGCTTCTTTCTATTCCGGATCCGGCTCGAATTCGTGGACGAGAGAGAGGCCCATGATGCGCTGACGCCAGGCGGCGACGCGCTCGACGAGCTCTTCCGGGCTCTCGAGGATGCGCAGGCGTTCACCGGTCGCCATCACGAGAAGAGTGTCGTGGGTCGCCTCGACGTAGAGCACCTGGTCGTCGTTGAGCAGCACGCGATCGCCATCGAGTCGGGTCACCCAGATCATCGGTTCAGATCGACTCCAGGCCCCAGACGAACAGCGGAATCGGCAGGTGCGCGAGGGCCGCTCGGCCGAGGCAGGGCTCGAGGGCGCGGGCGAGCTCGGTCGGATCCTCCGGGCCGGCGCACCCGAAGAGCGCGTCGAAGAGGGACCGGGGGTCGAGGCGCGTCTCGCCATGCGCGCTTCGGAGTCGGATCCGGACGGGCGTTGCGCCTGCGGTGGGCTCGACCTCGATCGCGAGGCCGCTCACGCCGGGGAGCATCGACGAGAGATCCGCTGCCAGCGCCGAAGGCGACGCGACCCGCATCCACGCGAGACGCTTCCGGACCCGATGCGCGCCTGCCTGACGAAGCGACCACGACAATGCGTCCTGCGCGGGCGGCGTCATCAGGAAGAGCTCGTTCCAGGGCTCGTTGGCCTCGAGGAGCGCCTGGCAACAGAGAAGCGCCGCATCGGCATCGCCACCCCATTCGTGTACGACCTCGACGAGGTCGTCCCCGCGTCCCCGCATGGCGAAGCCACGGAGGCCCGTCGCGTCGGAGGCCACCCGGACCTCGAGATCCGGGATCGATCGCGAGCGAGCCAGCTCGCCCGGGTCGAACTCGAGCTGGCACGTCCGGTAGCCCCGCAACCGCTCGATCTCCAGCCAGTCGCTCGGCGTGGCGCAGCCGATCTCGAGACTCGGCGCGGGGCGCTCGGTGAGGAGTGCGCGCTCGACGGTCGCAGCGTCGATGACGAGGAGCGATTCGTGGCCTGCCTCCACGAAGTCAAGACCGGAATAGAGGGCCTCGACGTCGCTCCAGAGAAGAAGGAGTCCCAGCTCGAGGGCGGTGGCCTCGTCGATGGCGGCCTGCACCACGTCGCTCGCATGTCCACGACCGCGGAATCCGGGGTCCGTGTAGACGAGGGAGATCATGCCCGTTCGCAGACGGTGCACGCCGACCCGGAACGTGACGGCCCAGAGCATGCAGAACGCGATCGGCGTCGTGTGCGACCAGAGCGTCACGGGGATGGCCGACGCGTTCCGCTCGAAGAGAAGCGGATACTCGCTCACCAGCCTTCCGGGACGCCCGTCCCGAAGGCCTTCGTTCAGCCAGTCGAGCACGTGCCGACGCTCCTGGATCGAAGAGAACCCGACCGTGATCCGTTCTTCTGGATCCGCACGCAACGCGATCCAACCCCCCTGATCCAGCGGGGTGTCGGGGGGCGCGGGCTGTGCGTTCTTTCGCGTCGTCGCCACGGTCTTCCTTCTCTCGATACTTGCGGACGCTGCCGCGCCCATCGAGACACGAATCCATCCTCCGGAAAAGCAAGATCGATACCGGTCGCTCGGACCCTTCACGTCGGCGTGAAGGGCCTTCCCTCGGCGTACGCGCGCCTTCCGTCGCGCAATCTGAAACGAAGCGGGATCCGGTACTCCGACTTGAAACGGGATCTTGCAAGGCGCTCGTGACGGGCAGGGCGACCCCCGAGCGCCGATCGCGCACTTGGAATCCGAGTTGCCCATGCGTGAACGAGTGCTGCATGTAGGGTGCGCACCGCGCAGGCTGGCACCGCCATTGCACTAGCCCCGTGCGTCAGTGGGCCCTTCGTCCACGGCGATGCAGTGTCGCCATGGACCGGGCCGGGCGCGTCACGGATGACGAGCTCGACGTCAAGGAGGAAACGTAACCATGGGACTTCGCGTAAACGCGAACACCGCTTCGATCAACGCGCAGAGAAATCTCGCGAACACGACGGTCAGTCTGCAGAAGAGTCTGCAGCGACTCTCTTCGGGTCTTCGGATCACGCGCGCGGCCGATGACGCCGCGGGCCTTGCCATCTCGGAGGGCTTTCGCGCCGACATCCGCAGCCTCGGTCAGGCCCAGCGGAACGCCAACGACGGCATCTCGCTTCTTCAGGTGGCAGAAGGCGCACTCAACGAGGTGAGCTCGATACTGATTCGTCAGCGTGAGCTGGCGATCCAGTCGGCCAACGGCACGCTCGGCTCTTCGGAGCGCACGACCCTGAACAACGAGGTCAGCGATCTCTCCGACGAGATCGACCGGATCGCTTCGGTCACCTCGTTCAACGGCACGCTCGTGCTCTCGAGCACCGCGACGATCTCGTTCCAGGTCGGAACCGAGAACTCCGCCGACAACCGGATCGACGTGACCGGTGTGCTCGCCAACGGCAGCAACATCGGCATCAGTGCCCTCAGCGTCTCGACCGTGACGGCGGCGCAGTCGGCGCTCACGATCCTGGACGCGGCGATCTCGAACGTCGCTTCGCTCCGCGCCGGCTTCGGTACGGTGCAGAACCGGCTCGAGTCCGCGATCCGATCGATCGCCGTCGCCGTCGAGAACACGTCGGCCGCGGAATCGCGGATTCGCGACGTGGACTTCGCGAGCGAGACGGCGGAGCTGACCCGGAACCAGGTGCTCCAGCAGGCGGGCATCTCCGTCCTGGCTCAGGCGAACGTCTCCACGCAGAGCGCGCTCTCGCTGCTCGGATAGTCGTGGACCCAGGACGGTCGCCGGCGACGCAAGGATGGGTCGAGGCGGCCGTTGGTCAGAAGACGTACGGAAGCGGATAGCGATTTCGTACGGAATATTGTGAAGGAGATCCCAGGATGGGACTTCGAGTCAATTCGAACGTGGCGTCGATCAACGCCCAGCGAAACCTGGTCAACTCGACCGGGAATCTCCAGAAGAGCCTTCAGCGGCTGTCTTCCGGTCTCCGCATCACGCGGGCGGCGGACGACGCGGCAGGCCTCGCGATCTCGGAAGGGTTCCGAGCCGACATCCGCTCGATCGCGCAGGCGCGGCGGAACGCCAACGACGGCATCTCGCTGCTGCAGGTCGGTGAAGGCGCACTCAACGAGGTGAGCTCGATCCTGATCCGTCAGCGTGAGCTGGCGATTCAGGCGGCCAACGGGACCCTCGGCGACGCCGAGCGCGACACGCTGAACGACGAGTTCCAGGACCTGATCTCGGAGATCGACCGGATCGCTGCCGTCACGTCGTTCAACGGCGCGACGATTCTCGAGAGCGGAGCGGGCGTGACGTTCCAGATCGGCGTCGATGCAACGAGCAACGATCGGATCACGATCAACGCCGTCGATGCGCGCGCATCGACGATCGGTCTCGGGACCGTATCCAGCGTCTCGGGCTTCAACTTCGCCACGATCAGCTCGGTCGCGAGTGCGCAGGCCGCGCTCTCGTTGATCGACTCGGCGATCTCCCAGGTCGCCTCGCTTCGGGCGAGCTTCGGTACGGTGCAGAATCGGCTCGAGTCGTCGATCCGGTCGCTGGCGGTCGCGCAGGAGAACACGTCGGCCGCGGAATCGCGGATCCGCGACGTGGACTTCGCGAGTGAGACGGCGGAGCTGACCCGGAACCAGGTGCTCCAGCAGGCGGGCATCTCGGTCCTGGC